>VGIF01000033.1 GCA_016868015.1 Betaproteobacteria bacterium
CTCGACGTTCTCGACGCTGATGCTGTCAAAGCGCCGCCCGATGGTGCCGGTGGATTCGTCCGCCGCGAGAATGCCCCTGCCGGGCGCGACCATCGCTTTGGCGATAGCGTTTAAGTCATTTGATGCCATAAAAATTCTCCGATTAAATCAAATACTTATGATATTCCCCGACTTCTGGCTGGCATTTTACTACTGCCGTCGCGCGCTTTCACGTTCCACATTTCACGTTTCACGCGAAATCACGCATGCCGATGTTCGCCCACCTTCACGATTTTCATGGTGTTGGTGCCGCCCGATTTGCCGAACGGCTCGCCGATGGTGATCACGATGTAATCGCCGCTTTGCACGGCGCCGCGTTTGATGAGCTCCGCTTCGGCGAGATTCAATGCGCGCTCGCGGTTGCGCTCGCCCTTGAAACGCACCGGATAGACGCCGCGAAACAGCGTCACGCGCCGCCGTGTTTCCACCACCGAGGAGAGCGCATAGATCGGCACCGCGGTCGACAGCCGCGACATCAGCAGCGGCGTCTTGCCGCTTTGCGTCATCGCCGCCACCGCTTTGATGTTGAGGTTGTTTGCAGTGAACACCGTGCCGCGCGCGATCGCTTCTTCCACTTCGCCCAGCGCTTCGCGCCGCATGCGCTCGTTTTGGGTGGGATCTTCTTTTTCCGCTTCGACGCACACGCGCGCCATCGCCGCCACCGTCTCCGCCGGGTATTTACCGGCGGCGGTTTCGCCGGAGAGCATCACCGCGTCGGTGCCGTCCAGCACGGCGTTGGCGACATCCGAGACTTCCGCGCGCGTGGGGATCGGGTTTTGAATCATCGACTCCATCATCTGCGTGGCGGTGATCACCAATTTGTTTTTTTCGCGCGCGGCGCGAATCATGCGCTTTTGCAGCGCGGGCACCACCGCATCGCCGACCTCCACCGCAAGATCGCCGCGCGCCACCATGATCACGTCGGAGGCGTCGATGATTTCATCGAGCGCGGTAATCGCCTCGGCGCGCTCGATCTTCGCCACCAGCAGGCTGTTGCCGCCCGCCTTGCGCATCAGATCGCGCGCCCAGTTCATATCCTCGCCCGAGCGCGGAAACGACACGCCGAGAAAATCCGCCTTCAACTGGGCCGCGATTTTGATGTCTTGTTTGTCTTTGTCGGTCAACGCCGGCGCGGTGAGCCCGCCGCCCTTGCGGTTGATGCCTTTGTTGTTGGACAACGGCCCGCCAAGTTCCACCACGGTGTTGATGCGCGAGCCCTTCACCGATGACACGCCCAGCACAATGCGCCCATCGTCCAACAACAGCGTGTCGCCGGTGCGCACGTCCTTGGGCAAGTCAACGTAATCAAGGCCGACGACACGCTGATCGCCGAGTTTGCATTCGGCATCGAGCACGAACTTGGCGCCAGCCTCCAAGTTGATCTTGTTGTCCTTGAAGCGGCCGATGCGGATTTTCGGCCCTTGCAGATCGACCAGCACCCCCACCGCACGCCCTGCTTTGCGGGCAAGGGCGCGCACCAGCGCCACGCGCTTGCGATGCTCGTCCGCCGTGCCGTGCGAAAAATTCATGCGCACCACATCGAGGCCAGCAGCGATCATGCGCTCCAGGGTTTTTTTGTCGCTGGAGGCGGGGCCCAGGGTTGCTACGATTTTGGTGCGGCGGGTCATGTTGGGATATAGGTTCCATACCTGCACTGTCGTTCCCGATTTCCCCTCAAATGAGGCGGGAACCCATAACGCAATGCCGTAGGCTACATCGTATGGATTCCCGCCTTCGCGGGAATGACAGGGGAGGTTTTAGTTGTTATTGGTTATTGGTTATTGGTTAATGGTAATAATTTCTGTCGATACCCACTTGAAATTCTTACGCCGCCCGCTGCTCCAACATCTCCACCGCCGGCAGCTTCTTGCCTTCGAGAAACTCCAGGAACGCACCGCCGCCGGTCGAGATGTAAGAGATTTTGTCTTCAATTTTGTATTTGGCAATTGCCGCCAGCGTGTCGCCGCCGCCGGCTATCGAAAACGCTTTGGACGCCGCAATCGCTTCGGCCACCACCTTGGTGCCGCCCGCGAATTGATCGTATTCAAACACACCCACCGGGCCGTTCCACACGATGGTGCTGGCCTTGGCGATGATGGTCGCAAGCACCGCAGCCGATTTTGGGCCGATGTCGAGGATCATGTCGCCCGGCTGCACCTCAGTGGCGTTGACGCGGTTGCCGCGTGCCATCGGCGAGAGCTGATCGGCCACCACCACGTCCACCGGCAGCGGCACTTCGGCGCCGCGCGCTTTCATGAGGTCGATCACTTCGTGCGCCGCGCCCACGAGATCCGGCTCGGCCAGCGACTTGCCGATGCGCATGCCGGAGGCGAGCATGAAGGTATTGGCGATGCCGCCGCCGACGATCAATTGATCTACTTTAGCGGCAAGCGACTTCAAAATCGTAAGTTTGGTCGACACCTTGGAACCCGCAACAATCGCCACCAGCGGCCGCGTCGGATTGGAAAGCGCTTTACCCAGGGCATCGAGCTCGGCGGCCATCAACGGCCCGGCGCAGGCGATCGTGGCGTATTTCGCCATGCCGTGGGTGGTGGCCTCCGCGCGATGCGCGGTGCCGAAGGCATCGTTCACGTAAATGTCACACAGCGCCGCCATTTTCCTGGCGAGAGTGTCGTCGTTTTTCTTTTCACCTTTATTACCGCGGCAGTTTTCCAGCATCACGACTTCACCGGGTTCGACCGCGACGCCATCGACCCAGTTAGCGATGAGCCGCACCGGCGCGTGAAGCAACTCCGACATGCGCTTGGCCACGGGCGCCAGCGAATCCTCGGGCGTCAGCGCGCCCTCCGTCGGGCGGCCCAGATGCGAAGTCACCATCACCGCGGCACTCGCTTTTAACGCGTGCCGGATGCCGGGTAGCGTCGCGCGGATGCGCGTGTCTTCGGTAATGTTGCCGTTGTCGTCTTGCGGGACGTTGAGATCGGCGCGGATGAAGACGCGTTTGCCGGCGAGGGCTTGATCAGCTAGTCGTAGAAAAGTCATAAACCGATAACTTCAAAATCTTCACCGCGGAGGCGCAGAGTTTACGCAGAGAAACCCTATTTGGGTTTTCTCTGCGGGGGTTCCTGCGCCTCTGCGCCTCCGCGGTGAAGGGGTTCGATTTTACGTTTACTGCTTCGCCATCACCCTAACCATCTCCAGCACTTTGCTGGAGTAGCCCCACTCGTTGTCGTACCACGACACCACCTTGACAAACGTCGGGTCGAGCGCGATGCCGGCTTCGGCATCAAACACCGAGGTGCACACTTCATCGCGGAAATCGGTGGAGACGACTTTTTCTTCGGTATAGCCCAAGATGCCTTTTAGCGCCCCTTGCGATTGCGCCTTCATTTCGGCGCAGATTTCCTCATAAGTGGCGGCTTTGTTGAGCTCTACTGTCAAATCCACCACCGACACGTCGGAGGTCGGCACGCGAAACGCCATGCCGGTCAATTTTTTGTTCAGCTCGGGAATCACCACGCCCACCGCTTTGGCCGCGCCGGTCGAGGACGGAATAATGTTTTCCAGAATACCGCGGCCGCCGCGCCAATCCTTGTTCGACGGGCCGTCGACGGTTTTTTGCGTCGCGGTCGCCGCGTGCACCGTCGTCATCAGGCCGCGCTTGATGCCCCATTTGTCGTTGAGCACTTTCGCCACCGGCGCCAGGCAGTTGGTGGTGCACGAGGCGTTGGAAATAATCGCCTGGCCTTTGTAGCTCTTGTCGTTCACGCCATACACAAACATCGGCGTGTCGTCTTTCGAGGGTGCTGACATGATGACTTTTTTCGCGCCCGCCTTGAGGTGCTTTTCCGCCGAGGCCTTATCAAGGAACAAGCCGGTGGATTCGATCACGATATCGGCGCCGACTTCGTTCCATTTCAGTTCGGCCGGGTCTTTGATTTGCGTCAAGCGGCTACGCTTGCCGTTCACGACCAGGGTGTTGCCGTCGACCGAAATGTCGCCCTTGAATTTGCCGTGCACCGAGTCGTGCTTCAAGGTGTAAGCGAGGTATTCGGGCTCGAGCAAATCGTTGATGCCCACCACCTCGATGTCGGGAAAATCCTGCGCCGCCGCGCGAAACACCATGCGCCCGATGCGCCCAAATCCGTTAATACCCACTTTGATTGCCATGGTGACTCCTCTAAAAATATATAATTAAATCAAATACTTACGTATATTACTTTTTAATCGTTTTTTTGACCACCTTGACGACGTGATCCGCGGTGAAACCAAAATATTTGAACAAATCACCAGCCGGCGCGGATTCGCCATATCGGTCGATGCCCACCACCGCGCCTTCCAGCCCCACGTATTTGCGCCAAAAATCCGACACCCCCGCTTCGATCGCCACGCGCGGCACACCTCTTAACAGCACCGCCGAGCGATACACACCGTCCTGCCGGTCGAACACGGTGGTTGAAGGCATGGACACCACACGCACGGGAATGTTTTCCTCCGCGAGTTTTTTTTGCGCTTCAAGCGCGACGGCAACTTCAGAGCCGGTGGCAATCAACACCGCTTTCACGCCGGCCACGTCGGACAACACATAGCCGCCGCGCGCCGTATCGTCACGCTGCACCACCGAACGTGTTTGAAACGGCAGATTCTGCCGCGAGAACAAGAGACTCGTCGGCCCATCGCGGCGCTCGATGGCCGACACCCACGCCACCGTCGACTCGAAGGCATCGCAGGGCCGCCACACATCCATATTCGGCAGCGCACGCAAGGTCGCCATGTGCTCGACCGGCTGATGCGTCGGGCCGTCTTCACCCAACCCGATAGAATCATGCGTGTAAACAAACACCACGCGCTGTTTCATCAACGCCGCCAGGCGCAGCGCATTGCGTGCGTAATCGGAGAACACCAAAAACGTCGCCACGTACGGAATCACCCCAGCGTGCAACGCCATGCCGTTGGCGATCGCCGACATGCCGAATTCGCGCACGCCAAAAAACAAATAATTGCCGCCACCGGTATTGCCAACCGCTTTCGAGCCCGACCACCAGGTGAGGTTTGATCCGGCCAAATCGGCGGAACCGCCAGCCAATTCGGGCAGCGCGGGCGCCAGCGCTTCAATCGCGTTTTGCGACGCCTTGCGCGTGGCGACGGTTTCGGCTTTTTCGTTTACCGCCGCGAGCACTTTAGCGACGTGCGCCTTCCAATCGCGCGGCAGTTTGCCGAGCAGACGGCGCTCCAGCTCCGCCGCGAGTTGCGGGTGCGCTTTTTGATAAGCCGCGAATTTTGCATCCCACGCGGCTTCAAGCTCGCCACCACGCGCACGCGCGTTCCAACCCGCGTACACCGATTCGGGGATTTCAAACGGCGCATGCAACCAGCCGATGGCCGCGCGCGTGGCGGCGATTTCCTCCGCGCCCAGCGGCGCGCCGTGTGCAGCACCGGTATTGGCTTTTTTCGGCGCGCCCTTGGCAATCACGGTTTTACAGCAGATCAACGTGGGCTTCGCGGCCTCGGATTGCGCCTGCTGGATCGCCGCATCCACCGCAGCCGGGTTATGGCCATCGACATCGCGGATCACGCGCCAGCCGTACGCCTCGAAGCGCTGCGGCGTGTTGTCGGTGAACCACTGCTTTAGCTGCCCCTTTTCGGAGTCGATGGAAATGCCGTTGTCGTCATACAGCACGATCAACTTGTTCAAGCCCAACGTACCGGCGAGCGAACACGCCTCGTGCGAAATGCCTTCCATCAAACAGCCGTCACCCGCGAACACATAAGTGCGGTGATCGATGAGGGGATGCCCATCGCGATTAAACTCTGCCGCCAGCATGCGCTCGGCGATCGCCATGCCCACCGCGTTGGCGAGCCCCTGGCCCAGCGGCCCAGTGGTCGTCTCCACGCCCGGCGCGCAGCCGTATTCCGGGTGACCCGGTGTTTTTGAATGCAGTTGACGAAACTTTTTCAGCTCCGCCATCGGCAAATCGTAGCCGGATAAATGCAGCAGCGCGTAAAGCAGCATCGAGCCATGCCCGTTGGACAGCACAAAGCGGTCGCGATTGGCCCACGCGGGGTTCGCCGGATTGTGGCGCAAGTGCTTGTTCCACAACACTTGCGCGATATCGGCCATGCCCATCGGCATGCCCGGATGGCCGGAATTGGCCTGTTGTACGGCATCCATGGCAAGCGCGCGGATCGCGTTGGCCAGATTGGCTTGGAAAGTCATGGCGGTGGGTTTGAAGAGCGGCAAAAGAATGCGCGATTATAGCGCCGGGGGGCGGGGCGAGCGACTCCCAGCCGAAACGCGTCTGAGACATTGTTACTGCTCAAGTTACCGCCACAACCTTCAATCGCGGGTCGACACGAGCGATGTGATCGAAATCTCGTTCACAATGCAATAAGGGCACCTCATGTTCAATCGCATACATTGCGATCAAACAATCGTTGGCCGATCTTGGTGTAACCCCTTTCCAGCGGCATTGCGCATAAAGGCGCGCCGCAGCCCGCGTGATCGCGCGTAAGTCGTGGGGTAGAAGCATCGGCAGGTTACCCAACACACGATCCCAACGATTAAAGCAATCTAGCCGGTCAGCGCCCTGCAACACCTCTTGCAAGATGGGGGGTGCCAACCAAATAGCCTTTGATTGCCTCAGGGCGCCCGTCAGCAGCTCGACTTCGGCCCTGCGCTCTCCCCTGAAATATCGCACCCATACCGCGGAATCGACCAGCATCTACGCGCGCGAAGGGTTGGCAGCCTTCGGATCATAGTCTGATGCAACGCCGCCGCTACCGCGCAGCTTCACAAAGGTAACACCTTAGGTCACAATGCTGTTCGTTTAAGCCACGTTCGCCCTGAGCCTGTCGAAGGGCGTAGCAGTGTGAACGGGTTTCGACAAGCTCAGCCCGAACGGACAAACCGGCTAAGCGAACGGTATTGCCTTAGGTCATGCGCCGCAAACCTCTCGCCGTACGAGAACGAACATCGATATTGATCTTATAAGTATCTGATTTTATTGAATTTTTTATTGCTCGCGTCGTGCGAGCTTAACCCCCAGTTGCTTTAACTTGCGATACAAATGCGTGCGCTCGAGCCCAACGATTTCCGCCACGCGGCTGATGTTGCCACCCTCTTTGCCCAAGTGATATTCGAAGTACGCGCGCTCGAATGCATCGCGCGCTTCGCGCAGCGGTTGATCGAAGGCAAGCACTTGTTGCGCGGGCTCAACCGCCGGTTCGGGCAGCGCGCGCGCCACGTGATCGGCGGTAATTTCGTCGGCGTGCGCGGTTTGCGCCAGCGTGCGCACCACGCTTTCGAGTTGCGTAACGTTGCCAGGCCATTCGAAATTACGCAGCGCGTTTAGCGCCGCGGTGGAAAACTGCCGCGGCGGAATTTCCTTGGCCTCGATCATGCGATTCAAAATAAGGCTAGCGATTTCGGGCACGTCTTCGCGGTGCTGCCTCAGGCTTGGCACGTTAATCGTCAACACCGACAGCAATTCGTAGAGCTTCGCGTCGAACTCGCCGTTAGCGGCCGCATCGGCCAGCGCGCGCGAGGCGCCGCACACCACGCGCGTGTTGTAGCGCGAAATTTTGGAGAGCAGCAACAGCATGCCGCGTTGCTCGGCGCGGGTAAGCGCCGCCACATCGTGCACGAACAGCGTGCCCTCGCGCGCCGCGTTCAGCAGTTCGATCGGCTGTTCGGCGAGCTGGCCGTTGGTCTCGGGCGTGACCCACGGCGTGTTGCGGGTGTGCAGCACGCGTGCGCACTCCTCGATGCCGCAGCCGGGCTCGCCCATCAACGTCACCGGCGTGCGCGTGGCGGCAATGCGATCCAGGCGCTGTTTTAAATCCGCGATGACCGGCGAGCGGCCCAGCGCGGCCAGCGAGGCCGCGGGCTGGGGCTGCGCCGCGCCGTGTTTTAACGCCTTGCCCACCGAGGTCAGCAGCTTTTGCAGCGCGATGGGTTTTTCCAGAAAGTCATAGGCGCCGATGCGGGTGGCCTCCACCGCGGTGTCGATGGTGCCGTGGCCCGACATCATCACCACCGGCATGGTCAGCAGCCCGCTGCTCGCCCACTCCTTCAAGAGCGTGATGCCGTCGGTATCGGGCATCCAGATATCGAGCAGCACCATGTCCGGGCGCGCCGCCTGCCGCCGCGCGCGCGCCTCGCTGGCGTTTTGCGCGAGTTCGACCTTGTAGCCTTCGTCGCTCAAGATCTCCGACAAAAGCTCGCGAATGCCGATTTCATCGTCCACCACCAGTATGTTTTGCATACGTTTATCTTCCGTGGTTCAAATTACTGATGCCGCCTCATCCGTTCAAGTTGCACAAACGCCGCGCTCAAGCCGCCGTGGGCAGCCGCGCATCACGCTGCGCGCCCGCCGGCAAGGTGATCGACACGCGCGCGCCGCGCGGTTCAACGTTGGCGATCGTCACGCCGCCGCCGTGTTCCTCGATGATCTTTTTGACGATGGAAAGCCCCAGGCCCGTGCCCTTGACCTTGGTGGTCACATAAGGTTCGAAGGCGCGTTTGATCAACGGCTCCGGAAAGCCGCTGCCGTTGTCGGTCACGCTAAAGCGTATCGCGCCCTCGCTCGCCACGCTCGCCAGGGTGATGCTGGGCGCGGCGGTCTCGGCCAGCGCGTCCTGCGCGTTTTGCATGAGGTTATGAATCACCTGGCGCAACTGCGCCGCATCCCCCACGATCGGCGGCAACGCCGGCGCGAGATCGAGTTTGATGCGCGAACCGAGCGATTCATACAGCGTCAACACCTCGCGCACCAGCGAGTTCAAATCCAGTTCGCGCTTCTCCGGCTCCGGCGCGCGCGCATACTGGCTAAACGCGTCGACCATGCGTTTTAGCGCCGCCACTTGATTGACGATGGTTTGGGTCGAGCGATTGAGCATGCCGGCGCCGGCTGCATCAAGCTTGTCGGCGAGCTTAAGCTGCAAACGCTCGGCGGAAAGCTGGATCGGCGTCAGCGGGTTTTTGATTTCATGCGCGAGCCGCCGCGCCACCTCCGCCCACGCCGCGTCGCGCTGCGCCTGCAGCACATGCGTCACATCGTCAAACACCACGACATAGCCGCCGCTTTCGTGTTCACCGCCGCCCGCCGCGATGCGCGGCAGCGCCTTACCGCGCAACAGCAGTTGCTGCTCGCCACCGGTAGTGTGGCGCGTGGTTTGGCTTTCCCATTCGGCGATGCCGTGATCCTGGGCGCTCTTGAAACCGCTTTCGATTTCAGCGGCCAGCACGCTAAGCGATTCCTCCACGCCGCGCCACTGCCCGGTGCAGGTGTTGATGAGCGCACCGGCCTGTATCACCTCCAGGCCGAGTATGGTGTGGGCGCTGGCGTTGGCGCTCACCAGGCGCAATTGATCGTCCAACACTAGCACGCCGGCAGACAGGTGCGCGAGCACGCTTTCCAGATACGCCTTGGCTTTGTTGACCTCGGCCTGGTCGCGCAGCGCCTGGTTGCGCGCGTTTTCAAGCTGCGTGGTCATGCTGTTAAACGACACCGTGAGTTCGCCCAGCTCATCGCGGCTCGCCACCGGCACGCGGCGGCTAAAGTCACCCTGCGCCACCGCGCGCGTGCCTTCGGCCAGCGCGTTTAACGGCGCAGCGAATTCTTCCGACAGAAATATCGCCGCCGCCAGCGCGGCGAGCAGCGACAACAGCAGCGTGAGCGACAGTGTCACGCGGTAAAGCCGTTTTAGCGCGGTGCGCCCCAACACCAGCTCTTGGTACTCGCGGTAGCCCGATTGCACGGTCTCGGCGTTTTGCGCGAGGCTTTGCGGCACGATATAAATCAATTGCAAGGCGCGCGGCTCCTCCTTCAGCAACGCGCCGCTCACCGGCGCCACCACGCGCAGCAGCAAGCCGCGCTCCGGCGTGGCGTCCGCCGCCGCATAGGTCTGGCGCGAGCGCAACAGCCGCAGCGCTTCCGCGGGCGGCGCATCGGGCATGAGATGGGTGTGTTCGTTGCCTGAGGTGGCGATCACGCGCCCGCGGGCGGTGTAGAGCGCCGCCTCGTGCGCGCCGGCCTGCTCGCGCAACGCGTTGAGCGCGAGCGGGTGCTCCGCCGCCGGGCGCATGGACAACTGCAGCGCGGTGGCGTTGGCCTTGGTGCGCAGCTCTTTGAGCATGTTGTCGAGCACGTCGCGGCTCAGATTCAGGCCGCCTTCGAGCGCTTTGTCGATCTTCACGTCAAACCACGACTCGATGCTGCGGCCCATGTATTGCATCGACATGCTAAACAGCAGCACGCCCGGCACGATCGCCATCAGCGACATCAACAGCAGCAGGCGCAACGTGAGCCTGGCGCCAAACACCCGTGCGCGCAGGCGCTTGTTGAGCATCACCAGTTGACGGATCACCAGCGCCATCAACAACAGCGTGATGCCGCCGTTGACGATCAACAGCGTCCGATAATGCTGGGCAAACCACGCGGTGTTGGCGCTGGCGGTGGCGAGCAGGAAGAGCCCGACCGCGCAAAGCCCCAGCAGCGCCACGATGGCGAATCGGCGCCGCCGCGACGGTGTGGCGCTGCCCAGCGGGGTGACGGGTGCGTTCGCGCGGCTCATCATGGGCTCACCGTCCAGCGAAACCAGTCGGAGCTGACATCCCGGTTGCGCCCGGTTTGCAACTGAAACGGCTTGGGCAACTGCGCGGCATCCAGCCGCATGCGCAGCGCCGCGGCATAGCTGGTGTCCTTGCGCAGGCTGCCCGGTTCCAAATCAAGCCGACGGCGCAGTCGGCTCATGTAGTCGAGCGCCTCTTTGAGCGAGGTGAAATTCTGATACAACGAGCCGCTGCCCACGCGGTATTGCCGGGTGAGCGTGTTAAACGCCAGGCGCTGCTGCAGTTGCACCAGCGCCACCTTCTCGTTGGTCCAGTACCAACGCGAGCGGATGAGTTCAAAATCCAGCGCGAAATACAACGGCACGCCTTTGTGCAAGGCATCGTCAAGAAACGGGGTCAGCCGCACGTCGAGCTCGGCTTCCAGGTAGTAGCCCTCCTCCGCGGCGCTAACCACCGCCTTGCGCACATCGATGCCGTTGGCGAGCGTGGCGCCGGCGCCGAGCATGGCGAGCAGGATGAGAACAATGGGAACGAGGGGAAACATCACCCCGGCGGCGAGGCGCGCTGGCCACGCCCTGCCTAAGTCAAACCTTGCGCAGTAACGCGTAATAAAAGCCATCGTGCACGGCATCGGGCAATATTTGTCCGGCGAGATCGGCGGGAAACGCGGCGGTCGGTAGCGGCTCTCGCTCGGCATCGGGGTGGCGCTCGATAAAACGCGCGACCTGTTGGTGATTTTCTTCCCTGAACACGGAACATGTCACATACAGGAATTTACCATCAGGCGCAAGCAATCGCCACAAGGCATCGAGCATCGCGTGTTGCCGCGCGGCGAATTGCACAAGGTCGGTCACGCGCCGCGACCATTTGATATCGGGGTGGCGGCGCGTGACGCCGGAGGCCGAGCACGGCACATCGGCGAGGATGCGATCGAACGGCACGCCATCCCACCAGGCCGGCGGCTGCGCGGCATCGCCGCATACCACGTTGGCATTCAGACGCAGGCGCCGCAGGTTGGATTGAACGCGTTGAAGACGCGCTGCGTCATGATCCAGCGCGGTCAACGCCACCTCGGCAAGCTCCAGCACATGCGCGGTTTTGCCGCCGGGCGCTGCGCAGGCATCGAGCACGCGCATACCGTCGCGTGCGTCGAGCAGGGGCGCGGCGCGCTGCGCCGAGACATCCTGCACCGACACCAGGCCCTCGGCAAAGCCGGGCATGGCGTGTACCGGGCGCGCCTGGTCAAGCACCACGGCGTGGCCTTCCAGCGCACGCGCGCCGATGCCGGCGGCGGCAAGTTGCTGCATATAAGCCTCGCGCGTGATGCGCCGGGCGTTCACGCGCAGGGCGAGCGGCGCGTGCTGGTTACCCGCCCGCAGGATGTCGCCAAAATGTTGCGGCCACTGTGCGCGCAGTTGGTCGATCCACCATTGCGCAAACGAGTAGCGTGCAACCTCGCTCGACTGGTTGGCGGCTTCCAACTCGGTTTGCCGGCGCAAAAACGCGCGCAGCACGGCATTGACCAAACCCTTGGCGGGCGCGGCCTTGAGCATCGCGCAGGCATCCACCGCTTGATCAACCACGGCGTGGGGCGCGGCCTTGGTGTGACGGAGTTGGTAGAGCGCGATGCGCAGCAATTGACGCAGCCGTTCGTCGCGCAAGGGTTTGGCCAGTAGCGGCGCGAGCATCGCATCGATCGCGCCCAGATGGCGCAGCACGCCGTAACACAGGTCTTGCACGAGCGCGCGCGGCGCTGTTGTGTTGGCCGCCGCGGACAGGCTTTGCCACAGCGCCGCGAGTTCGGCGTCAAGATTGCGCCCCTCGAGCACGCGCTGCAGGACGCCCGCCGCCAGCACTTGCGCTTCGCGCATCAGCTACCGAATTGCGCGCCGGGCGCAATCGCAAAACCCGCCAAAAACGCCGCCGTGGGCATGGTTTTGCCGCCGGCGCGTTGCAGTTGCGTAACCTCGATGGCGCCGCTGCCGCAGGCGATCACCAGTGCGCCGGGCGCGCTTGCGCAAACCACACCGGGTGCGCCGGCGAGCGCCACCACGCGCGCGCGCGCGAGTTTGATGCGCTCGCCGTTAAGCGTGGTGAGCGCGCCGGGAAACGGGTGGTAGGCGCGCACCTGCCGCTGGATGCTCAGCGCGTCCCGGCGCCAATCAATCAGCGCTTCTTCCTTGGTAATCTTGGCGGCGTAGGTGGCCAGCGCCGCGTCTTGCTTGATCGGCGCGGGCCGGTGTTGCAGCGCTTGGACGATGAGTTCGCCGCCCAGCGCAGCCAGCCGATCGTGCAGTTCGCCGGCGGTTTCTTCACTGCCGATGGGGGTGGCGCGCCGCAGCAGCATATCGCCGGTGTCGAGCCCCTCATCCATCTGCATGATGGTGATGCCGGTTTCAGCGTCACCGGCGAGGATGGCGCGCTGAATGGGTGCGGCGCCGCGCCAACGCGGCAAAAGCGAGGCGTGAATGTTGATGCAGCCCAGCCGCGGCAGCGCCAGTACTGCCTTGGGCAAAATGAGCCCGTAGGCGGCGACGATCATGGCGTCGGCATCGGCGTGCGCGATCGAGGCTTGCGCCGCGGCGTCCTTTAAAGTGAGCGGTTGCTCCACGCCCAAGCCGTGTCGTTGGGCAAGTTTTTTGACTTCGGACGGTGCCGGTTTTAACCCGCGCCCCGCCGGCCGGTCGGGCTGAGTAAGCACTAACATGATCTCATGCCCGGCGGCGATCAAGGCGCTCAACGCCGTCGCGGCAAATGCCGGAGTGCCGGCAAAAATGAGTTTCATGCCTTAAAAAATAATGAATAAAATCAATATGTTAAGTAATATCCGCAGCGCGTCAGCAGATAATATAGCGCTTACTCACTTTCGCGTTCGCGCTTTTTAAGCTTGGCCAAGATACGGGTTTGCTTGAGGCGGGACAGCTTTTCCACGAAAACCTTGCCGTCGAGATGATCCATTTCATGCTGGATGCACACGGCTTGCAGGCCTTCGGCCTCGTGCTCGAAGGGTTCGCCCTCGGCGTTGAGCGCGCGCACGCGAATTTTTTGCGCGCGCTTTAGTTTTTCGTAGATGCCGGGCACCGACAAACAGCCCTCCTCAAGCTCGGCATCACCACTGGTTTGGACCAATTCCGGGTTGATAAAGGCAAGCAGGTTGTCGTGCGCGGGCGAGGTGTCGACCACAATGATGCGCAGGTGACGATCGACTTGTGTTGCGGCAAGGCCAACACCCGGCGCGGCATACATGGCCTGCGCCATGTCCTTGATTAATTGACGAATTTCGTCATTTACCTGGGCGACTGGCGCGGCCACCGTGTGCAGGCGCGGGTCGGGATACAGCAAAATACTTAGCTTGGCCACAAAAAATATTGCGAATAGAGTTAATTAGATGCAGAATTTAAACCAAATTATCATGTTGTGCCTGTACCGCATCGCGGTGTGAGATCAGTTCGATTTTATGTGCGATTTCACGTAATTAGCGCACATTGTGAATTAGTGCACTGTCACACGCGCCGCGCCGCTGCCACGCTTTCGAATGTTGCGCGCAAGCGGCAAGACCATCCATCGGGGTAGAAGCTATGTCTATGAAAACGCGGATTATATCGTTGCTGTTGGCGGGCTTTTCAATAGCCTTTGCCGGCGCCGCCAGCGCCTAGGCGCCGCAAGGGCTGCGGGCCGATGCGCCCGAGCGCTACACCGTGCAACGTGGCGATACGCTGTGGAGTATTGCCGGGCGCTACCTTACCTCGCCTTGGCGCTGGCCGCAGTTGTGGAACATGAACCGCGAGCAAGTGCGCAACCCGCACCGTATCTATCCGGGCGACGTGCTGGTGCTCGACCGCGCCAGCGGGCGCATTAGCGTGGAATCAGCGCGCATGTCGCCGCGCGTACGCAGTGAAGACCTCGCCGATGCGGTGCCGACGATCTCGCCGGGGGCGATTCAGCCGTTTGTGTCGCGGCCGTTGGTGCTCGAGGAAAACCAGCTCGAAAACGCGCCGCACATCGTGGCGACCCAGGAGTCGCGCGTGGTTGTGGCCACCGGTGACATCGCCTATGTGCGCGGCCTGAAAAAAGGCATGGGTACCACCTATCACATTTACCGCCGCGGCGATCCGCTGATCGATCCGGAAAACGGCGCGACGCTGGGCTACATGGGACTTTACCTTGGCGAAGCGCAAGTGCGGCAATTCGGTGACATGAGCCGCGTCGAGATCACGCGCTCGACCCAGGAAATTGTCACCGGCGACCGTCTGATCCCGGTGCTCAAGGAGCCGCCGGTGTTCGCGTTTGTGCCGCGCGCGCCGGACGCGCAAATCCGCGGCCGCGTGATGTCGATGACCGACAATATTTTCGAGACCGGCCGCTACTCGGTGGTGTCGTTGTCCAAAGGTGCCAAGGACGGCTTGCAGACGGGCCACGTGCTGGCGCTTCACCGCAGCTCTTCGGCCTCGCGCTACGCCCTGCGCACCAGCCCGATTTTTGGCCGCACCGGGCCCACCGGCAGCGATGCGACGCGCCCGCATAACGAGTTGCAACTGAATGTGCGCGGCAGTCCGATTATTTTCGACAAGCCCAACCCGGTCACCGCCGCGGACATCGCCAAGATTCCCGATGAACGCTACGGGCTGGCGATGGTGTTCCGCACCTTCGAGCGGGCGTCGTTTGCATTGATCATGCAATCGACCATGCCGGTGGCGGTGGACGACGTGTTCACCACGCCTTAGCCGCGCCCGCTTCAAGCACGCATGGCGCTGCCTGACGATCTGGCGGCGTGGTTGCGCCTGTCGCTCACCACGGGGCTGCACGGCGAGCCGTTTCGCAAACTGCTGTCCGAGTTTCGCGGGCCCGAAGAGATTCTCTCTGCTAACCGCAGCGCGCTAACGCGGGTGGTCAGCGGCAAGTTGGCCGACGCCATCCTCGAGGGCGATCTTTACGGCGATCCGGCCAAAGTCCAAGCGTGGCTCGAAGACAATAACAATCACATCGTCACACTCGCCGATAACGAGTACCCGCAAGCACTGCTGCAAACCGCCGATCCGCCGCCACTGATTTACGTCAAGGGGCGGCTCGACTTGTTGAACCATCCTGCAATCGCCATCGTTGGCAGCCGCAACGCCACGGCGCAGGGCAAACTGACCGCGGAATCGTTCGCCAGCGCCTTGAGTAACGCCGGGCTCACCATTGTCAGCGGCATGGCACTGGGCATCGACGCTGCGGCGCATCGCGGCGGGCTGGCGGGTTTATCCTCGACCGTGGCCATCGTCGGCACCGGACTGGATAAGGTTTACCCCGCGCGCAATCGCGAACTGGCTCATGCGATCGCGGACAAGGGCACACTGATCTCGGAATTCGCGTTGGGCACGCCGCCGCTCGCCGCCCATTTCCCGCGCAGGAACCGCCTGATCAGCGGCATGACGCGCGGCTGTCTGGTGGTCGAAGCGGCCCTGCAGTCCGGCTCGCTGATCACCGCGCGACTATCAAACGAGTTGGGCAAGGAGGTGTTCGCGATTCCCGGTTCGATCCACTCCACGCTCGCCAAAGGCTGCCACGTGTTGATTAAACAGGGTGCCAAGCTGGTGGATGACGCGGCTGATATCTTGAGCGAGCTGAGGCTGCCCCTGCCCGCTAGCACGGCGTATAACGGCGCTGGCGGCCCCGCCCCGGCGGCGGCGACCCCATCCAGCCACCCCTTGCTCGCGCACCTGGGCTTCGACCCCTGCGATGTCGACACCCTGGCCGGCCGCGCCGGCCTGCCGGTGCACGAAGTCAGCGCCGCGCTGGTGCAACTGGAGCTTGCCGGCGCGGTTGCCAGCCTGCCCGGCGGCCTCTGGCAACGCATTTAATAAGTATTTGTTTTTATTGAATATTTTTTACGTAAGCCAGCGCTTACTTTTGCGTTGATCGGCAGCTACCTTGACGTACGGCGCTTGCCAGTACGGCAAATTTGTTCTTATCATCTGCCCCCTCGGTTGTGCGAAGTCGCGTGACCACAACACAGCAAACGCGCCAAAAGTCCGAAAAGTCATGTCAAAACAATTGATTATCGCCGAAAAGCCATCCGTGGCTGGCGATATTGCGCGCGTGCTGGGCGGCTTTAAGCGCCACGACGACTTTTTCGAGAGCGACGACTTTGTGCTGTCCTCGGCGGTCGGCCACCTGGTGCAGATCGCGGTGCCGGACGAGTTCGAAGTCAAGCGCGGCAAATGGTCGTTCGCGAACTTGCCGGTGATTCCGCCGCACTTTGACTTGCAGCCGATCGAAAAAACCGAGTCGCGGCTAAAGCTTTTGACCAAGCTCCTCAAACGCAAGGATGTCAGCGGCGTGATCAACGCCTGCGACGCGGGGCGCGAGGGCGAGCTGATTTTCCGCTACATTGTCAATCACGCGGGCAGCAAAAAACCGGTGAAGCGGCTGTGGCTGCAATCGATGACGCCAGCCTCGATCAAGGATGGCTTCGCCAAGCTGCGCACGGATGAGGAAATGCTGCCGCTGGCGGACGCCGCGGTGTGCCGCTCGGAAGCCGACTGGCTGGTGGGCATCAACGGCACGCGCGCGATGACCGCGTTTAACAGTAAGAGCGGTGGCTTTCACAAAACCCCGGTAGGCCGCGTGCAAACGCCCACACTCGCGATCCTGGTCGAGCGCGAAGAAAAGATCAAACGCTTCGTATCCAAGAATTATTGGGAAGTGCACGCGACGTTTGGCGTGGCGGCAGGCGAATATGTCGGGCGCTGGATCGACGAAAAATTCGCCAAGCCCAAGACTGAAGAGGCGGACGACGCGCACCTGCGCGCCGAGCGCCTGTGGGACGAAAAACGCGCCAACGCGATCAAAGCCAAGTGCGAAGGCAAGCCCGGCGAGATCGAGGAAGAAAGCAAGCCTTCAACACAGGCTTCGCCGCTGCTGTTTGATTTGACTAGTTTGCAGCGTGCCGCGAACGGCCGCTTCGGCTTTAGCGCGCGCACCACGCTGTCGATCGCGCAGGCGTTGTATGAAAAGCACAAGGTACTCACGTATCCGCGCACCGATTCGCGCGCGCTGCCGGAAGATTACCTTGAAACGGTAAAAGCCACGCTCGACACCTTCGATGGCACACCCTACGCGCCGTTGGCCAAAAAGATTCTGAAGCAAGGCTGGGTCAAGCCCAACAAGCGCATATTCAATAACGCCAAGATCAGCGATCACTTTGCGATTATCCCGACCACGCAAGTGCCCAAGGCGCTGTCGGAAATCGAACAAAAACTCTACGACTTGGTGGTGCGCCAGTTTCTCGCGGTGTTTTACCCCAGCGCCGAGTATTTGGTGACCACGCGCATCACGCGGGTGGAAAAAGAAGCCTTCAAGAGCGAAGGCCGCGTGCTGGTCAACGCCGGCTGGCTGGAAGTGCACGGCAAGGCCGCGGCGGAAGAAAGCGATACGCCCAACTTGGTGGCGGTAAAAAAAGGCGAAAAAGCCAAGACCGAACACATCGACGTGCTGGCGCTGCAAACCAAGCCGCCGGCGCGTTTTACCGAAGCCACGCTGCTCACCGCGATGGAAGGCGCCGGCAAACTGGTGGAAGACGAAGAACTGCGCGACGCGATGAAAGAGCGCGGCTTGGGCACGCCGGCCACGCGCGCGGTGATCATCGAAAAATTGATCGCCGAGGAATACGTGGTGCGCAATGGGCGCGAACTGCAAGCCACGCCCAAGGCGTTTTCGCTGCTCACACTGCTGCGCGGGCTGGATATCCCCGAACTCGCCTCGCCCGAAATGACCGGCGAGTGGGAATACAAGTTAAAAGAAATGGAACACGGCAAGTTAAAACGTGCCGCGTTCATGAAAGAAATCGTCAAGATGACGCAACACATCGTCAAGCAGGCGAAATCGCACGAGTCCGAAACCGTGCCCGGCGATTACGCCACGTTGAAGGTCAAATGCCCGAGCTGCGGCGGCGTGGTGAAAGAGAACTACAAAAAATTCCAGTGCGACAAATTCGAGTTTTCGCTGTGGCGCATTTTGGCGGGGCGGCAGTTTGAACCCGCCGAGATCGAGGAATTATTGACCAAAAAATCCATCGGCCCGCTGCAAGGTTTTCGCAGCCGTTTAGGGCGCCCGTTCGCGGCGGTGATCAAACTCACCGACGACATGAAACTTGAATTCGATTTCGGCCAGGCGGGTGGTGAAGACGCCGAGCCGGTTGACTTCAGCGGGCAGGAGTCACTCGGCGCCTGCCCCAAGTGCGGCCACAAAGTCTACGACCATGGCATGGCGTACATTTGCGAAAAATTCGCCGCGCAGCCGCGCACCTGCGACTTTCGCACCGGCAAAATCATCCTCCAGCGCAACATCGAGCCCGAGCAGGTCACCAAGCTTTTGAAAGACGGCAAGACCGATTTGCTGCATAAATTCATCAGCAAAAAAGGCCGGCCGTTTTCGGCGTTTTTGGTGCGTGGCGGGGATGGCAAGGTGTCGTTTGAGTTTGCGCCGCGGGAGGCAAAGGCGGGGGCGAAGGCAGCGCCTGCGGCTAAAGCAGCGGATGACAAACCTGCCGCAAAGAAAACGCCCGCCAGGGCGCGCAAGACGGCCTAACTTGATTTGACGGCGGTACCGCGGACTCACTAGGATAGCGCTATGATCAGCGTTATCCCGCCGCTGCTGAGTGTTGAAACTATCGCCAGAGGCCGCGGCATTCGAGAGCTAAAGCGCCTCACCCGTCACTACGGGAAAGGCAATTGGCTTAAGAAAAAAGGCTACGCACGCGTGCGGTTGGAATCCGGCGCTATCGTTAACGCAGAAGTACATTGGTACGAAGCCCATGGCATCGGCAAAGTCGAATACAAAATCAAGCGTTTCCTCTAAGGCCGCTTCGCGGCATTTCGTTATCTGCTTGTCGAGCGGAAAGACACCTGCCTCGCTCGAGCCCGGCAAGGTGTACGAGCGCCTGCGCGACAGCGCCGCAGAAGATGCGGGCATGCTGCGGGTAATCGACGAGTCGGGTGAAGATTATCTGCATCCCGCACGGCTGTTTGGACGCGTGTCGCTGCCGATGGAAACGCGGTTGGCGTTGCGCAAGCAATAGCCGGGCTCCGCCGTTGGATTGGCTTCTGAGTGTTGTTGATCATCCAGTGTTACTGTTGGTGGCATTGATCATCGCGATCCCTGTGTTGCTCCAGTATTTCAAGTGGTTCTTTGGTGACGCCGCTGGACTGCGGCAAGATGTCGAAGACGCGGCGGTTCCCGATTGGTTTGCATTTTTGCGCGGACGTTACTGGGAGGGCTAATGGGCTGAAGTAAAAATCGGCGCGTTTGTGCTGCTCGTCATCGGCTTTACCGCTGCCTTGCATAAAATCGGCGTGATGATTTTTTTCTAGGCCAGTCGATCCTCCGAATCGGAATTCCGCCATGCTCCTCATCAACAACGACGTCGTCGCCCAAGTCCTCACCATGCGCGACTGCATCGAGGTGCAGGAAGCGGCGTTTAAAGGCCTGACCGAAGGCAAAGCCATTTTCCGCCCGCGCATCGATACCTACGTACCGTGCGAGCGCGAGGACGGTTACTACCGCTTCGGCTCCGTCGAGGGTTCCAGCGGTGGTTATTACGCGGTCCGTCTGAAATCCGACATCGTGCATTGGCCAGTAGGCGCGGACGGCTCGGTGTCGGAAAACAAATACTGCGTGCAGCCGGGTACGTTTTGCGGGTTGGTCATTCTCTACAGCTCCGGCAACGGCGAGCCGTTGGCGATCATGAACGATGGCCACCTGCAGCACATGCGCGTCGGCGCGGCTGCCGGCATCGGCACGCGGCTACTCGCGCGCGAGAACGCGAGCACCATCGGTATGTTGGGTTCTGGCGGCATGGCACGCACGTTTTTGGAAGCGTATTGCGTGGTGCGGCCGATCAAAGAAGTGAAAGTGTTTAGCCGCAACCCGGAGAATCGCAAGCGCTACGCCCAAGAAATGTCGAAGCTGCTGAACATCGAAGTCACGCCGGTTGATTCGGCGCGCGAAGCCGTACGTGGCGTGGATATTCTCTCCACTTGCACCGACAGCATCCACCCCACCATCGAGCCGGAATGGCTCGAACCCGGCATGCACGTGGTGAACCTCGGCCCGCATGAGGTTTCCGCCGCGGCGGCCGCACGCTTCGATGTCAAAGTGCAGCAAGGCAAGGAAGGTTTACCGCTGCCGGAAAGCCAGATGTATCGCAAAGGCATCGGCGGCAGCCTGGGCGCTTTCGTGATGGGCACCGAGGAACAGCAAAAACGCCTGCCGCGCGCCACCAAAAATTTGAAACTCGACGAGTGGCCGGTCTACACCGATGTGCTCACCGGCAAGAAACCAGGCCGCACGCGCGAGGATCAAATCACCCACTACCGCACCATCGGCAATTGGGGCGTGCAGTTTTCCTCGGTGAGCGGGCTGGTGTATGAAAAAGCCAAGGCCGCCGGCATCGCGCGCGAGTTGCCGACCGAGTGGTTTTTGCAGGATATACGCAACTAAACAATAAAGACTTCACCGCGGAGGCGCCGAGGTTCCGCAGAGAAAATCTGCTGGGGTTAAATTGGCGTTGCGCTTTAGAAACGCCGCGCTCATGTCGGTCCAAACCCGCAAATCCTGGCAAGAAAAACTGGGCAACGCGGCCGAGCCTTCGTTGCCAATTTCGAGCAGCGTTTGATGCGCTGGCCGTAAAGTCATCGGCACTCGGCGCAACACTGCGCCGGGTGAAGCGCCGCGCCTTTTCGCCCTAGCGCGCGGCGACCTGCGCGAGTAGAATCTAACGCTCTGGTTTTATTCGATTTTGTTACACGGGCGCGCGAGCGCCGGTTAACACGCCGAGCCACGTGACGACGGACGCACCGCCGCTGATCTTGCATGTGATTCACCACCTCTACATGGGGGGGATGGAAAACGGGCTCGTCAATCTGGTGAATCAGCTGCCACCTTTGCGCTACCGCCACGCGATTGCCTGCGTCGAGGATTATTCGGATTTTCGCAATCGCATCACACGCGCGGATGTCGATGTCATCGCGTTGAATCGCTCGAAAGTCGGCATTTGGAGATTACGCCAAGCCATCTACCGTTTGTGCCGCGAGTTGAAACCCGCTATCGTGCACACGCGCAACATGTCGGGGCTCGATGCGCTGCCGCCCGCGCGGCTCGCCGGCGTTCGCCATTGCGTGCACGGCGAACACGGTTGGGATGTCGATAATCTGGACGGCAGCAGCCGCAAAGCGGCGCTGTTGCGCAGGCTGCATGCGCCGCTCGTCACGCACTACATCACGGTGTCGCGCGATTTGCGGCGTTATTTGGAAACCCGTATCGGCATCAACAGCGGACGCATCACGCCTATCTGTAACGGCGTCGATACCGGGCGGTTTCACCCCGGCGCGCCCGGTGTGGCCAAACCGCGCGGCTGGCTACCGGCGGGATTTCGCGAAGACGGCTTGATGCTGTTCGGCACGGTGGGCCGCGTACAAGCGGTGAAAGACCAGGCCACGTTGCTGCACGCGTTCGCGCAACTCGTTAACGAACAACCTCAACTGCGCTCGACGCTGCGCCTTGCCATCGTCGGCGACGGGCCGCTGCTCAACGATTTGCGAGCGCTCGCACAAACGCTAAACATCGCCGATATCACCTGGCTACCCGGTGCGCTTGCCAACGTGCCGGATGTGCTGCGCGCATTCGACGTCTATGTGTTGCCTTCGCTTAACGAAGGCATCTCCAACACCATCCTCGAGGCGTTCGCCAGCGGCTTGCCGGTGATCGCCACCGCGGTCGGCGGCAACGTGGAGTTGGTCGAAGACAACGTGTGCGGGCGCTTGTTTGCCCCGCGCGATGCCGCCGCGTTGTCGCGCCACCTCGCGCAGTACGCGCTCGATGCACGGTTGCGCCTGGCGCAAAGCACCGCCGCGCGCGAGCGCGCGGTGCGTGAATTTGGTTTGAGCACGATGTTGCGCCGATACCAGGCGCTTTACGACAGCCTGAGCAACCGCTAGGCTAAAACAAAAATATCAATAAAATCAATATGTTACGTTAACGCCCTGAAAGGCCGGTGCGGCGCCCAAAGCACGCGCTACACTGCAGGCCAAGGGAGAGAACATGAATTTCGAACGCATGGCGGTGGCGGCCATGGCGCTTGCCGCGCTCGCCGGCTGTGGTGACCCAAACGCCGCGCGGCATGAGCTTGCGGTGCCGTGGGCGCTTGGCGGCAAACAACTGGTGGCCGACTTTCACACGCACACCAAGTTCTCCGACGGCGCGCTGGAACTGGATACACTGGTGCGTCAAGCTTACGCCGGCGGCTGTCAGGTGCTGGCGATAACCGATCACAGCAACCGCGCTCTTAAGTCCGGCACGCAGGACTATCTCGACGCCATTGCCGCGCAGCGCAAAAAATACCCCAAGCACCTGCTGATCGCGGGGTTGGAGTGGAATGTGCCGCCGCATGGCGCACGCGTGCACATGGGCATGTTGTTCGACCCGGCGACGGAAAAACACATGATCGCGTTCAAGGAACGCTTTGAAAAATCCGACGCGCTGCTGCCGGCCGCGCTTGGCTGGCTCAACGGGCAGGCGAAGGACAAGACCAGCGTCGCGCTGATATTCAACCACCCCAGCCGTTACGGCGAAACCAGCGAGATGGTGGTCGAGGAATGGTTAAAGTGGCGCCGCGCCAGCGACCGCATGGTCGCCCTCGAGGGCGGGCCTGGCCACCAAAACATGGAGCCCAACGGCGCCTATAAGCGCGCGCCCACCATCGAGCGCTGGGACCCCGCCGTTGCACATGTGGGCGGCGCGTGGGACCAATTGCTCGATCGCGGCGAAAACGCTTGGGCGGCGCTCGCCTCCTCTGATTATCACAATGCACAGGGTGAATTCACGCCGTGTGAATTCTCGCGCACCGTGGTAAGCGTGCCCGAGGCCACGGCCAGCGGCGTGTTAAAAGCGCTGCACGCGGGCTCGTTCTGGGCCGCGCACGGGCATTTTCTCGATTACTTGTTGTTTACCGTCAAGGCGCAGGGGCTAGAGTCGCCGGCAGCGCCCGGCGAAACCATCCGTGTGCCGAAGAACGCGCCGCTGTACGTGCGCGTGGCAGTGGATCGTGCAAGCGCCGTTGCCGACAAACCGCTGCAAGTGCAAATCATCGGCAACTGCAAAAGCGGCAAGCCTGAAATCATCCAGGCATTAAAGCTCGCCGCCGGGCAAAGCGAGGCCGAAACCACGCTCGCCGCCGCCGCGGCAGGCGCCGATGGTGCCTCGTGTTACCTGCGCGCGCGCGCGCGCGGGGAAAATGCCAAGGGTGGTGCCGCGCTCGCTTACCTGAACCCGATACGCATACGCCACGGTGCGACGCGCTAGCACGCATGAGCACGGCTGACCGCCGCGATCTTAAAGCGCTGCGCGCACACGCACACGGCCCTATCGCGAGCCGTGCGGCGCAACTTACATGCTGGGTTCCGCCACCGCTTCGTCGTGCTTGACTTTGTTGCTCGGCGTGCCGATCCAGCCGGTTTCGGAGACGTCGAAGTTTACGTTATCCGGCCCGATGTAACGCACCTCGACGTTGCCATGCCCGGCGGGTGCGCCGCCCGCACCCAGGCCCAGCGCAACGTTGATGTCGTCACGCGGTTTGGCCACCGACTTGGCGAGTTGCGCGGTCGCTTCCTTCAAGTCGTCGACCTGAAAGCCGATGTGATGTATGCCGCTCCAGCCGGTGCCGCGCTCGGCGCCCGCCACCACATTGTTTTTGAAACGCAGAATGGCAATGTTGATGTGGCCGTCGGTGAGGAAATAACCGCTGGTACGATCACTCTCCAACTTTTTGACAACCTTGAGCCCGAAATTTTCGACGTAAAACTGCTTGGTCGCTTCTTCATCTTGCGTCTGAATCGCGATGTGCCTGATACGTGCCATGGTGGTCTCCCGCTAGTGTGAGCAACGGCTGTTATGCTACTCCAGAGCGGGCACGGCGTGCACGCCAGCGGTGCCCGTTCAAACTTTTGAGAATTACGTAAGTATCTGATTTAATTGATATTTTTATTTTGCCGCAGGGAGCGTTGGAAAAACAGGCCAAGCGCTTGCGTGCGTGCGCGCGCCGCCTTGACAGAGCGAGCCGAGGCAAATCGCGGCATAATGGTTTTGCTGAACGTCCACAAGAAATTACGCAAGAGAAACCACCCGCGATGCCATGGCCCCCGTTCGGAGCGCTCGCATTTCCGAAATGGCGGCGCCAACGCACGGCGCGTAAACCGCAAGAACTCGGACAGCGGGTAGTCCAACTCACCACCAGCGATCGCAGGCGCGGCGCCGTTGCGCTGTTGTTCTCGCTGCTGGTTCATGGGCTGTTGCTAAGTCTCGCCTTCGGCGACGCGGATTCCGGACTGCCGGGCCTGCTGCCGCCGTGGCACGAGCGGCGCGCCCATGCGCACCCCATGAGCGTGGTGTTGATACCACGCCATGCCACGCCGGCTCAATCCGCCACCGCGGCCGGAAACGTTACCGCCGCGCAGCCGCGCTACTGCCGGCGCCCCGCCGGCGGCACTTACGCAGACGCCACAAGACGCCGGCATGGCGCAGGGGACGGCACCTGCAATAGCGCCCGAAGCCGCGCCGGCGCAACAGCCGCCGCACACCGCCGCCGCGCAGCGCGATGCGCTGGAAGCCGTCGTCATAACGGCACAACAACAAGAGGCCGCGCGATTGGAGGCCGAACGCGAGGAGCGCGCACGGCAAGCCGCGGCCCGGCTTAAAGCGAGCCTGGAAGCAGAACAGCGCCGGCAAGCGGCGCGCGCCGAGGCCGCGCGCCTGGCAGCCGAACTTGAACAAGCCGCGCAACGTGCGGCAGCGCAACTCGAAGCGCAGCAGCAAGAGACGGCACGCCAACAGGCCGCACTGGTGCAGGCCATGCAACACGAGGCCGAACGCCAGGAGATCGCCCGCCAAGCGGCCGCGCAACAGGAGGCCCAACGGCAAGAAGCCGCGCGTCAGGAAGCGGCGCGCATCGAGGCCGCGCGGCTCGACGCCGAACGCCAGGAAGCCGCCCGGCAAGTGGTGCTGGAGGAAATGAAGCATCAGGAGGCAGCGCAACAAGAAGCCGCGCGCATCGAGACGGCACGGCTGGAAGCGCAACGCCAGGAACTTGCGCGGCAAGCCGAAATACTGGCGATCCAGCGGCAAGACGCCGCCCGCCGCGAAACGGCACGCATCGAGGCACGATGGGAAGCCGAACGCCAGGAGGCCGCGCGACAGGCGGCACAATTGGAGGCGCAGCGGCAGCAAGCCGCTCATCAGGAAGCAGCGCGGCTCGAAGCCGCACGGCTTGAAGCCGAGCACCAAGAAGCCGCACGACAAGCCGCCGCAAGATTAGAAGCGCAGCGCCAGGAGGCTGCGCGTCAGCAAGCGGCGCGTGCCGAAGCCCTGCGGCAAGAAGCCTTGCGGCAAGCCATGGCGCAATTGGAAGCGCAACGTCAAGAGGCGGCCCGCCAGGAAGCAGCGCGCGTCGAAGCAGCGCGGTTGCAAGCCCAACGCCAGGAAGCCGCGCGGCTCGAAGCCCTGCGGCAGGAAGCCTTGCGGCAAGCCGCGGCGCAGTTGGAAGCGCAGCGCCAGCAAGCCGCTCGCCAGCAAACCGCCCGCATCGAAGCCGCACGGTTGGAAGCCGAGCGTCAGGAGGCCATGCGCGTAGCAGCCGCGACACTCGAAGCGCAGCGGCAAGCGGCTGCCCGCGAAGAAGCCGCCCGCATCGAAGCCGCGCGGCTGGAAGCGTTGCGCCAGGAAGCCGCACGACGAGCCGCCGCCCAACAAGAAGCGCAACGCCAAGACGCTGCTCGCGCCGAGGCCACGCGGCTCGACGCCGAGCGCCAGGAAGCCGCGCGGCAAGACGCTGCCCGCCAAGAAGCGGCTTGTGCCGACGCCGCACGGCAGGACGCCCAACGTGAGGAAGCCGCGCGGCAAGCGGCTGGCGCGCAAGACTACGAGGCGCAACGCGAAGCGCGGCTGCGTGAGATCGGGCGCCAACTCGATGCTGAAGCCGCGCAACGCGCCCAGGCGCAGCCCGCCGCGCCGCCGCGCGCGGACACCGGTAAAGACTACGAAGTGCTGCGCGAAGCGCGGTTAAAGGAAATCGGGCGTGAACTCGATGCGCGCGCAGCGCAGCGTCAAGCCGCGGTGCCGGCGGCGCGCGCGAACAACCCATTGCCCTTGTCGCTGAGCAACCCGCGCCGCGCGCGGCTGTGGGGACGCACCCACGCCAATGCCGAACTCGCGCAGTATGCCGAAACGTGGGCGCGCAAAATCCAATTCAACACCGATGGCGGTACGGTGCACGAAGTTGCGCAACGGCCGCACCGGCCGCCGTTGGTCACCGCCGCCTTTCGCAGCGACGGCTCGGTGGAGTCGGTGGTGTTCGAAATCTCCAGCGGCGTAGCAGCCGTGGATGACGCGATCCGGCGCATCGTCGACGAACACCGGCCCTATCAGCCGTTTTCTCCCACACTGGCGCGCGAGTACGATGTCGTCGAAGTTCGCCGCACCTGGCATTTTGATACCGCCATTCGGCTGGATTGATGGCAACGCCTGTCCTGAGCGGTGCAAATTCAGATTTGATCGTAGCGGCGTTGTCCGAGCCCGGCCCCGATGCGAAGTTCGCGTGCGCGATGCGCACCCTAGCGTTGACCGATGTTGCCATCCGCAAAAATATGCGGCCCGATTTCCGCCACGCTGCGTGCGCCGATGTAGCCAAACGCACGCTCCATTTCACCCGCCAAAATATTGATCGCCCGCGCGGCGCCCGCTTGCCCGCCGCAGGCGGTACCGTAGAGCGTGGCGCGGCCCACCAGCACCATCTTGGCACCGAGCGCGAGCGCTTTGACGATGTCGCTGCCGCGGCGCACCCCGCTATCGAGGATTACCGTGCAGCGGTCGCCGACCGCCGCCACGATCTCCGGCAGGATGTCGATGGTCGCCACCGCGCTGTCAAACGCGCGCCCGCCGTGGTTCGACACCACGATGCCATCGGCGCCCGCATCGACCGCCGCGCGCGCTTGATCGGCGCTCAGGATACTTTTGACGATCAACTTACGCGGCCAGAACTCGCGGAATTTTTTGATGTGCTCCCAGGTCATCGCCTGGAAGCGCTTGGGGCTTACACGCGTTTTGCCGTCGATCACGGAGAAGCGGTAACGGTCGGGATAATTGGCGTTGGTGGGCATGCCTTCGTTCGTCACGTACTTGCGCATCACGCGCCATAACCAGCCCGGGTGCATCGCCATGTCCACCGCTGCGGTCAGGTTGGGTTTGAACGGAAACGAATAACCGTTGCGCTCGTTGTGCTCGCGCCCGCGGCCCGGCGCGTGGTCAATGGTGACCACCAGCGCTTCCCAACCCAGATCGCGCGCACGCGCGACCATTTCGTAGTTGCCCGCTTCATCTTCCCACGGGTAGAGCTGGAACCACTTGCGCGAATCGGGCACGGCCTTGGTCACCTCCTCCATCGACGTCA
>VGIF01000034.1 GCA_016868015.1 Betaproteobacteria bacterium
AAGCGCCTTCGGCCTGATGAAATCAGCATTCATTTCGCCTAATCGGCATCATCGCTTTCCTCGGGCGCACCTTTTACCTACTTGATCAGCGTATCCTTAATAATTTTATAAAGGGAGTGAGGTGGCATGGGTTGCCAGCACGCGCCCGCTCACAGGCTTTTTCGCCACCCCCGCGGCGGCGTGCGCAAAATCGTATAGTAGCCTGGTGTCTAACACAACCCGCGATGGAGTATGTGGCATGCCGTATTTTCGCTTCGACGCGATGCAATCGCATCATCTCAATCCGCATTTGTCGACCACGCAAGGGCCGGTGATCGAAGCGGCGACGATGTATTTTCGCTGCGTGACTAAAAAAGCCGGCGAGCAATCGCGGCTGCATTATCACCCCAATGAGTTCATGGCGTTTTTGCTCGAAGGTGAGTTCGACAGCATCGTCGGCGATGAGGCGCATCACGTCACGCCGGGCACGCTGGTGCACATCCCATCAAACGCGCAACACAGCTTCAAGGCGGGGCCGAACGGCATCCGCTATTTGTATTTGAAGGATCGCACCTGGACACTGATCGGCGCCGCGGCCGACGAAGCGCTGCCCGATAAAGCGCGCTCGGCCACCGAAGTCGCGCGCGATTTCGCCGCCGGCAAATACCCTGGCCAGGAAAAAGCGCCCGAGCAATCGCAAGCAATTACTTCGGGCTTGGGCAACTGCCATTACGTCATGTGCAACGGCTTTAACGGCGGCAAACCCTCGGGTCATCACGAGCAGTGGGTGAACGGCTTGAATTTGTCGTGGGCGTATGTGCAGTCGCCCGCGGGCTATGAAGCGGCCGAGGTGGGTGCCGCGCACGAACTGCTGGCGTATGTGGTGAGCGGCGAAATCGATACCCAGGTGGGCGCGGATCGTCACGTTGCCTGCGCGGGCGACGTGATCCATGTGCCGCGCGGGATTGAGTATCGCTGGCGCGTCACGAACCGCGGGCCCGCGCGCTACACCATCGCGCGTTCGACCGCGCGTTTGGAGGAACAGGTTGCGAAAAACGGCGCGGCGGATAACTGGCGCGGTTAGGTTGAGTGCCTTGAGTGTAGAAATACAGACGCTGGTTGATATACGGTGTCGGGGCGCGATCGCAGGTGCGTGTTACACGATTGGCTGGGAGCCGCCGGTCGCTGTTACGCTTAAATTCTTTGTCATACCGCAAGTGACGGCCCGCGACGGCTCGACTACACGGTCCGCGATTTTCGATATTGATCAAGCGGCAGACAGAAGAAAGAAGGCGAAAATGGGGTTAAAGCGTAATCGTGTCTGCCCCCATTGTCATCGACGGCCCGTTGAAGGGCACGCGCCTCACGCCAGTGGACGGCGGCGTGCATTTCGCGTTTGCGTGGCTCGCGTTTCATCCGCGCTCGGAGATGTATGGCGGCGGGGGTAAATCGAGTTAGCCTGTGGGCGCGGCGTGATGGCCGGCGCCAGCGCGCGATATACGTAATTTACGATGTAAACGTAACCGCCCGCTTTCAGCGGCGCGCGTTTCTCCGTTATACTGCCCGACACATAAGAATAAGGGGTTTGAAAATCCGCTGCCCCCAACTCACGAGGACGCCGTATGCCCGTCGTCGATTCGATTGATGGCCACCGTTGCCGCCGCGCTCGCGCCCGCGGCAGGCTTCGCGGCTGAATCCTATCCCGCGCGGCCGGTGCGCTTGGTCGCGGCGTTCACCGCGGGCAGCAGCACCGACACGATCGCGCGCGCGCTGGCGGTGCGTCTTGCCGAGCGGCTGGGACAGAATGTGATTGTCGACAACCGGCCCGGCGCGGGCGGCGTCATCGGCAACAACCATGTCGCCAAGGCCACGCCCGACGGCCACACGCTGCTCGCATCCAGCGGCGTGTTCACTTCGGTGGCTGCGGCGGTGGACAAGCTGCCGTATGATCCGGTACGCGATTTTGCCTGGGTTGCGCGCATCGTCAATTATCCATTGCTATTGATGGTCAACGCGCAATCGCCGGTGCATAGCGTGCGCGATCTGATCGCCGCGGCCAAGGCCGCGCCGGGGCGCATGAGCTTCGGCTCCGTCGGCGTCGGCTCGGGTTTTCATCTGGCGGGCGAGTTGCTCAACACGCTCGCCGGCGTCGATTTGTTGCACGTGCCCTATAAGGGCAGCAACGAGTTGGTCACTGAAATTTTGGGCGGCCGTCTGGACATGATTTTTAGCACGCTGATCAGCGGTCACCCGCACATTCAAGCGAAACGCCTGCGTGCGATCGGCATCACGTCTCGCGGCGTCAATCCGCTGTTGCCCGATGTGCCGCCGGTGGTTAACACGCTGCCCAGTTATGAAATGACATCGTTCGCGGGCATTGCCGCGCCCAGTGCAACGCCGCGCGCGATCGTCACGCGGCTTAATCGCGAGGTGAACGCGCTGCTGACCTTGGATGAGATTCGCCGGCCTTTGCTGAACGCCGGGGGCACCATTGAACCGATCGACCCGGCAGGCATGGATCGCTATATTGCCGGCGAAATCGAACGCTGGCGGCGCATTGCCCGAACCCGCGGTATTTCGATTCGCTAGCGGTCGCAGTACGCGGCGTAGTTAAGTAACTATCGTAAGCACTTGATTTTATTGAATATTTTATCTGACTCCAGGATGATACACAGCCTCGCTCGGAAAGGACGCCCGACATGACCACCTTGCGCACGCCGCGACTCACCGATTTCTCGGCGGAAGACCGCGCCATCCTCGAACGCACCGCCAAGCGCATGGGGCGCACGGCCGAGGGGCTGCTGGAGCCTTCGATCATGGGCGTGCAAACGCACTGGCCGGCGTGGCTGGAGGCGAATCATCTGGAAACCAATGCGTCCTATCGCATCCAGGGCAAGCTGCCGCAACTTGCCAAAGAGGCAATACACGTCGCGGTGTCGATGACCAATCATTGTAGTTATTGACTCACCCAACACTCGGCCGCCGTGTTGCGGCTCACAAAAAGCGAACGCGCGGTGGCGGAGATCGCCGCAGTGGCGGAGCATACCGCGAGCCTCACTGCCGCGGCCGCCGCGTTGATGTTGCCGCCCGATGTGCCGTCACAGAATGCAGCGGCAAGTGAGCCACTGGTGCCGCTGCGCGACGAGCAAAGCGCGCCGCAAGCCGCCGCGACGCTGGCGGAAATCCGCGCGTGGAGCCAGCGCGCGTTGGGCATCGAGCATATCCCCGCGATCTGGCGTGCGCTGGCGCACCACCCGCGCCAGTTGGAAGCGACCTGGCGCAAGAATCGCCTGGTGCTTGGCGCGGGCGTGCTCGATGAGGCCACCAAGGCGGGCGCGGCGCTCGCCGTGGCGCAGTTTCGCCAAAGCGCTTATGGCATCGCTTACTTCACGCGCTTGTTGCGCGTCTCCTACGGCTTCGACGACCGCACGCTGGTGGAAGCGACCGCGATGATGATGCATTCGTTGTCGTTTAACACCATCGCGCACGGCATGCATCTGGATGCGCCGATGAATGATCTGGCGGCGGCCGATTTTGGCCCGGGTGGCCGCTATGAAAATATGCCGGGGCCGGGCCGGCCCGCGCCGAGCAGCTCATCCTGAAGTTGATAACCATCGAGGAGTAGCGCCATGCGATATGTCTCGTACCTTGCAGTCGTTTTCGCCGCTTTCTTTTCGCAACCGGCATTGGCGCAGAACTGGCCGGTGAAGCCGGTGCGCATCATTATTCCGGCGGCGCCGGGCGGGCCGCTGGACACGCTGTTGCGCAGCTTCTTGCCGCGGCTACACCAGGCGTTTGGGCAATCGTTTGTCATCGACAACCGCGGCGGCGCCAACGGCATCATCGGCACTGATCTTGGCGCGAAAGCGCCGCCCGACGGTTACACCCTGCTTGGCACCACCAACAGCATGCTGGTGATGAACAAAGCGGCGTTTCCCAAATTGCCGTTCGAGCCGCTGACCGATTTCGAGTGGATTTCCATCATCATGTCCTCGCCGTTTGCGCTGTGCGTGCATCCGTCGCTGCCGGCAAAAAACGTCAAGGATTTGGTGGCGTTCGCCAAAACGCGGCCGGGGCAATTGTCGTACGGCTCATTCGGCCCCGCCAGCGTGCCGCAATTCGGCATGGAGTTGTTTCAAATTCAGACTGGCACCAAGCTCACGCATATTCCCTACAAAGGCGGCGCGCCCGCGGCGATGGCGCTGGTGAGCGGCGAAGTGCCGGTGCTGCTCGATTCGATGATGAACCAGATCGGCAATATGCGCAGTGGCCGCGTGCGCGCGCTGGCGCTCGCCGGCCCCGCGCGTTTAACCGTGATGCCCGAGTTGCCCACGCTCGCCGAACAAGGCGTGCAGGGCGCCGACACCGAAGGCTGGTACGCGTTGGCCGCGCCCAAGGGCACGCCGGCGGAAATTGTGCGGCGGGTGCGCGAGGCGATCGGCGCCCTGATGAAAACGCCAGAAGTGCGCGATCGCATCGAATCCACCGGCTCGCACATCATTTTCAACACACCCGCCGAGTTCGACGCGCGCGTGCGCAGCGACATCGAGAAATGGACCAAGGTTGCGCGCGCGGCCAATATCAAACCGAATTAGTCCGCGTTGAGTTGGCGGGGCGTTATTCGAAATTCTCGTAACGCAGCCGCTCCGGTGGCAGATTCAGCTTTCGTGCAACGCGGCGCGCGTCTTCGATCAACCCCGCAGGGCCGCACACATAGATCAACGCATCGGTGGGGGCCGGGCGGATAACCGCCGCCAGGTCGATGCGCTTGCCATCCACGGTTTGCGTAAAGTATGTGTGCACGCGGCCGGGCATTTCCCGCATCAGCGCGTCGAGATAGGCCATGTCGGCAGGGCGACGCCCGGTGTAGTGCAGCTCGAATGGGTTGCCGCGCGCCTTCAGCGGCTGCGCCATTGCCTTGATCGGTGTGATGCCGATGCCGCCGGCGATCAGCACGGCCGGGCGATCGTCGGCATGCAGCGCAAACTGGTTGGCCGGCGGCTGGGTTGCCAGCATCGTGCCGATTTGCCACGAGGCGTGAATCGCGGCCGAAGCGCCTCGCCCCGCTTCTTCGCGCAACACGGCGATCTCGAATGCCTCGCCGCGCCCGGGCACGGATGTTAACGAATACTGCCGCGTGGCAGTTGATCCGTTGGGTAGCTTGACCGGGATTGGCAAGTGAGCGCCAGCCGTCACCGCCGGCAAGGAACTGCCGTCGCGCGCCCGCAGTTCATAGGCGCGCACGCGTGGCGTTAATTGCCGTATGCCACTGACTACGAGCTTGAGCGGTCCGGCACCAATTTCCTCGCCGGGCTGAAGTTGTTGCGCGTGCTGTACGGGCATGTGCCCGGTGCCGCTTGCCCGGGCCGCGAGTTCGCGTTCGGTGAAACGCGGCGTGATGTGCTTCGGACAGTTCCAGTCGTAGGCTTCGATGGTGATGAGTACGCCGCGCTCGACGGGCGCGCGGTAATTCGCCGATTCGAGGCGGGCGATGAGTTCGGGTTCGCTGTCTTCGTCGACCAACCGGGCTCGTCCCCAGAGCTTGAGCCGGCGCTGTCCCGGATAGTCCATCAGGAACAGACTCACGCGGTTATCTCCAACCAAGTTGCCTACAGAAATGTATTGGCGGTTGCCGCTGAAATCGGCGTAGCCGATCGTCCGAGCGTCGAGCACTTTGAGAAAGCCGGCGGGGCCGCCGCGGTGCTGCACGTAGGGCCAGCCGTTGTCGCCGACGGTGCCCTGATAGAAGCTATCGCGTGCGCGGATGTAATCGATCTCCAGCGCACCCAGCTCGACGTTTTCCGGCTCACCCAGTTCGGCAGCCCGGTAAGCGTCGCGGCTGCCCATGCGCACCTGTGCAGCGTGCACGCTGGGGGTGAAGCCTATGCGGGTGAAGGCGAGGGCCATGCGGGTATCTCCTGGCGCCGGGGGCATCCGCCCACGGCGCGGTGTGGTGAATCAAGCGGCGAGGCCCAGTTCGACTTTAGGGAAATCGATGTCGACCCGTCCGGCCTTGCCCAGCAGGTTGGTCAGAATGTTCATCCCGACGTGAGTAATGACTTCAACGATGTCGGATTCGCTGTAACCGGCTTCGCGCATTTCGAGTAGCTCGGCGGTGGTGATGTCACCCATGTGGGCGGTCAGCGAGCGCGCAAATTTCACGGCCACGGCGGCCTTTGCGTCCTGGCTGCCGCCCGCACGGTTGGCTTCGATTTCGGCGGCGGCAAGGCCGGCCTTGCGGCCGATTGCGGTGTGCGCCGACAGGCAGTAGGCGCAACTGTTCTGTTGGGCGAGGGCGAGCGCGATGCGTTCGCGGGTGAGCGCATCCAGCGAGCCATCGCCGGCGATGCCGTGCAGGCCGAGGAAGGCCTTGAGCGCGGCCGGCGAGTTGGCGAAGACCTTGAGGAAGTTCGGCACCATGCCGAGTTGGGCTTGGATAGCGCTGAAGAGGGCTTTTTGTTCCGCGTTGGCGGATTCGGGGCTGACGATGTTGATGCGGGCCATGGGGTTGCTCCTGTTAGGTGAGTGGAAGAAGTCGTCGCATTACCGCGACGAATGGCACTTTGCCGGATTCCAAAATAGAAAAGAATATCTATATAATTGAATATATTATTTTAAAAATTAAAATAATGTGAGGAATCCATGGATCGTTTTCAGGCGATGTCAGTATTCGTCGCGGTGGCCGAGGCGCAAAGCTTCGCCGCCGCAGGCCGCCGTCTGCGCATGTCGCCGCCGGCCGTCACTCGCGCCGTGGCGATGCTCGAAGCGCGGCTCGGCGTGCGGCTCCTGACGCGCAGCACGCGGCGTGTGCGCGCGACCGATGCGGGTGCTCGTTATCTTGAAGATGCCCGGCGCATTCTGCTCGACGCGGACGAGGCCGATGAAGCCGCGGCCGGCGTGAACGCCACGCCGCGCGGTCATCTCGCGGTGACCGCTTCGGCGCTGTTCGGGAAACTGTATGTGATGCCCATCATCACGGCCTATTTGCGCGACTTCAGTGAAACGACAGTCTCGGCGCTGTTCGTCGACCGCGTGGTCAGTCTGATCGACGAAGGGCTCGATGTCGGAATCCGCATCGGGCCGTTACCCGATTCCTCGCTGCGCGCGATCCGTGTCGGCCAAGTGCGGCGCGTGATTTGCGCGTCCGCGGGTTACCTCAAGAAACATGGCGCTCCGAAGGCGCCGGCGGAACTTGTTCGCCGTCCAATCATCGCTGCCACCACCTTATCGCGTGGCGCGGAATGGGTGTTCGCGAAGGGGCGCGAAAAAATCGCGCTCAAAATTCATCCACGCCTCTTGGCTAACACCAATGACGCGGCGATTGAAGCCGCCAAGGAAGGCTTAGGGCTGACGCGGCTCCTTTCCTATCAAATTGCCGATGAGTTGGCGAAGGGCACCCTGAAGACCGTGCTGTCGGAATACGAGGAAGCGCCGTGGCCCATTCATGTCGTGCATCGGGAAGGTCGATATGGTTCGGCCAAAGTGAGAAGTTTTGTCGACCTTGCGGTGGCAACGTTAAGGGCCGACAAGGCGTTGAACTGAGGGCGGTGAGCCGCTGCCGCGCCATTTGTGAGGCGAACTCAGCGCTTCAAACCCGTTCATCCAGGGCGCGAGACGGTGGACCGTGAGGCTTTTGCGCCGCGATGTGGCCACGCTGAGCACGTGTCAATGCGGTCTGCGCGCGCGGCGGATGTGACCAGCGCTGATGGGTGGCGGCCGCGGCATGAACATTCGCGCTCGATTTCGTGGCGCGCACGCGCGAGCCATGCGTTATCATCAGACCTTCGCAACCTGTGCTTTTAACTCAGCCGATGCATTATCAGATTCGTAAAACTCGCGATTTTCAGGTGCTGCTGGTGTTGGGTTTGATGTTTTGCACGGCGCATGCGCCCGCACAAGACGTTTTTCCGCAAAAACCCGTGCGTTGGATCGCGCCCGTGCTTGCTGGCGGCGCAGGCGATCTGATTGCGCGTGCGATGGCGCCGAAGCTGACCGAACTGTGGGGGCAGCCGGTGATCGTGGATAACCGGCCCGGATCGGGCGGCACACTCGGCATGGGCGTCGCCTCACGCATGCCGGCGGATGGCTACACCCTGATGCTGGGTGTGTCCTCGTTCGTGGTGATAGCGCCGGGCGTCTATCCGAAGTTGCCGTACGACACGCAACGCGACTTTGCGCCGATCACGCAGATTTTGTCCGCTCCGATGGTATTGCTGGCGAATAACGCGTTGCCGGTTCGCACGGTCGCCGATCTCATTGCGCTTGCCAAAGCGAAGCCCGACATGGTGAGTTACGGTTCGCCAGGCAATGGCTCGGCAGCGCATCTGGCCAGCGAATTGTTCCGGCATATGTCAGGCACGCGTCTATTGCATGTACCGTATCGCGGCGCGCCGCCCGCTTACGCAGATTTGATATCGGGGCAAATTACGATATACGTCGGCACCGTGCCCGCGGCATTGCCCTTGGTGCGTGCCGGCCGCATCAAACCACTGGCAACCACCAGCGCGATGCGTTCGCGCGTGTTTCCCGATTTGCCCACGGTGTCCGATTCGGGCCTCAAAGGCTACGACGTTAGCACGTGGTACGGCGTGTTGGCGCCGGTGGGCGTGCCTGCTACGATACTGACCAAGCTCAACGCCGACATGGTGCGCGTGATCCGACTGCCGGAGGTGCAAGAGCGTTTTGCCGCCGAAGGCGGCGACATTGTCGCCAATAAGCCCGACGATTTCGCCGCCTTCATAGCACGCGAACTCGTCAAATGGGCGAAGGTTGCGAAAGCGGCCGGGGTAAAAGTCGATTAGCGCTGGCCGCGGTCAACGGCCGTGTTTGCCAAGCCTTACGCCTGCGCGGTTCGATGCGCGCTTGCGCGGCGGCGTCGAGAAATGCGGCAAGGGCGCGCGCGCGGCCAATATCCGCCCGAATTAGGCCGCATTGACCTCGCGGATCGTTATTCGAGGTTCTTGTCAGTGTTCCGAATTAAAATTTCGGAGCAAAATGGGGGGGCAGAAATTAGCCGCTCGCAAATTCATACACCCAGGAGCACACCATGAGTGAAAAACCATTAAACGCCGCGGAACAAAGCACCAAACCCGGCGAACGCATCACCGATAAACCCGAACTGCCGCCGCAAGGGTTGGCGATGCATTTGGTCGCCGACACGGCATCGATCGAAGGCGAACATCACCTTAAGGTCGGCACCTCGCGCGGCTTTACCATCTTCTCGGATGAGCCGCCCACCATCGGCGGCACCAGCCGTTATGCGCCGCCGATGAGTTATCTGGCGCTGGCCATCGGCTTTTGACTGCTCACGCAAGTGGCGCGGTACGCGTCCATGATGAAGCTCAAAGTGAAAAAAGCGCGCTGCCATGTCGGGCTCGATTTTCAAGTCTCTGGCTCGGTGTTAAAAGGCACGGTCAAAGGCAGTTGGCAGGGCGTCACCACCAGTCTGGATATCGATTCGGACGAACCGATGGAAAAAATCGTCGCACTGGTGCGCAACGCCAAGGGCGGGTGTTTCGCCGAACAGTTGATCGTCAATCCGGTCACGCTCACGAGTTCAATCACCCTGCGTGGGCAGACGGTTGCGTTTGAACCTGAAAACCCGTGACGCATCGGTCATCCCGATACGCCGGCGCGCCGGCCGGATGTTCGCGGCACGCGCGACTTTGGTCTATTTCTCGGAACGCAGCGGCTCTGGCGCCATCGCGTCGGCCGGAAGTGATTCGAGACGAACCCGGCAATTGACCATTCGTTAGGGTGCGGCTAAATTGGCGCGGGTACCAAACGGGCACTCGAAATCCTGGCCCCAAGAAAATGGCGTGGGAGGTACGCGGTAATCGCCGCCCCTTAAGCCGCCGCGGGCTTACCCGGCGAGCCTTACACGAGGAGATGTCGATGAAGTTTCGTCTTGCCACGATGTGCGGCGTCTTAGCCGCCATGTTCTTCTCATTCGCCGTAACGGCCGGCGCGCAACAGGCTAATCCCCATCCCCATCCTCATCTCCATCCCTATCCGAGCAAGGCGATTCGGATCATCAGCCCGTATCCCCCGGGCGGCACCACGGATATCCTGGCCAGAATGATCGGGCCCAAGATCACGGAAGCATGGGGACAGCAGGTCATTGTGGAAAACCGCCCCGGCGGCAACACCGTCATCGGATCCGAGGCGCTGGTGAAGGCCGCGCCTGACGGCCACACGCTGCTGTTGATCCTCACCAGTCACACGATCGTGCCCAACCTGCTGAAGACCCCGTACGATCCGGTGAAGGATTTCGCCGCTGTCTCGCCGGTGGCAAGCACTCAGCTTGTGCTGGTGGTGCATCCCTCCCTGCCGGTAACCACCGTGCAGCAGTTGATCGCTCTGGCCAAGGGCAAGGCGGGTGAGCTTAACTATGGTTCCGGCGGCACCGGCACGGTGACGCATCTGGCCGGCGAGTACTTCAATATGCTGGCCGGTGTGCGTATCCAGCACATCCCGTACAAGGGCTCGGCGCAGGCGTTGACCGATCTGATTGGCGGTCAGGTGCACATGTATTACAGCCCGCCGATCGTGGCGTTACCGCACATCAAGACCAATCGCTTGCGCGCGGTCGCGCTGACCGGTGACGCGCGGCTCGCGGTGCTGCCTCAGTTGCCGACGATGAGAGAAGCCGGTCTAAAGGACTTCGAACTTAAGATCTGGTATGGCGTGCTGGCGCCGGCCGCGACGCCCAAGCCCATCATCGACATGCTCGGCGCGCAGATCGGCCGCATCCTCGCCCTGCCGGACATGCGCGAACGGCTGCTAAGTCAGGGCATGGATCCGTTCGTGACCACGCCGGAGCAATTCGCCGATCTGGTGCGGGCGGATTTCGCCAAGTACGGCAAGATCGTCAAGAGCGCCGGGATCAAGATGGAGCCGTAAGTTTGAACCGGCGGGCACCAGGCGGTGCCCGCTCGCTACAATAGTGGAGGCATGATGAAGGCAATGTTGCGCAAGGCGGCGCATACCCTCGCGGGGGTGCTGCTGGTGTCGATGGTGGGCAGTGCGTTCGCCCAGCAACCGTATCCGAATCGTCCGATTCGCTTCATCACCCCTTATGCGCCGGGCGGCAGCACAACGGTCTACGCCAGGCTCATCGGACAGCATTTCGCCGAGCGCTGGGGGCAGAACGTGGTGGTCGATAATCGCCCCGGCGGCAACACCGTCATCGGTACCGAAACGCTGGCGCGCGCCGCACCCGACGGTTACACCATCATGCTGGTCGCCAGCACGCACGCGATCCTGTCGAGCATCATCAAGACCCCGTACGACCCGGTGCGCGATTTCGCGCCGATCGCCGGCATCGCCGTGGCGCCGCAGGTGATGGTGGTCCATCCCGGCGTGGCGGCCACCACGGTGCGCGAGGTAATCGCGCTGGCCAAGGCGAAGCCGGGGCAGCTTAACTTCGCTTCGTCCGGCGCCGGTGGGCCGACTCACATCGCGGGCGAGATGTTCAATATTCTGGCCGGGGTCAAGGTGCAGCATGTGCCCTACAAGGGTGCGGGGCCGGCGATGACCGATTTGATCGGCGGCCACGTGCAGATGTTCTTATCGGTCCCGGTCAACATCATCGGCCATGTCAAGGCCGGCAAGCTGCGCGCAATCGCGGTGACCGGTGAGCAACGCGTCGGCTCCCTGGCCGATACGCCGACCTTCGCCGAAGCCGGGTTATTCGGCTTTAATGTGCAGACGTGGAACGGCGTGCTCGCACCCGCCGGCACACCGCGCCCGATCATCGATCAGCTGTCGAGCGAGATCGGCGTCATGCTCGCACGGCCCGATGTGAAGGCGAAGTTCGAGGGCTTTGGCGTCTCACCGGTGTATTCCGACGCGAATCAATTCGCCGCCAAGATCAAGTCCGAGATCGTGACTTATCAAAAGGTCATCAAGGCCGCCAACATTCGCATCGACTGATGCGTGCCGCAGTGTTTGCGCGGCGCAACGCAGCCCAGCGCGCGGGCGCGCCTTGCTGTATGGTGTCGGGCAACACGGGAGCATGACACCATGAAACAACGCACCTTCGGCCGCAGCGGCCTTGCGGTATCGGAAATCATCTTCGGCGCCGGCGCGGTCGGCGGCATCGTCATTTACAAGGACGATGCCACCAAGCGCGAGGCGATCCGCCGCGCCATGGCGGGCGGCATCAACTGGGTGGACACCGCCGCGCAATATGGCGACGGCAAATCGGAACAGGCGCTCGGCTGGCTGCTGGCGGAAGCGGGCTACACGCCTTTTTTGTCGACCAAGTTCGGCCTTGACGTGAATAACCTGACCGATATTCCGGCGCAAATCGAAGCGCGCCTGATGGCGAGCCTCGCGCGCTTAAAGCGCAAGTCGGTTGATCTGCTGCAACTGCATAATCGCATCGGTACCACGGCCGGCGGGCGCGTGTTGACGCTCGATCACATCCTCGGTAAAAACGGCGTCGCCGAAGGGCTGGAACGGCTGCGCGAGAAGGGGCTCATACGCCATATGGGCATCACCGCCATCGGTGAAGCGCCCGCGGTGCGTGAGGTGATTAACAGCGGGCGTTTCGATTCCGCGCAGGTTTATTACAACCTGCTCAATCCCAGCGCCGGGCAGGCGATGCCCGCGGCGTGGCGCGGCCACCATTTTGACGGCGTGATCGCGGCCTGCCGCGCCAACGGCGTGGCGGTGATGGCGATACGCATCTTCGCCTCCGGCATTATCGCGAGCGAGGCGCGCACCGGCCGCGAAAGTGTGTTGACCGCCGATACCAGCCTCGAAGAAGACGCGCGCAAAAGCAAAGTGTTGTTCGATGCCATCGGCGACGGCCACGGCACGCGCGGCCAAGTGGCGTTGCGCTTTGTGCTGTCCAACCCGGATGTGTCGTGCGCCATCATCGGCAGCTCGGAGCTGCGGCACATCGACGAAGCGTTGCAGGCGCAGGCGATGGGGCCGCTGCCGGCCGATGTGCTGGCGCGTTTGCAGCGGCTTTATGAAAGTGATTTTGGGCGCGTTTAGGGCGTTGCCTCATGCGCCCATGGCACGCGGCCGACGCTGAGTATTTTTTGTAAATTATTGATTTTAAACATATTTTTTTAGAATGACAATTGCCAAGTTAGTGCGCTCGATTGACCATACCGCGTCCGATGCGCTACGCTCAGCGCTTTCTCGCCGCGTGCCGCGCTTGACTACATTTTGTGTGCGCGCCGCTACATTTCATGTCCAAACCCGCCAAGACCCCGACGTTTGAATCCGCGCTTGCCGAACTCGAAGAAATCGTCTCCGACATGGAAGCGGGGCAGTTACCGCTGGAAAAATCGCTGGCCGCTTATAAGCGCGGGGCGGAGTTGCTGAAGTTTTGCCAGGGCGCGTTGGCCGATGCGCAGCAGCAAGTGAAAATCCTCGAAGACGGTGTGCTGAAAAATTTTGGCGCGGCCGCTCGTGACGGCTCGGGCCAGTGACATCGTGACCGAATCAACGGACTTCAAGGCCTGGGCCGCGGCCGGGCAAAGCCGCGTGGAAGCGGCGCTCGAACGCGTGCTGCCTTCGGCGCAAATCGCGCCCGAACGTTTGCATCATGCCATGCGTTACGCGGTGCTGGGCGGCGGCAAACGGGTGCGGCCGCTGCTCGCGTTCGCCGCGGGCGAGTTGTCCAATGCCGATCCGCGGCGCGTGGTGCTCGCCGGCGCGGCGGTGGAAATCATTCATGCCTATTCGCTGGTGCACGACGATCTGCCGTGCATGGATGACGATGTGTTGCGCCGCGGTCAACCGACGTGTCACGTGCAATACGATGAAGCCACCGCGATGCTGGTGGGCGATGCGCTGCAGAGCCTCGCGTTTCACGTGCTGGCGGAACACAAGCTTGCCGATGACGCGGCCACGCAGCTGGAGATGGTGAATATTCTCGCCATTGCAAGCGGCTCGCGCGGCATGGCGGGCGGGCAGGCGATCGATCTGGTCGCGGTGGGCAAGGAGCTCACCGTGCCTGAACTCGAATTCATGCATATCCACAAGACCGGTGCGATTATTCGCGCGGCGGCGTTGCTGGGCTTAAAGTGTGGAACGCCGCTAACGCCCGACGATCATAAGCATGTGGACACCTTCGCCAAGACCGTCGGGCTTGCGTTTCAAGTGGTCGATGATGTGCTCGATGCCGAGGCCGACACTGCGACCCTGGGTAAAACCGCGGGTAAAGACGCCGATCAGGGCAAACCCACGTATGTGAGTGCCATTGGGCTCGCGCGCGCCAAGGCGTTTGCCGAGGAGTTGCGCGTGGAAGCGATGAAATCGCTGGCGGGTTTTGGCGAGCGTGCGCTACGATTACGGCAACTCGCGGACTTTATTGTGCTGCGCAAGTCATAAAGATAGCGAATGTACGAGCTACTGAAATCGATCAACTCGCCGCAAGCGTTGCGTGAGCTGGAACGCAGCCAATTGCACCGGCTGGCGAAAGAGCTGCGCGACTTTTTGATCGAGTCGGTGAGTCAAACCGGCGGGCATTTGTCCTCTAACCTGGGCACGGTGGAGCTCACCATCGCGCTGCACTATGTGTTTAACACGCCGCACGACCGGCTGGTGTGGGACGTGGGGCACCAAACCTACGGCCACAAAATTCTAACCGGCCGCCGCGAGGGCATGAAAAGGCTGCGCATGTGGCAGGGGCTGTCGGGCTTTCCGCAACGCAGTGAGTCCGAATACGACACGTTCGGCACCGCGCATTCGTCGACGTCGATCAGCGCCGCGCTGGGCATGGCCGCCGCGGCCAAGATCACCGGCGTGCGGCGCCAGGCGGTGGCGATCATCGGCGACGGTGCGTTGACCGGCGGCATGGCGTTCGAAGCGTTGAACAACGCTGGCGACATGGATGTCGATTTGCTGGTGATTTTGAACGATAATGACATGTCGATCTCGCCGCCGGTGGGGGCGTTGAACAAGTATCTCGCGCGGCTGATGTCGGGGCGCTTTTACGCCACCGCCAAGGGCTTGGGCGAAAAAGTGCTGGGCCAGATCGCGCGCCGCGCCGAGGAACACGTCAAGGGCATGGTGACACCGGGCACCATGTTCGAGGAATTCGGTTTCAACTACATTGGCCCGATCGATGGCCATGATCTCGACGCGCTGCTGCCAACGTTACACAATATCAAGCAACTGCGCGGCCCGCAGTTTTTGCACGTGGTGACGCGCAAGGGCCAAGGTTACAAGTTGGCCGAGGCCGATCCGGTGCTGTATCACGGCGTATCGAAATTCGATTCGGTGGGCGGCATTGTCGGCGGCAAAAGCGGCGGCAAGCCCGCGTACACCCAAGTTTTCGGCGAGTGGCTGTGCGCCATGGCCGGACACGATAAACGGCTGGTCGGCATCACGCCGGCGATGCGCGAAGGGTCGGGCATGGTGCAGTTTGAAAAACAATTTCTGGATCGCTACTTCGATGTCGGCATCGCCGAGCAGCATTCGGTGACGTTCGCCGCGGGGCTTGCATGCGACGGCGCCAAGCCGGTGCTGGCGATATATTCGACGTTTTTGCAGCGCGGCTTCGATCAACTGATCCACGACGTGCAAATTCAGAATCTGCCAGTAATGTTTGCCCTGGATCGCGCCGGGCTGGTGGGGGCGGACGGCGCCACGCACCACGGCAGTTTCGATTTGAGCTATTTGCGCTGCCTGCCCAATATGACGGTGATGACACCGGCCGATGAAAACGAGTGCTGGCATTTGCTCAATACCGCGTTCGCGATGAACACGCCCGTGGCGGTGCGCTACCCGCGCGGCGCGGGGCCGGGCGTGGTGATCGAGCGTGACTTCGCGACGTTGCCCATTGGCAAGGGCGAAGTGCGGCGCAGGGGTATCAAGACCGCGATACTGGCATTTGGTTCGATGCTGGCGCCGGCGTTGGCGGCGGCGGAAGAATTAAACGCCACCGTCGCCAACATGCGTTTTGTAAAGCCGCTTGATGTCGAGCTGGTGCTGATGCTCGCCGATACCCACGATCTGCTGGTGACGGTCGAGGAAAACGTGGTGATGGGCGGCGCCGGCAGCGCGGTGCTGGAATGTTTACACGAGCACCGGCGCGGCAACGACGTGCTGCAGTTGGGCTTGCCGGACCGCTTTGTTGATCAAGGCGACCCGGCGCTGCAACTGGCACACTGCGGGCTCGACAAGGCGGGCTTGTTAATGTCGATACGCGCGCGTCTGGATCAGTCGAACCAATCAAGCGAACGCGCCAAACGCGCGAGCTAGGAGAAAATATGCAGCACAAGCGGCAATTGGTCGATGACGACGACACCGTGGGCTACGCCAAGATCGACAATTATCACCCGGTGACGGTTAAGCGCGTCGCCGACAAGTACCGCGACATCATTAAAGACCTCGGCGAAGATCCCGCGCGCGAAGGCCTTGTCAAAACGCCGGAGCGCGTGGCCAAGGCGCTGCATTTTTTAACGCACGGCTACGATCTCGATCCGACGGAAATTCTGCGCTCGGCGATGTTCACCGAAGAGTATTCGCAGATGGTGATCGTCAAGGACATCGAGGTGTATTCGCTGTGCGAGCACCACATGCTTCCGTTTTTTGGCAAGGCGCACGTGGCCTACATCCCGAATGGGCGTATCGTCGGGCTCTCCAAAATCCCGCGCGTGGTTGACGCTTATGCGCGGCGGTTGCAAGTGCAAGAGCGCCTGACGGTCGAGGTGCGCAATTGCATACACGAAACCTTGAGCCCCTTGGGCGTGGCGGTGGTGATCGAGGCGCAGCACATGTGCATGGTGATGCGCGGCATTCAAAAACAGCATTCGGTGGCTACCACCTCGGCGTTCACCGGTGAATTCAACGTCGAAAAAACGCGCGCGGAATTTCTGCGTTTGATCCAGTGACGCTGTGAGCGATAGCAGCCCCAAAACCAGCGAATACGTCGTCGAGCGGATTTTGCCGCGCGTGCGGCGCGGCGAGATAGTGATTTTGGTCGACGACGAGCGGCGCGAAAACGAAGGCGATTTGTTCGTCGCGGCCGAGAAAGCCTCCCCCGAGGCAATCAATTTCATGGCCACCCACGGGCGCGGGTTGGTGTCGCTGGCGCTGACCGAGGATCGTTTGCGCCAACTGGGTTTGTCTCTGATCACCGACGACACCGGTAACCAAACCAAGTTCGGCACCGCGTTCGCCACGCCGATCGACGCGCGCGAGGGCGTGGCCTCCGGCATGTCGGCACACGACCGCGCGCGCACCATCGCGGTGGCGATCGCCGATAACGCCAAGCCCACGGATTTGATCCGCCCCGGCCGCTTGCAAACCTTGCGTGCGGTCGATGGCGGGGTGCTCGCGCGCCGCGGCCACACCGAAGCCGCAGTCGATCTTGCGCGCATGGCGGGGCTGAAACCCGCAGGGGTGATCTGCGAAATCATGCAAGACGACGGCGGCATGGCGCGCCTGCCGCGGCTGGAAGCGTTTGCCGCCCAACACGGCATACCGATCTTGCGCATCTACGACCTCGCCGCCTATCGTGAGAACGAGCGCGTGATCCGCCGCCGTGCCGGGACCATTATGCCCACCCGCCGCGCGGGCGATTTCGAACTGATGGTGTATAGCGACAATCTCGAAAACACGCTGTACGTCGCGCTGGTCAAGGGCAAGGTCGATGGCGATACGCCGACGTTGGTGCGTTTGCATTCGCAGTGCCTCACCGGCGACGTGTTCGGCAGCGAGCGCTGCGATTGCGGCGAACAGCTAGAAGCCGCGATGGCCAACATTGAGGCCGCCGGCGCGGGCGTGATCGTCTACATGTTCGACGAGGGCCGCGGCATCGGCTTACTTAATAAAATTCGCGCCTACGCGTTGCAGGATCAAGGCCACGACACGGTAGAGGCCAATCACGCGCTGGGTTTTGCCGCCGACATGCGCGACTACAAGGCGGGCGCGCACATTTTGTTCGACCTTGGCGTGCGCAAGTTGCGCTTGATGACCAATAACCCCGACAAGGTCGCTGCGCTTGAACGTTACGGCTTAACCGTGGCCGAGCGCGTGCCGGTGGAACTGCCGCCGCGCGAGGCCAATCGCCGCTACATGGAGACCAAGCGCGCGAAGTTCGGGCACTTGCTCAGCTTGGGCGGTGCCGGCGGCGACAAGGCGCGCTAAGGTGCACTAAGGCGCGCTAAGGTGCTCCACCAGCACGCGCGCCAATTTTGTAACCTATTGATTTAATTTATATTTTTTTGATAGCTGCCGAGCGCTCAAAAACGCTTGACCAAGGTCAGTGTGTCGCCTTCGCGCTTTATATCCGTGCGCGACAAAAAGCTCATGCCGAGCAAGCCTTGGCGGCCGAGCGCGTTGCCTTCCATGACGATGCCCTCGACGTTGTGCAACGTGATTTCGCCGAGCCTTACCGTGTTGAGCGTGACGCGGTAGGCCATGGCAATGCCGTTCGCGGTTTGTGTGCGCACGCGTTCGCCCGAGGTGTAGGCGATGTTGGCGCGTTTTGCGTCCTCCGCGCTTAACGTCACGCTGGTGGCGCCGGTGTCGACGAGAAATTGCATCGACACGCCGTTGATCTGCACCGTGGTGACAAAATGGCCGCGCGCATCCCCCGTCAACATCACCCGTTGCGTGCCGCCGTCGGCGCGCGTGTTTGAAATGCGCTGATTGCCCAAGCGCAGCGTTTCACGCCGGCCGCCGAAGTCCACCACCGCGCTGTCGGCGCCGACGCTGATCAGACGCATTTTTTCGGGCGTGGTTTCGCCGACGGACAAGGTGCGCGGCTTGCCGCCGTCGACCATCAGCGTGGCTTTGTTGCCGAACACGCCGATCAGGTTGATGTCGGCGGCGCGCGACGGCGCCGCAGCGGCGAGCAGCGCCGAGGCCAGCATGGCTAAAGTGCAAAAGAACCCGGTGCGCATCGATAACCCCCCGCGGATTCCGAATACTCTATCACGGCAAGGCGGGGTCGCCGTGCGACCTATCTCACACTACCCGCGGTCTTGGCGTTTGATTCAGGCCGAAATTGAGGGGGACGTGCATCATCGGCGAGCAGATCAAGGGCTTGGCGCGCTGGGCGCGTGCGGCTAACATCGGGACATAGCGCACGCTTTGCTCAACCGTTTTCCATAACTTTTCAAGCAGGAGATTCCCATGCCCGCCACCAATCGCAAGCTGCCGTTAAACGACCTCTTCGTTCTTGATCTGACCGCCCACCGCGCGGGCCCAACCGCGGTGCGCCAACTCGCCGACTGGGGCGCCCATGTGATCAAGATCGAGCCGCCGGGCGCGACGGTGGATGTCACCGGCAGTCGCCGCGACGGGCCGGATTTCCAAAACCTGCATCGCAATAAACGCAGCCTCACGTTGAACCTCAAAACGCAGGAAGGGCTGAAGATCTTTTTCGATCTGGTCAAAAAAGCCGATGTGGTGGTGGAGAACTACAAATCCACGGTCAAGCACAAACTCGGCATCGATTACGAGGCGGTTAAAAAAATAAACCCGCGCATCGTCTACGGCAGCATCTCCGGCTTCGGCCAAGACGGGCCGTACGAAGGCCGCGCCGGCGTGGACCAGATCGCGCAGGGCATGGGCGGGCTGATGTCGATCACCGGGCATGCCGGCGGCGGGCCGGTGCGCGTGGGCATTGCGATCAACGATACGTCGTCGGGTTTGCTGCTGGCGAACGGGATTTTGCTGGCGCTGCTCGAACGCGAAAAAAGCGGCGAGGGGCAATGGGTGCACACCTCGTTGATCGAAGCGCAAATCTTCATGCTCGACTTCCAGGCGGCGCGCTACTTGATCAAGGGCGAGGTGCCGGGGCAAGAGGGCAACAACCACCCGACTTCGTCGGGCACCGGCATGTTCCAAACCAAGGACGGCTACATCAATCTCGCGGCTTCCGGCGACGCCTTGTGGGAGCGTTTTTGCAAGACCGTCGGCGCGGATCACCTGTTGACGGACCCCGATTATTCGACGCCCGCGGCGCGCTCGACGAATCGCAAAGCGTTGGGCGCGCAGTTGGCCGAGATCATGAGCACCAAAACCAACGACGAATGGCTAAAGCTGATGGACAAAGCCGCCGTGCCGTGCGGCCCGATCAACACCATCGACAAGGTGTTTGCCGACCCGCAAGTCAAGCACCTGGGCATCGCGCGCCCGATCGATCACCCGAAGTACGGCGCTCAAAAAGTGGTGGGCCAGCCGATACACCTAAGCCGCTACGATCAACCCGAAAAACTCATGCACACGCCGGAGCCGGGCGAGCACAACGCCGAGGTGTTGGGCAGCTTGGGGTATGACGCCAAGGCGATCGAGGGCTTGCGGGCGAAGGGCGCGATTTAGTGCGTGTGAGAAATGGTGTGTTCGTGCTTCGACGCGCTTAGCACGAATGGCCCACAAAATGACCGTTCACCCCGAGCCTGTCGAAGGGGAACAGTCATTTTGCTTACGACGCCTAGTCGCGAAAATTCTTAAACTGCAGCGGAAAATTGGTAATCGATTTACGCACCAGCGCAATCGCATCCTGCAGCAAATCTTTTTTCGCGCCGGAGACGCGCACCGCGTCGCCCTGGATGCTCGCCTGGACTTTTATTTTGCTGTCCTTGATGAGCTTGGTGATCTTTTTACCCAGTTCTTGATCGATGCCCTCGCGCACCTTGACCACTTGCTTGACCTTATCACCGGCGATGGTCTCGGGCTTGCCCACGTCGAGGCAACGCACGTCGATGCCGCGCTTGGCAAGGCGCCCGGTTAATACGTCGCGCACTTGGCTTAACTTAAATTCATCGTCGCCGAACACAGTGAGTGTTTTCTCTTTGTCGTTGAGCTCGACACACGCGTCCGAGCCCTTGAAATCAAAGCGGTTGGTGATTTCCTTGTTGCTTTGATCGACGGCGTTCTGCACCTCGACCTGATTGACTTCGGAGACGATATCGAAGGAGGGCATGGCGTATTCCGCGGGTGATTGGACTGCGTAGCGTTCAGTGTAATACGGCGCGCGGCTGGTGGCGCCGGGACCAAAAATCAGCCGAAGTGGCACACGTAGTCGAGTGTTTCCATGGTTTCGATGTCGAACGATGCGTTGCCGGGCACTGAAAATTGTTCGCCGGTGCGTACCGTGCGCCAGCCGTTCTCGCCGGGGAGCTTGACCTTGCACACGCCGCCGTTGATTTCCATCACTTCGGGCGCCGCGGTGTTGAACGTGAGTTTGCTGAGGAAAATCACGCCCACGCTTTTGCGCGAGCCGTCGGCGAACAACACGGTGTGGCTCACGCATTTGCCGTCGAAATAGACGTTGGCTTTTTTGATGACAGCTACGTTGTCGAATTGGGTGGGCAGGGACATGGTTGCTCCGGGTGTTTTTTTAAAACCTTTTTGACGCAGATTTACGCAGATTTACGCAGATGAACGCAGATGAAACCGGATATGCCGCGGTTAATCCGCGTTCATCTGCGTTCATCTGCGTCAAAGGTTTTTCGTGGTTCCTGCGCTTACTTTTTTGCACGCTTGCGCAAATTCGCCGCAATGCGCAAGCGCAACGCATTCAGCCGTATAAACCCCGCCGCATCTTTTTGATCGTAAGCCCCGCGATCATCCTCGAACGTCGAAATCGCCGGATCGAACAGCGAGTTGGGCGAGGTGCGGCTCACCGTCATCACGGTGCCTTTATAGAGCTTAACCTTGACCTTGCCGTTGACTGCCGCTTGCGATTCGTCGATCAATTTTTGCAGCAGCAGGCGCTCCGGGCTAAACCAGTAGCCGTTGTAGACCAGGCGCGCGTAACGTGGCATCAGGTCGTCTTTCAACGACAGCACTTCGCGGTCGAGCGTGATCGACTCCATCGCGCGGTGCGCCTTGAGCATAATCGTGCCGCCCGGCGTTTCGTAGCAGCCGCGCGATTTCATGCCGACGTAGCGGTTTTCCACCAGATCAAGGCGGCCGATGCCGTGTTTGCCACCGAGTTGATTGAGTTTGGTCAGCACCTGCGCCGGCGACAGCTTCTTGCCGTTGATGGCGATGATGTTGCCCTTGACGTAAGTGAGTTCCACTACTTCGGCGCGGTTGGGCGCTTTTTCCGGCGACACAGTGATGCGCCACATCGATTCCTCGGGTTCGTACGCCGGGTCTTCGAGCACGCCGCCTTCATACGAGATGTGCAGCAGGTTGGCGTCCATCGAATACGGCGCGCCGCCTTTGCGTTTTTTGTAATCGACGGGGATGCCGTGTTTGTCGGCGTAGGCGAGCAATTTTTCACGCGACAGCAAATCCCATTCGCGCCACGGCGCGATGACTTTAACGTCGGGCATCAACGCGTACGCGCCCAATTCGAAGCGCACTTGATCGTTGCCCTTGCCGGTGGCGCCGTGGGAGATCGCGTCGGCCTTGGTCAAACGCGCGATGTCGATCAAGCGCTTGGCGATCAGCGGCCGCGCGATCGAGGTGCCGAGCAGATACTCGCCTTCGTAAACGGCGTTGGCGCGAAACATCGGGAACACGAAATCGCGCACGAACTCCTCTCGCAGATCATCGATGAAAATTTGTTTCACGCCGAATTTTTTGGCCTTGGCGCGCGCCGGCGCGAGCTCCTCGCCCTGGCCGATGTCGGCGGTGAAGGTGACGATTTCGCAGTCATAGGTGTCCTGCAGCCATTTCAGAATGACCGAGGTATCCAGCCCGCCGGAGTAGGCGAGCACGACTTTTTTGATTTTTGAGTTCATTTTAAAAAGATTAATTAAATCAAATATTTACGTAACTTCAATTTGGCCGCTGAACACGCCGAATCCACGGAAATTTCAGAAGCGCTCCTTCCGTGTGTTCCGCGTATTTCGTGGTTAAAAATGGTTTTGATGCTAGAACAATTTTCGCGACGGGTCCGCTTCCTGCGTGCGCGGCATCAGCAAAAATTCCAGCAATGCTTTTTGCGCGTGCAAACGGTTTTCCGCTTCGTCCCACACCACGCTGTGCGGGCCGTCGATGACGTCGGCGGTGACTTCCTCGCCGCGATGCGCGGGTAGGCAGTGCATGAAGAGGGCGTCTTTTTTGGCGGCGCGCATCATGTCCGCGTCGACGCACCAGTCGGCGAAATCTTTTTTGCGCTCTTCGTTTTCCGCTTCCTGGCCCATGCTGGTCCACACATCGGTGGTGATGAGATCGGCGCCCTTGGCGGCATCCATCGGATCGGCGAATTCCTCGTAGTGGGCGTCGCTGAACAAACCGGCGCGCTCCGCTTCCACTTCGTAGCCCGGCGGCGTCGATACATGCACGTTAAAGTCGAGCACTTCGGCCGCTTGCAGCCAGGTGTTGCACACGTTGTTGGAGTCACCGATCCACGCCACGGTTTTGCCTTGAATGCTGCCGCGGTGTTCGATGTAAGTAAAAATGTCCGCCAAAATCTGGCACGGGTGATATTCGTTGGTGAGCCCGTTGATCACCGGCACGCGCGAGTGCTGTGCGAATTTTTCGATGATTGCTTGTTCGTAAGTGCGGATCATCACGATGTCGACCATGCGCGTGATCACGCGCGCGACATCCTCGATCGGCTCGCCGCGCGACAGTTGCGTATCGCGCGAAGAGAGATTGATCACCGTGCCGCCCATTTGCAGCATGCCCGCTTCGAACGACACGCGCGTGCGCGTCGAGTGCTTTTCGAAAATCATCGCCAGCGTGCGGTCGTGCAGCGGCATGTGCGGCACGTAGCGTTTGAACTGCTCCTTGATCCAGCGCGCGCGGCCGAACAGGTAGTCGCATTCTTCGCGCGACAAATCCTTGAACTGAAGGTAATGCCGAGCTTCCATGCCGCTACGCAGTTTTAGCCGCGGCCTCCGGAGCCGGTTTCATCAGGAACTCGCGGATCAGCGGTACCACGCCGTTAACCAATTGATCCGCTTCCGCCTTGTTCATCACCAGCGGTGGGGCGAAGCGCACCACGGTGTCGGCGGTGACGTTGATCAAAAAGCCTTTATCCATCGCGATCTTGACCAAATCGCCGCACGGCCGATCGAGCTCGATGCCGTTTAGCATGCCCTGGCCGCGGATTTCCTTGACGCCCGGGGTTTCCGCCAACTGGCGCTTCAAGCTCGCGCGGATGTGCTCACCGATTTCGGTGGCGTTTTCGCACACTTTTTCGTTGACCATCACATCCAGTGTGGCGAGCGCCGCGGTGCAGGCGAGCGGCGTGCCGCCGAAGGTGGAGCCGTGCGTGCCGGGGGTGAATAACTTCGCCGCTTCGCCTTTAGCGACACACGCGCCGATGGGCACGCCGCCGCCCAAGCCCTTGGCGAGCGCCATCACATCGGGCATCACGCCATAGTGCTGAAAGCCGAACATGGTGCCGGTGCGGCCGATGCCGGTTTGCACTTCGTCGAGCATCAACAGCCAGCCGTTGGCGTCGCAAATTTCGCGCAGGCCCTTCAGATAGCCGGGGCTGCACACGCCGACACCGCCTTCGCCTTGCACCAGTTCGGCGAGGATGGCGACAACGTTTTTGTTCGAGGCCGCGACTTTGCGCACCGCTTCGAGATCGTCAAACGGCACGCGCACGAAGCCCGACACGAGCGGTTCGAAGCCGGCTTGCACTTTGCGGCTGCCAGTGGCCGATAGTGTTGCGAGCGTGCGGCCGTGAAAGGATTTTTCCAGTACCACCACCGCCGGATTGTCGATGTTCTTTTTATGGCCGTAGTAGCGCGCGAGTTTGATCGCGCATTCGTTGGCTTCGGCCCCGGAGTTGCAGAAAAATACTTTGTCCATGCCGGAGAGTTCGCAGATTTTATCGGCGAGTTTTTCCTGCGCTTCGATTTGGTAGAGATTCGAGGTATGGATCAGCGTGCCGACTTGCTCGCGAAGCGCCGCCACCAGTTTGGGGTGGCAATGGCCGATGGCGTTCACCGCCACGCCGGCCACGGCATCGAGATATCGCTTGCCTTCTCGGCTCCACAACCAAATGCCTTCACCACGCGTGAACGTGATCGGCAGTCTTGCATAGGTTTCCATGAGATGTGAGGTCGACATAGGGCAATCTCCCGGGACGAAACTACTCGGTAAAAAATCGGCTCCAAAAACCGTGCTACAAAAGACATACGGCGGCTGAGTAGTCACCTACGCGCCGCCGCATGTGAATCGGTATTCTACCTGTAAGGTCTTCATGCGCAAGTGGAATTTTGCGTTTCGGCCCGATGGAGGAGAGCCCCTTTGGTAAACTCTCGCCATGTTCGAAGGCGCGGCCGAAATCGTGATACTGGGCATCACCGCCAAGGGCGAGAAATTCCGCCCCAGCGACTGGGCCGAGCGCCTGTGCGGCATGATGTCGTTGTTCGGGGAAGACCGGCTGTTGAGCTACTCGCCGTATTTAAAACCGGTGATGACCAGCGAGGCAACCTGCGTGGTGGTCGATCGCGATTTGGAGTAGCTCGACCCCGCCGCATTTAAATTCTTGATGGGCTTTGCGCGCGACAACGAGCTGACGCTGCGGGCGGGGCGTTTGTTGCGGCGCCCGGAGGCGGAGGGCGCGGGTGGAACTTAAGGTGAGAAGGTACTTTACGCGGGAGCGCCCGCGTTAAGCCATCGCCTTGATGCTGGCCGACAAACGGCTCTTATGCCGTGCCGCCTTGTTCTTGTGAATGATGTCTTTGTCGGCAATGCTGTCGATCACGCTGGTGGCGCTTTGGAACACGGTTTTCGCCTTCGCTTTGTCGCCGGCTTCGACTGCTTTCACCACGTTTTTGATCGCGGTGCGCAAACGCGAGCGCAAGCTGGCGTTGTGTTGGCGGCGTTTTTCGCTTTGGCGCGCGGCCTTGCGCGCGGATGCTGTATTGGCCATCTGTTAAACTCCGTTGCGGAGGGAATCCGGCAAGAAAAAGAGCGCGATGATACGGATTTTTAAGGGGTTTTGCAACAAAACCGGCGCGCTCGTGGTGCTATCACCGAGCCTTGCCAGCCCGCACTACAAAAATAAAAAACATAATAAAATCAAATACTTACTATGAATCTACTGAAGGCGCTCGCCACCGTGAGCGGCATGACGCTGATTTCGCGCATCCTGGGATTTGTGCGCGATGCGGCGATTGCGCGCGTGTTCGGCGCGGGGCTGGCGACCGACGCGTTTTTCGTTGCGTTCAAGATTCCCAATTTTTTACGGCGGCTGTTTGCCGAGGGCGCGTTTTCGCAGGCGTTCGTGCCGATTCTGGCCGAATATAAAAACCAGCGCGGCGAGGTCGAACTGCGTGATTTGATCGACCATGTGTCGGGCATGTTGGCGCTGGCGCTGGTGATCGTCACCGTGCTGGGCGTGATGGCGGCGCCGTTTATTGTTTATGCCAGTGCGCCGGGGTTCGCGGCGACGCCGGAGCGATTTCAACTCACGGCGGATTTGCTGCGCATTATTTTCCCCTACATCTTGTTTATTTCGCTGGTGGCGCTGGCGGGCGGCATACTCAACACCTTTGGCCGTTTCGCGGTGCCGGCATTTACGCCGGTGTTGCTTAACGCGTCATTTATCGTGTTTACGCTGTGGCTCGCGCCCTATTTCGATCCGCCGGCCAAGGCCTTGGCGTGGGCGGTGTTCGGCGGTGGCGTGTTGCAGCTTGCGTTCCAAGCGCCGTTTCTGGCGCGGCTCAAGGTGATGCCGCGCTTCAAATTTAACTTTCGGCACGAAGGCATGCGCCGCGTGCTGCGGCTGATGGGGCCGGCGTTGTTCGGCGTGTCGGTGGCGCAGATCAGTTTGTTCCTCAACGTGATCTTCGCCTCGTTTTTGCTCACCGGCAGCGTGTCGTGGCTGTATTACGCCGACCGGCTGATGGAGTTTCCCGCGGGTATGCTGGGGGTGGCGCTGGGCACCATTTTGTTGCCGAGTTTATCCAGGCTGCACGCCTCAAAGTCGGTGCAGGAATATTCGGCGCTGCTCGATTGGGGCATGCGGCTTACGTTTTTGTTGGCGGTGCCGGCGGCGGTGGCGCTGGCGATGCTGGCGCTGCCGCTGATTGCGACGCTCTTTATGTATGGCAAGTTCACGCCTGATGACGCGTTTGCCACGCGCGCGGCGGTGTGGGCGTATAGCGTCGGATTGTTAGGTTTGATTCTGGTGAAAGTGCTGGCGCCGGCGTTTTACGCGCGGCAAGATATTCGCACGCCGGTGAAAATCGCGGTGATCACTTTGATCATCACGCAGGTGCTCAATCTGTCGTTGATCGTCCCGTTAAAGCACGTGGGCCTTGCGTTGGCAACGGGGCTGGGTTCGTGCGTCAATGCGGGCGCGTTGTATTACCTGCTGCATAAGCGTGGCATTCATCAACCGCAGCCGGGCTGGCGCGCGTTTTTGCTGAAATTGCTGATCGCGGTTACCGCGATGGCCCTCGCGCTGTGGTTCGCCGCCGGTAGCGCCGAGCAATGGATCGCCGCGGATTGGAAGCTGCGCCTATCGTGGCTCGCGGGCGTGGTCACGCTCGGCGCCACGGTTTATTTCGTGGCGCTGTGGCTGTTGGGTTTTCGCCTGGCGGACTTTAAGCGTTACGCGGCGCGGTAAATCTCATGTTACCGCTGGAGAATGCGCCGCGATAGGTAGGATAAAATATCCACCAGCGCCACCAGCAATATCATCGCGATCAAAATCGAACTGGTTTCGTTCATGTGGAATAAGCCCATGTGAAACGCCAGCATTTGTCCCAGGCCGCCGCCGCCGACCACGCCCAGCACCGCAGCGGCGCGGATATTGTTCTCCCAGCGATACAGCGTGTAGGACAACAGCTGCGGAAAAATCTGCGGCAGCGTCGAATACAAGAAAATGCGCCCCGCAGGTACGCCTTGCACGCGTAACGCGTAGGCGGGGCCGGGCGGCGCGTTTTCCACCGCTTCGGCAAACAGCCGGCCCAACACGCCCGTCGTGTGCAGCGCCAGCGCCAGCGTGCCGGCGAACGGGCCGAGGCCCGCCGCGATGATCAGCAGCGCCGCCCATACCAATTCGGGAATCGAGCGCAGGCCATTCAATATGAGCCGTGTGATGGCGCGCCAGCGCGCTTTGTCTTCCCCGTGCGTGCGGCTCGCGGGAAGCGCGAGCAGCAGGCCGCCGATGGCCGCCAGCAGCGTGCCCAACGCCGACATGGCGATGGTTTC
>VGIF01000035.1 GCA_016868015.1 Betaproteobacteria bacterium
TGATGTCCTGCTGCTCCTGCCGCCGTATGCCGATGAACGCCGACAACACCATTTTTAATGCTTGCCACAGCGATGCTGTTTTGGGTGGTGCATCCCCCACGAGCGCCTAACCCGCACTACCAGCCGGCGACACGTTCGCGCCCTTGACCTCGAAAAAAGTATAGGACAAGGTCACCGTGTTCACACTTGCCGGCAACGACGGATCGATCACAAACTGCACCGGCATCTGGCGCGTCTCGCCCGCACCCAGCGCCTGCTGCGTAAAGCAAAAACATTCGAGTTTTTTGACGAACTCCGCCGCGTGCTTGGGGCCGTAACTCGGAATCGCCTGCCCCACCATCGGTGTGGCGCCGTTATTCTTGATTTCGAACACGACGTGCGTCATCTCACCCGGATGCACGCGCACGCTGCGTTGCACCGGCGCGAACCGCCATGGCATGCCGTGGATGTTGGCGTCGAATTCCAGCGTGATCCAGCGCGATTTGTCGATTTGGGTGTTGGAGAGCTCGCGCTTCGTGGTGTTCGGCTGCAGCAGATTGGTAATGCCCGTCACCTGGCACAGCTTTTCATAAAACGGCACCATGGCGTAACCAAAGCCGAACATGACCAGCGCGAAGACACATAAGCGCGTTAGCACCTGATGATTCGCTGTTTTGGTGGCCGGTTTCATGCGTGGTTTTACGCGTTAAGCCAATAGTACTTAGCGAGAATGTAGACGAAGATGGCGATCACGGTCAGCCACAGCGCGGCGGCGGTGCGGCGTATATTGCGTTTGACCTGGCGTTGCCGTTGCGCTTCGTTGGTATCGTTTGTTGCGTTCACGAGCACGGACATTTATTTCACCACCGGCGGCGTGGCAAAGCTGTGATACGGTGCAGGAGAGGGCAAATGCGTCCACTCCAGACTATCCGCGCCGTCCCACTGCCTTTGCTCGGCGGGTTTGCCGCTGCGGATACACTTCACCACGATGTAAAGGAACAGCAACTGCGAGAAGCCGAAGCCAAACGCACCGATGGTGGAAATCGCGTTGAACTCCGCGAACTGTAGCGAATAATCGGGAATACGCCGCGGCATGCCCGCGAGCCCCAGGAAGTGCTGCACAAAGAAGGTCACGTTAAAGAAAATCAACGACAGCCAGAAGTGCCACTTGCCCAGCGTTTCGTCGTACATTTTGCCCGTCCACTTGGGCAGCCAGAAGTAAATACCGCCGAAGGCCGAGAACAATGCGCCCGCCACCATCACGTAATGGAAGTGTGCCACCACGTAGTAAGTGTCGTGCAACTGCACGTCCACCGGCACGATGGACAGCACCAGGCCGGTAAACCCACCCAGCGTGAACAGAAACAAAAACCCGATCGCAAACAGCATCGGCGTCTCGAACGTCAGCGAGCCTTTCCACATGGTCGCCACCCAGTTGAACACTTTCACCCCCGTCGGAATGGCGATCAATGTCGTGGCATACATAAAGTAAAGTTGGGTTTCGACTGGCATGCCCACCGTGTACATATGGTGCGCCCACACCAGGAACGACAGTATCGCGATCGACGCCGTGGCGTAGACCATCGAGGCATAACCGAAGAGGGGCTTGCGCGAAAACGCCGGGATGATCTGCGACACCACACCGAACGCGGGAATGGCGATGATGTACACCTCGGGGTGGCCGAAGAACCAGAAAATATGCTGATACAGCACCGGATCGCCGCCGCCCGCGGCGTTAAAGAAGTTGGTGCCGAAGTGGCGGTCGGTCAGTGTCATCGTCACCGCGCCCGCCAGCACCGGCATTGACGCCACCAGCAGATAAGCGGTAATCAACCACGTCCAGCAAAACAGCGGCATTTTCATCAGCGTCATGCCGGGCGCGCGCATGTTGAGGATGGTGGTGATGATGTTGATCGAACCCATGATCGAGCTGATCCCCAGAATGTGCACCGCGAAAATGGTGAGATCCATCGCCGGGCCGGCTTGGGTGGTCAACGGCGCATACATGGTCCAGCCCACGCCCGCGCCGCCGCCCGGCGCGAATTGCGCGGCGATCAGCAACAACGCCGCGGGCGGCAACAGCCAAAATGACAAGTTGTTCATGCGCGGAAACGCCATGTCGGGCGCGCCGATTTGCATCGGAATCAGCCAGTTCGCAAAACCGACAAACGCCGGCATGATGGCGCCGAACACCATGATCAGGCCGTGGTAGGTGGTCATCGAGTTGAAAAACTCGGGCTGCACGATTTGCAAACCGGGCTGGAACAACTCGGCGCGTATGATCAGCGCCATCACCCCGCCCACCAGGAACATGGTGAAGCTAAACCACAAGTACATGGTGCCGATGTCCTTGTGGTTGGTCGACCCCACCCAGCGCATGATGCCGTAGGGCTTGTGATCATGCGCATGGTCGTCGTGACCATGGCCGTGTGTGGTGTCGTGGGCAGCGGTGCTCATCGTGGCTCCGTAGATCTAGAAAATATCGTTTAAAATCAATGACTTACAAAAAAATCTCAGCGGTCGATTACGCGCCCGGTTTGATGTCGACACGGCGCGCTTGCCGGGGATCGCCGCCGGCTTCCACCGTCGCGGGCGGCTTCATGTTGATGCGATCTTTGGCCACGCCCGCCGCAATCAGCGCATCGCGAACACCGACCGCGCGGTCTTTGGCGAGATCCATGTTTTGCGCGAGATTACCGGTCTTGTCGGTGTAACCGGTAATTTCGACTTTGGTGTTGGCATTCGCCTTTAGTTGCGCAATCACATCATCCAGGGTTTTTTTGCTGTCGTCGGTAACCACGGCCTTGCCGGTATCGTAGTACACCGACGCCGGTAGTGCCGCCGCGGGCGCCGCTGCTGCGGGCGCCGCCGCGGGGGCCGCCACTGGCGCACCGCCACCGCGCGCGGCTTTGACCTCGGCTGGCGTCACCATGTCGCCGGTTTTGTTGGCCCAGTTGTTACGTATATACGTCAGCACACCGGCGATATCGGCGTCAGACAAATGTTTAAACGGCGCCATGGCGGTGCCCGGCTTGCCGTTTAACACCATATCGATCGCGCCGCTCTTCGCACCCACCGCAAGCTTGGAGCCGGTTAACGGCGGGAACGCCGGCGGCGCGCCCGCGCCCGTGGCTTGATGGCAAGCGACACAGTTGGCGGCATACACCTTATCGCCTTGCGCCTTGAGTTCGTCCAGCGTCCAGGCTTTATCGGCCGCGGCAGCCACGGCTTCAGGCCTTTTCATACCGGCCTTTTGCTTCGCCACCCACGCGCTGTAATCCGTTGGCGTCATGACCTCGACCACAATCGGCATAAAGCCATGATCGCGGCCGCACAGTTCCGCGCACTGGCCGCGGTAGATGCCCGGCGCTTTCGCCTTGAACCAGGTGTCTCGAATAAAACCGGGAATCGCGTCTTGCTTCACCGCCAGCGCCGGCACATACCACGCATGGATTACGTCGGCCGCGGTCACCAATACGCGCACTTTTTTGCCCGTCGGCACTACCACGTGGTTATCGGTTTCAAGCAGGTAGTTGGGCCCCTTGGGCTCCCTGCCCTGAATCTGCGCGCGCGGCGTGGAAAGGCGGGCGACGAAGCTGATGCCTTCGCCTTCGCCCTGGAGATAATCGTAGCCCCACATCCATTGGTGACCGGTGACCTTGATGGTCATATCCGGTTCCGAGGTATCGCGCATTTGAATCAAGGCCTTGGTCGCCGGCACCGCGATGGCGATAAGAATCAGCGTCGGCAGGATGGTCCAAGCCACCTCGACCCAGAAATGCTCATGAAAATTCGCCGCCGGATGGCCCACCGATTTGCGATGTTTGTAGATGGCGTAGAACATCTCGCTGAACACCACCACGAAAATCACCACGCAAACCCAGGTGACCAGCGTGTGTAAATCGTAAATGGTTTGGCCCAACGCGGTGTTGGGCGTTTGCAGGTTAAGCTTGTACTCGGCGAAAGCGAAGGCCGGAACCATGAGTAGCATTGCCAACGCGGCGTTCGACAATGACGCGAAAATTTTTGCCAGCTTGTTACGCATGTTTCCCTCGAATAGTTACAACCTTGCCTAGCCTGACACCATCTGAAGCGCCGCGGTTAACGCCGGCGCGCTTATTGAACCTTGAGCCGCGCCTTCAAGTCCCGCGCCAACTTTTGCCGCGCATCACTATCGAGATAGCGGCCTACTTCCACTTCCCTGCCATGCGAGCGCAGCGCGAGCCGCACATTGCCGTGACGCCGATTCACCACCAGCCGCGCCCACGCGCAGTTAAATTCGTACTGCCGCGTTTGCGCGTTTTCCTTCACCGCCAGCACCACCGCGTTGCCACTGATGCACAACCACTCCGCATCATCGGCGTGGCGCACGATCCAGCGATACGCACCATACAGTGCCAGCGCTTCCGCCCCGGCAAACGGCAAGATCAACCACGCGCCCAATGCCGCGAAAGCAACCGCCACCCCCAGGGAGATAACCGCCAGCGAGGTAAACACGACCCTGCAATCACGCGCACTGAACGAGTTGATGCGACGCGAGCACAGCGTGAACCCTTGAGTGTCTGGGCCACCCGCACTGCCCGCGCCATCAAAGTAATAATTGTTGTCGCTCATTGAACCCATTAAACCCATTGAACTAACTGGCATTGGCATTCGATAAAGCGGACGCAGGCCCCCTGATAAAACATAGGGAATTTAACACAGCGGCGGGCGCCGAAGCAAATTGCTAAGGCGTTGAATCGGCTCGTTTACTTGCGCCGGTCGCGTGCGCCGGACACGTTGACACCGCGTGCGTTTCCCGTTAGGAAATCGCGCTCAGGTCGAAACTTGCGGCAAGCGCCGAAGGCGCGCGTGCCGCCTGTGCTTGATGTGCGATGCGCGCAATAAGCGGCGCATCGAGGCACGCCTGCAACGTGGTGACATTGGCGTCGGCTTGCGCCATCGCCGGGTCGATGTGATTGGCGATCCAGCCGGCGAGCGTCAAGCCGCACGCGCGGATGGCTTGCGCCGTCAGCAGCGCGTGATTGATGCAGCCCAGGCGCATGCCCACCACCAAAATCACCGGCAAATTCAACGCCGTTGCCAGATCCGCGAAGGTTTCGCCGGGATTAAGCAGCACGCAAAAACCGCCGGCGCCTTCCACCATCACCACGTCGGCGAGCGCCGATAGTTGTTCATAGCACTCGATCAGGTGATTAATGCTTATTTGCACGCCGGCAAGCGCCGCCGCGATATGCGGCGCGATCGGCGGCTCCAGGCAATAGGGATTGACTAGCTTGCGTGGCGCGTTGACGTTGCTGGCCGCGGTCAAATACTCGACGTCTTCGTTAATCAGTGTGCCGTTACGCCATTCGGCACCGGCGGCCACCGGCTTCATACCCGCCACGCGCAGGCCGCGCGCGGCAAATGCATGCAACAACGCGCACGCGATCAGGGTTTTGCCCACGCCGGTGTCGGTGCCGGTGATGAAATAACCGTGAGGCGTGAGGGGTGCGGCGCGAGCTGTCACGTCAAGGGCTCGGCTTGATGTCAATAATGCGTTTACCGCTGGCGGTGACGCGCGGCTGCGGCTTCCAGGCGTGGCCATAGACCACCTCAAAGGTGGCGGGCAGCTTGCCCTCGTGCCGGAATGTTTCGTACGCCTGATACACCGCCGCCAGCCACGCGCGGCCGGTAAGCCCGCGCGGGCGCTCGTGGGTGACGTTGTGCGCGCCGATGGCTTTCAGATCACGCATCACCGCGCGCGCATCGCCATAGGTGAGGGTGAACGGCTCCATGTCCATCACCGGGTCGGCAAAACCGCCTTTCACCAGCAGGTCGCCGATGTCGTGTAAATCGATAAAGCGGCTCACATGCGTGTAGCGATCCACTTGCGAAAACGCCGCGCGCAACTCCTTTAACGTATCCGGCCCGAAGGTGCTGAACATCAGCAGCCCGCCCGGCGCGAGCACGCGGTGAAACTCGGCGAACGCGCGTTGCGGGTCGTTCACCCATTGCAGCGCGAGATTCGACCACGCGAGGTTGACGCTGCCGCTGGCAAGCGGCAGCGCCTCGATATCGCCGCACAGCAGCCGCGGCGGCGCTTCCCAAAGTGATTTCCACCACGGCGCGCGCATGCGTTCGCGCCCTTGTTCGAGCATGGTCAACGCAAGATCCAGCGCCACCACCCGCGCCCGCGGATAGCGCGCGCGCAAGCCCGGCAGCGCATTGCCGGTGCCGCTGCCGGCATCGAGCACCAGCGCCGGATCGAGCTTGATCAGATCAAGCCGCTCGTCCATGCGCCGGCACACCTCGTGTTGCAGCACCGCGGCTTTGTCATAACCCGCCGCCGCGCGTTCGAACGAGCGGCGCAGTTGGCGTTTATCGAATTGCGGCGAGGGATTCATCAAAAAATTCCCGTAAACGCGCCGCGATCACTTCCGGCGCGCCAAGAAACGGCGCATGCCCGGCACCGGCCAAGGCTTCAAACCGCGCGTTGGGCAACGCGTGCGCCAGCGCCGCGCCCGCCGCGCACGGCGTCACCGCGTCGTTTTCACCGTGCATCACCAACGCCGGCTGCACGATCGAGCGCAAATCCCCGCGCAAATCACTCGCACGCAAAATCGTCAACCCCGCCGCCAGCACCTCGGGCGCCGGCAGCGGATGGGTAAATAACGCCGTGCGCAGCTTGTGCGCCACGCGCACCGCTTGTTTGTCGCCCTGCGCCTGCAGCGCGACAAACCGCCGCAACAGCGCCGCTGCATCGCGCTCCAACTGCGAGGTGAATTGGCGCATCACCAGCGGCGTCACGCCATGATGCCAATCACTGCGTTGTACAAAACACGGCGTGGCCGCGATCAGCGCCAGGCGCTGAACTTGCCAAGGCGCGCGCCGCGCCCAAGTGAGCGCGACCTGCGCGCCCAGCGACCAGCCCACCACGCTGCACGTCTTCGGCGCCGCGTTGGCGAGCACATCGGCGATGCGCTCCAAAGTGTACGGCGCGCACGCGGCGCTGTCGCTGTAACCGGGCAGCGCCATCACCGTCACGCGCGCGTGTTTTTCCAGCGCGCGCGCGAGCGTGCGAAATACGCTGGCATGGCTCGCCCAGCCATGCAGCAGCACGATGTCGCGGTGCGTGCTCATGACACGCAGAACCCCTTGCCCACGTCGATCAACGCATCGCACAACGTGCGCACATCGGCGGCCGAGTGCGCGGCGGACAGCGAAATGCGCAGCCGTGCCGTACCTTGCGGCACGGTGGGCGGGCGAATGGCCGGCACCAGCACGCCGCGTTGCGCGAGCCGTTCGGCCACTGTAACCGCCTCGCGGTTGTCGCCGATCACCAGCGGCCGGATCGCGGTGAGCGAAGGCAGCAAGCGCCACGCCGCCGGTAGACTATTCGTAAGTATTTGATTTAATTGAATATTTTTTTGACGCAGATTTTCACGCCAACCATCGCCGGCGGCGATCAACTCGAGGCTTTTGGATAACGCGCACGCCAGCAGCGGCGGCATCGCGGTGGTGTAGATGTAAGTGCGCGCGCGCTGCAGCAAGGTGTCGATCAGCGCGGGTTCGCCCGCGACAAACGCGCCGGCGACGCCCGCGGCCTTGCCCAAGGTGGCCATGTAGATGATGCGCGGATGCGCGACGTTGAAATGTTCCAGCACGCCGCGCCCGTGCCCGCCGAGCACGCCGAAGCCATGTGCATCATCGAGCATCAGCCACGCGTCGTGCTTTTGCGCGAGCGCGAGCAATTGCGGCACCGGCGCGATATCGCCGTCCATGCTGAACACCGCGTCGGCGACGATCAGTTTGCGCCGCGCTTTGGTGGTGGCAAGCAGACGTTCGAGTTGATCGAGATCGTTGTGCGCGTAACGCTTAAACTCAGCGCGCGCCAGCAAACACGCATCGTTAAGCGAGGCGTGATTCAATCGATCGGCGAACACCGCATCCTCACGCCCGACGAGCGCGGTGACGATGCCGAGATTCGCCATATAACCAGTGGAAAACAGCAACGCACGCGGTAATTGCACGAAAGCCGCGAGTTCGTGTTCCAGTTGTTCATGCGCACGGGCGTGGCCCAGCACCAAGTGTGATGCGCCCGCGCCCACGCCAAACTGCGCCGCGCCCGTTTGCGCGGCGGCGATCAGATCCGGATGATTGGCGAGGCCCAGATAGTCGTTGCTGCAAAATGCGATGTGGTTTTTGCCGTCGACGACGACGTGCGCGGTTTGGGCGGAATCGAGTGTGCGACGCGTGCGGCGCAAACCCTGCGCATCCAGCGATGCCAGCTCTTGCTGCAAAGCGGCAACTAACATCGATGGGACTTCCTAGGGGAATGACCGCCCGCGCGAAAAACCGTAGGGTGGGTGGAGCGTAGCGTAACCCACCTTTCGCGATCTGCACACGACGCGAATGGTGGGTTACGGCGCAAACTTCGCGCCTCCACCCACCCTACACAATTCAACATTGAAGCGGCTTAAGCCCAAGCTTCGCAAACAACGCCTGATCTTTCTCCACGTCGGGATTGCCTGTGGTCAACAACTTTTCCCCATAAAAAATCGAATTCGCCCCGGCGAGAAAACATAAGGCCTGGATGCCTTCGGGCATTTCCTGCCGCCCCGCCGACAGCCGCACCATCGCCCTGGGCATGGTGATGCGCGCACAGGCCACGGTGCGCACGAATTCCAGCAGATCGAGTTGTGCGGTGCCGTGCAAAGGCGTGCCTTCGACTTGCACCAGATTATTGATCGGCACCGATTCGGGATACGGTTCCATGTTGGCGAGCTGCGCGATCAGCGCCGCGCGCGATTGGCGCGTCTCGCCCATGCCAACGATGCCGCCGCAGCACACATGCAAGCCCGCTTCGCGCACGCGCGAGAGGGTGTCGAGCCGATCCTGTTGCGTGCGCGTGGTGATGATCTCGCCGTAGAACGCCGGCGCGGTGTCGAGGTTATGGTTGTAGTAGTTGAGGCCCGCCTGCTTTAACTGCTCGGCCTGGCCGTCTTTAAGCATACCGAGCGTGGCGCAAGTTTCCATGCCCAGGCCACGAACCGCCGTAATCATGTCGATCACTTTATCCAGATCGCGCTGCTTGGGCCCGCGCCACGCCGCGCCCATGCAAAAACGCGTGGCGCCGTTGTCCTTGGCACATTGCGCGGCGGCGACAACCTTTTCCACCGACAGCATGTCTTCGTTTTCGACCCCGGTGTGATAACGCGCCGCTTGCGGGCAGTAGCCACAATCCTCCGGGCAGCCGCCGGTTTTGATCGACAACAAGGTCGAGCGCTGCACCGCGTTGGCGTCAAAATGTTCGCGATGCACGGTTTGCGCGCGATACATGAGATCATTAAACGGCAGTTCGAACAGCGCCTCGATTTGGGCAATCGTCCAGCGCGGCGGGGTATGAGTGGTATCCATGGTGGTATTCGGCGCCTGCAACGACGCTTAAAAACTCAATAAATTTAGAGACTTAGATCATCGGCCATGCGGCAACCGCTGTCAAACAGGATGCCGGGTATTGTGGCGAGCTGTGTACGTATTGTACAGCAGGCGCTCGCCCCAGCGTGCCTGCTGTGCGGCGGCGCGGCGGCGGGTGCATTGTTGTGCGCGGGCTGCGACGAGGATTTGCCGCGCCTCGCGCACGAGCATTGCGATACTTGCGCGTTGCCGATCACCGCGGGCGCACGCTGCGGTGCGTGTCTTGCGCACCCACCCCATTACGATCATGTGTGCGCGCCGTTCGTTTATGCGTTTCCGGTTGATGCGCTAGTGCAAGGGCTTAAATATCGCGACATGTTGGCGATCGCGCCGCTCTTGGGCGAGGCCATCGCGGCCAGTCTCGACGAACGCCCCGACGTGCTGATCCCCATGCCGCTTGCCCAACTGCGGCTGCGCGAGCGCGGCTTTAACCAAGCACAGGAAATCGCCCGCCATGTTGCGCGCGCTACCGGCATCGCTTTGCAGCCGCACGCCTGCCGCAAGGTGCGCGACACCGCGCCGCAAGCCGCGCTGCCGTGGAACGAGCGTGCCAAAAACATGCGCAAGGCGTTTGTGTGCGACGCGGATGTCACCGGCGTTCACGTGGCGGTGATCGACGATGTGATGACCACCGGCGCAACGTTGAACGAACTTGCGCGCAATCTCAAACAAGCGGGCGCCGTGCGTGTCACCGGCCTAATCGCCGCGCGCACACTGCCCGGCAGCTTTAAAAAGCAGGGGCTCGATGTTTGACATCGTTCTCTACGAACCCGAAATCCCGCCGAACACCGGCAACGCAATGCGACTCGCGGTCAACACCGGCGCTCGTTTGCACTTGGTTAAACCGCTGGGGTTTTCGGTCAGCCACAGGCAGCTCGAACGTGCCGGCATGGATTACCGCGAGTTTGCCGACGTCACCCTGCACGATGACTGGCGCGCGTGCGATGCGTTCTTCGCCGGGCGGCGCTTATTCGCCGTCACCACGCGCGCTGAGCAGCGCTACGACCGCGTCGCGTATCAAGACAGCGACGTGTTCGTGTTCGGCCCCGAAAGCCGCGGCCTGCCGCAAACCTTGATCAACGCCGTACCGCCCGACCAGCGCATCCGCCTGCCGATGGTAACCGGCGCGCGCAGCTTGAATTTGTCCAACGCGGTGGCAGTGGTGGTTTACGAAGCGTGGCGGCAGATGGGTTTTGCGGGTGGCACCTAAGCTAACGGCCGCGCTGCAACGGCGTGATTCGACACCACTTCCAGCACCCGCTTGCGATCGGCGTTAAACAGTTCGGTGCGCACCACCGCGATGTTGCGCCCTCTTTGCAGGATGGTCGAACGCACATGAATCGCCTTGCCTTGACCGGGACTGATGTACCAAGCCGACGCGCCGGTGACTAGCGGATGCGCCGGCACCGCCGCGGCAGCGCTCGCCAGCGCGGCGTTGATCAAAAACCCGCCTTGTACATGCCCCACGCGATTACCGATGTGTAAACCCACGGCAAGTTTGCCGCTCGCGCCATACACCGTGCGCTTGACCACCGGGTCGCACAACGGCGTTAACAAATCGCGGTTTTGCGCCGTGCGCATGGCTTTTTCGATACGTTTAAGCGCCGCTTTTTCCACCGCGTCGAGTTCGCTTTTGTGAAGCAGCGGGTAGGTGGCGCCGTCTTCGCCGCCCTCCCATGGCAGCCCGCGCGGGGTAACCCCCGGCGGCGCGGGTGGCGCGACCCACGTGCCCGAGGTGCGCATGACCTCGCGGCCATCCGCGGTCACACGCCCCGTGCACACGCTTTCGGGCAGCGCGGTGCGCGGCGAAAAACCGCTGCCGCGGCCGCTCGCCAAGAGCGTGCCGCGCGCGGGCTCGCCGGTGAATTCCACGCGCAGCATCAGCGTGGCGGTGCGGCTGTTCGGGTCCAGGTGCACGCGATTGGCGGCGGCCAAGGCCATGTCCACCAAGAACAACTGCGCGGCCAGATGCACATTGCCCTCGGCGTCGGCGCAGTGCGGCCCCGGCTCCAGCGTGAATTCGACACCGTCGGTTTGATAACGCCGGCAGCGCAGGCGTGAAAAATAGCCCGGAAAATGCATGCCCGGCGCGCGGTTGCTGGAAATCGAGCGCAGCGCGAGTTGCCGCACGAAGTCGGCGTCGGCCTTGGAAAAACTCAAGCGAATTTCCTTTCGGACAAAACGGCGGCGAGTGTATCAAATCGTGCGCAACACCCGCGGAAAAAACAAATGCAGCAACACCCCGCGCCCGGTGAGAAACCCCAACATCGCGATCCACAGCCCGGTGTTGCCCAAGAGCGGCATCAGCGTGTAAAGCACGATCAAAAACACCGCAAACGCGGCGATCATGGTGTTACGCATGATGCGGGTGCGGGTGGCGGCGAGATACACGCCGTCATAGGTGTAGGCCCACACCGAAGCGAGCGGCATCAGCGTTGGCCACCATAAATAATTCGCCGCCGCCGCGCGCACTTCGGGAATACTGGTCATCAGCGCAATGATGGCGTGGCCCGCCACCACATAAACCAGGATATTGATCACGCCCACCACGCCCGACCACAAAAACACCACGCGCATGCTGTGCAGGAATGCCGCGCGATCCTTGCGCCCCACCGATTCACCGAGGATCGCTTCCGCCGCGTGCGCCACGCCGTCCAGCGCAAACGAGGTGAAAATCAAAAAGTGGTGCAGCACCTGGTTGGCCGCGAGCTGCACGTCGCCCAACTCCGCGCTTTTGGCCATGAAAAACCCCAGCACGGAGACCACGCAGATGGTGCGCAACACAATGTCGCCGTTGATGGCCACCATGCGTTTTAGCTGCACCGGGTCGAGCAAACGCGAACGCCGGCCGCTGTCGTTGGTTTTGGGCAGCTTGTTAAGCGTGCGTTGCACGCTGAACAAGCCCCAGATCAAACCGGTGTATTCGGCGATCACCGAGGCCGCGGCCACGCCCGGCACGCCCCAGTCAAACACCAGCACAAACAGCAGCGCCAGCACGATGTTCAGGCAATTCACGAAAATTTGAATCACCAGCGGCGTATACACATTCTTCAAGCCGTAGAACCAGCCCATGATGGCGTAGCTGCCCAGCACCGCCGGCATCGACCACACGCGAATCAAAAAATATTCGCGTGCATAGTGTTCGACCTCGCGGCTGGCATCGATCACCCAAAACGCGAACGCGAGGATCGGCAGTTGCGCCGCGACGATCACCCCGCCAAGCACCGCGGCGAGCAGCAGCGCGCGCGCAATCATCGCGCGCACTTCGGCGTGATCCCCCGCGCCGCGCGCCTGTGCCGTGGGGCCGGTGGTGCCCATGCGCAGGCAGTTGAACAGGTGATAGATGTAATTGAACAACATCGCACCGATCGCCACCGCGCCGATGTAATAGGCTTCCGGCAAATGGCCGACCACCGCGGTGTCCACCGCACCAAGCAGCGGCACCGTGACGTTGGCGAGAATAATGGGCCAGGCCATGGCCCAGACCTGGCGGTGAGTGCTCGTTTGAGGCGTTGCGGACATTTAAAAAATATTCAATAAAATCAGATACTTATGTAAACACTGGGTTAGGCCCAGCGGTAGGGTGCGCACCGCGCACGCGTCGCAATCGTGGGCGCGCGTGCGGTGCGCACCCTACAACCCCGCGCTTCGATGATGCGATGATGTAATCAAGCCGGGCAAGCTCAGGCGTCATCAAACAACGATGGCTCACGCGGCGGCATCGTCGCCTTTTGCGCAACCACCGCCCCCGGCTTACTCAACGCCCCCACCCGCACCCCCAGCAAGCGTATACGCCGGTCGAGCGGCACGCGCTTTAAACACTCGCCCGCCGCGCGGCGGATCACCTTGGCGTCACCGGTGGGTGCTTCGATGGTGCGATCGCGGGTGACGGTTTTGAAATTGTCGTAGCGCAATTTCAAGCCGATGGTTTTACCCAGCACCCCTTTGCGTTTTAAATCATCCGCCACGCGCATGCACAAGTCGGTGAAGATTTGCGACAGCCGCTCACGGTCGCGCACCGGGTGCAAATCGTCCTCGAACGTGGTTTCGCGGCTGATCGATTTGGGTTCGCTATGGATTTTGACGACGCGCTCGTCGCGCCCATGCGCGGCATCCGCCAACCACGCGGCATAGTTTTTGCCAAAGTGTTTGACCAGCAGCGCGGCATCGGCCGTGGCCAATTCGCCGATGGTGTTGATGCCCAGGGCCTGCAACTTCGCGTTGGCCTTGGGACCGATGCCGTTGATCTTGCGCGCGGCGAGCGGCCAGATGCGCTCTTCGATATCCTCTTGCGCGATCAGCGTGATGCCGCCGGGCTTATCCAGCTCCGAAGCGATTTTCGACAACAGCTTATTGGGCGTGATGCCGAGCGAACACGAGAGTCCCGTCGCTTCGCGCACCGCGGTTTGCAATTGCAGCGCGACTTCACGCGCGCGCCCCCAGCCATCATCACCGATCAACTCGGTGAGATCGATGTAAATCTCATCGATGCCGCGGTCCTCCACCAGCGGCGCAATCGTGCGCACCGCCTCCTTGAACATGCGCGAATAACGCCGGTACTGCTCGAAATCCGCCGGCAGCAGCCACGTATCGGGCGCCAACTTCGCCGCTTTCATCAACCCCATGCCCGAATGCACGCCGTACGCGCGCGCTTCATAGGTCGCGGTGGTAATGACGCCGCGCCCGGTGTAATCGCGCAACCGCGCAAACGCTTGCCCCGCGGGCGGCGCGATGCGCCGCCGCCCGCCGATCACCAGCGGCTGCCCGCGCAATTGCGGGTAACGCAGCAATTCCACGCTGGCATAAAACGCATCCATGTCGAGGTGGGCGATGTAACGGTCGGGCATGCGCGGAAAATATCACGTTATTTCACCCAAGCGCCGCGCCGTGGCCGTTCGGTCGCCGCCGCTGTTCGCGCGCGATTGACCGCGCCGATGCCGGAGCATAAAGTGGCGCCGTCTGGCCGCACACACGAGAGGAGGAACCATGCAACCCGCTTACCTGCTACGTACGTTGCAATGCCTGTTTGCCGCGGCATGGTTCGCCGGCCTGCCGCTTAACGCGGCGGCACAAGCGTGGAAACCCGATCGCGCGGTGGAAATCGTGTTGAACTGTGCGCCGGGCTGCGGCCCCGATAACACCGCGCGCGTAATGCAGCGCATTTTTCAGACGCAGCGCTTGCTGGATGTGCCGTTTAACGTGCAGAACAAGGCCGGCGGCAGCGGGACGGTGGCGCGCGCCTATCTCAGGCAGTTCGAAGACAACGGCCATTATCTGTATCACACCGACAAGGGCTTGCTCGCGCAAACCGTGCTGGGCAGAGCCAACTACAACGATGTGACGCCGATCGCGGTGCTGTTCGGAGAATACATCGGCATTGCGGTGAAGGCCGATTCGCCGGTCAAGTCGGGCCGCGATCTGATCGAGCGCCTTAGGAAAGACCCCGCCGCGCTCAGCGTCGGCCTGGCCGCCGGCGGCATGGGCAGCACCAATCATCAGGGCCTGGCGATCGCGTTAAAGGCCGCGGGCATCGAGGTGCGCAAAACGCGCAATGTTACTTTCAACTCGGGCGCGCAGGCCATCACCGCGCTGCTTGGCGGCCATGTCGACGTGGTGCCGGTGTCGATCGGGCTATGGGTGCCGCACATGAAAGCCGGTAGCGTGCGGGTGATCGCGGTGTCCGCCGGCGAGCGCCTGCCGGAATTTTTCGCCGGCGTGCCGACCTGGCGCGAACAAGGCGCGAACACGGTGGTGTTCAATTGGCGCGCGGTGTGGGGCGCCAAGGGCATCACCGCGGCCCAGGTCGCCTACTGGGAAAACCTCCTGCAGCGCCTCACCGACACCCCGGAATGGGCGGCGGACATCGCCCTGCGCGGCGGCACCGCCCAATTTAATAACGCCGCGACCATGAGAAAACGCATCGACGAAGAATATCCGGAGGTCAAGGCGCTGCTAACGGAGCTTGAACTAGCGAAAAAGTAACGCTCATTCCATGCGGATGCCCGCCTCGCGGATGATCCTGCCTTTGATGCGCATGTCTTCGCGGATAATCGCGGCGAATTCCCGCAGCGTATTGCCCACCGCTTCGATGCCCGCTTTAAGCAGCCGCTCGCGCGCCTCGGGCGAGTGCAGGTAACGCGCGATTTCCCGATACAGCACATTCACCAGCGCCGGCGGCGTACCCGCGCGCGCCAGCACGCCGATGGTGGCCGCCGACTCATAACCGGGCAACCCTTGCGACGCCACGGTCGGCAGGCCGGGCGCCACCGGCGAGGGTTGCGCGCTGGTCACGCCCAGCGCCACCAGACGCCCCGCCGCCACATGCGGCCCGGACGAATTGGCCGTGGCGAAAATCATTTCCACGCGCCCGCCCAACACATCGTTTAACGCCAGCGCGGCGCCGCGATACGCCACCGCGGTGATGTTCACCCCCGCCATCGCATTGAACATTTCGCCGGCGATGTGATTGGAATTGCCGATGCCCGATAGCGCGTAATTCAGCACACCGGGCTTTTGCCGGGCTAGCGCGATCAACTCTTGCACCGTCTTCACGCGCAACGAAGGATGCGTCACCAGCACGTTGGGCGAGTTGATCGCCAGCGTCACCGGCGTGAAATCGCGCAGCGGGTCGAACGCGACGTTTTCGCGCATAAAGGGGGCCAACCAAACCACAAAGCCCACCATCATCAGCGTGTAACCGTCGGGCTGCGCCTTCAACAGAATCTCGCCCGGCGTGACGCCGCCGGGGCGGTTGTCGACGACGACCTGCTGACCCAAGCGTTGCGTGAGATCGGCGGCGATTAAGCGTCCGGAGAAGTCACCCGCGCCGCCAACGCCGGAGACGATGAGGCGGATGGGTTTGGTGGGGTAAGGCGCGGACGCGGCACTCGCCACATCTGAGAACCACGACACCAAGACAAAAACAACAAAACAACGAGCCACAGAGGTCACAGAGAATTCGCGCGGCAAAATTACCCTCCGCATGCCCGGTTTTCTCTGTGCCCTCTGTGGCAAATGGGTTTTGCGTTTTTGTTCAACGCAACCCATTCAATATCGCCAGCGCCCGCCCCATGGTGAAATCATACGTCTTCTGATCGTACGCCTCGCTGCTGCTCTTCATCATGTAACCGTGCAACACGCCGGGGAAAATATTCACATCGACGTTTTTATGCCGCGCGGGCACGGCCCGATACATCTCCTGCACGTTGGGGGGTGCTGCGTGATCCTTGTCGCCCCAAGTGATGGAAATGATCCCGCTGTTGCCTTCGAGTTCCTGGATGTAATCGCCCAACTGCGTGCCGTGGCACGACACGCCACCGGCGTAGCCCAATCGCTTGGGCCCGATCAATGCATACGGCCCACCGTAACAAAAACCCATGGCGATCGCCTTGCCGTTGAATTGCGCGAGCTTTTTGACTTCGTTCAACGCATCGACCATATCGGCCTCGCCCTTTTTGATCACTTCCAAGCGCGGCTGGGAGCGCGTACGCGTGCGATTGTCGTCACGCCCGAGCGGCCCCGGCACCGTGCGCCAGAATAAATCCGGCGCCGCGGCAATGTAACCCGCCGCGCCGAACGCATCTGCAATCGCGCGGATGTCGCCATCAACACCGTGCACCGCGGCGGCCAGCACCACCGCCGGTACTTTTGCCGCGCCGTCGGGGATGACCATATAGCAATCGAATTCCTTGCCCTCGCCGCTGGAACGAATTTTGATGTCTCTCTTTTGCATGTGTCTCTCCCGGCAACGTTAGTCTGAAATATAGCGAATGAAACCGCCGCGCGCAGGAAAACCCGACACCGGCGGCGTTTGGGTTAGCATTCGCAAATACTACTTCGGAAACCCATAAAGCACCTGCGGATTCTCCACGAGAATACGATTACGCGTAGCGTCATCCGCCACCCAAGTCGTCAGCAAATCAAACAACACCGCGTCATCCGGCGGCACCTTGGGCGTGGGGTGCGGCCAATCGCTGCCCCACACCAGACGCTCGGGCGCGGCTTTCACAAATGCTTGCGCGACGAGTGTTGCATCGGCATATGTCGGCGGGCCGATTCGGGTGTTCATGTAGGCGCCGGAAATTTTCACCCACGCTTTACGCTGATCGAGCATGCCGCGGATCACCGCGTGTGATGGGTGTCGTATGCCTTCCTCGATGGTCGGATGGCCCAGGTGATCGAACACTACTTGGGTGGGCAACCGGCGCAGCATGTCGGCGTGCTCGGCGATTTTGTCGCACGGCATGTTCAGTTGCACGTGCCAGCCGTAAGCCGCGATGCGTTTGGCGAGCGGCTCAATCATGTCGATCGAGGTGACCGCCGTCTTGGGTTCGCCGACGGTGAAGCGGATGCCGCGGATGCCGCCGTCGTTTAATTGCTTGAGTTGCGCGTCGGTGACATCGGGCCGCAGCACCGCCACGCCACGCGCGTTATAGATACCGAGTGCCTTGATCGCGTCGACAGTGACCGTGTTGTCGGTGACATAACAACGCGGCGTGACGATCACCACGCGCTCGAAACCGATGCGCTTTTGCAGCAAGCGGTATTCGGCCACCGTGCTGTTATCGATGATGCGCGATTGCGCGTTGTAGCGCGCATCGTAGATGTGGATGTGGCAGTCGGCGGTTTTGGCGGGGGCTATGAGTTTGGGTGGTGCCGTGCCGGTGGAGTGCGGGACTGCTTGTTCGAGGCCTTGCATGACAATCTCCCTAAGACATCATTCAACCTTAATCCCCGCAGCCCGAATCAGCTTCTCATACCGCACCAAATCCTGCTTCACATAAGCCGCCAATGCCTCCGGCGTGCTCGCAATCACATCCACGCCCTGCGCGCCCATGCGTTCGATCGTCTCCGGCAGGCGCAGCACTTTCACCACTTCGCTCGACAAGCGGTTGACCACCGCCGGCGGCGTCGCCGCGGGCGCGAACAAGCCGTGCCACGCGGCGTTGTCAAAACCGGCGAGGCCCGCTTCGTCCAGCGTCGGAATATCGGGTGTCGCGCGCGAGCGTTTTAACGTGGTGACGCCCAGCGCGCGCAGCCGCCCCGTGCGCACGTGCGGCACGGTGCTCGGCGTGGTGCCGAAATACATCGTCACCTGGCCGGCGATCAAATCGACAACGGCGGCACCCCCGCCTTTGTACGGCACGTGCACCACATCAACGCCCGCCATCACGCGAAACAATTCGCCCGATAAATGGTTGGAGCTGCCGATGCCCGCCGAGGCAAAGGTAAGTTCGCCCTTACGCGCCTTGGCGAGCGCGATCAATTCTTTCACCGAACGCACCGGCAGCGAGGGGTGCACCGCGAGTATGTTCGGCGCGGTGGTGGTTTGCGTCACCGGCGCGAAATCCTTGATCACATCGTACGGCAGCTTTTTGAACAAAAATGGGTTCACCACATTCGGCACGCCGCCCACCAAAATGGTGTAGCCATCGGGCGCCGCGCGCGCCACCAATTCCGAACCGATGTTGGTGCCGGCGCCGGGACGATTTTCGACAATGACTTGCTGGCCGATGGTTTCCGACAACTTGGTGGCGATCACGCGCGACACAAAATCCACACCGCCGCCCGGCACATACGGCGCGATGAAACGAATCGGGCGTGTCGGGTATTGCTGCGCGTGCGCAAGCGACGCGACCAGCAACACGCCCAAACCAAGGTATAAATGTAAGTATTTGATTTTATTAACTTTTTTAATTAAACACCTTAGACGCAGATTGACGCAGATGAACGCAGATTAATCCCGGAAAAATCTGCGTAAATCTGCGTTCATCTGCGTCAAAAAAATTTTTTCGAGGTCTATCGTCATTAGCAATTTCGTTCAGCACCCAACGCGCGCATCACGCCGTTCGCCACACCCGCCAGCGCCCCATCTTCATCCGGCAGCCCAATCAACTGCAGCCCGAACGGCAAACCTTGCGTTTGCAACAACGGCAAACTAAACGCTGGCAAGCCCAGCCACGAACCGTAGATCAAAAACGTGCGGTTGCCGGTGTACTCAAAACCCTTGATCGCAGGGCCGGAGGACGCGAGCGTCACATAACCATCAGCGTCTAGCGCCGTCAGGGTGTCGCGCCACAAGCGACGCATCGCGCTGCGCGTATCGAGCAAGCGTTCGTAATCGGCGGGCGTCATTTCGTTGGCGCGTTTCACCAGGCCGTGCAAACGCTCGCCGATTTTTTTGCCGAAACGCGCGATGTAATCCTCGAACGGCCAGCGTAGTTCATACGCGACGATGTCGAGCGCGTCATCGACATCGGCCATTAGCTGATCTTCCAGCGCGGCGACGGCGGCGTTGTTGTGGCGGCTCGCGATTTCAACGCCGCTTTGCGCCAGCGCGTCGATCGCCAGTTCGAATTGGGTTTTGGTCGCGTCATCAATTTCCGTCCAGCCGCGCGTGTAGAGGCGGATCAGCTTGCGCGGCTTCACCGCCGCCGGCACTTGCGCGCCCGCACCCTGCAAAAAGCGCCGCCCCGGGCTGCCGATGCCGAGCGAGATTTGCGACGCGGTGCGCCACACGTCACCGAGTGTAGCGCCGATCACGCCCAAGTGATCGCAGGTGGCGGATAACGGATGCACGCCCGCCAAATGCAGTTGCCCGAGGCTCGGCTTGTAACCCACGGCGCCGCAAAACGATGCAGGCCGCAGCGTCGACGCTTGCGTTTGCGTGCCGAGCCCCACCGGCACCATGCCCGCGCCCACCGAAGCAGCGGTACCGCTTGACGAACCACCCGGCGTGCGCGTGGCATCGAACGGGTTCGTCGTCGGCCCCGAAAACCCGATCGCGAATTCAGTGGTCACGCTTTTGCCGATAATCACCGCGCCGCCCTTGCGCAATGCCGCCACGCACGCCGCGTCTTGCCCCGACTGCCAGTCCTTGAACGCGGGGCTATTCATTTGCGTGGGCATGTCGGCGGTGGCGATGATGTCCTTGATCGCCACTGGGCAGCCGTCGACCATCGACAACGGCTTGCCGGCTTTGTAACGCTTCGTCGCCGCGTCCGCGGCTTTGCGTGCACCTTTTATGTTCAGCGTGACAAACGCCCGCACTGTTTTGTCGCGCTTGTCGATGACATCGAGGCAGCGCTCCAAAAAATCGCGCGGCGTGTCGCGCCCCGCGTGAAAGTCGGCGACGCAGCGGTCAAAGGAGATGATGTTGGGGTTGCGCCAAGGTTGCATAAGCACTCGTCATTATCGGTGGGAAAGTACCCCGTTCATTCTAACCGAAGGCCGCCGCCGATAAATGTTGGCGCCGCGCGACGCGATTGCCAGCACGCCAGCCCCGGCGTAGCATGCTTCGATCTTCAACCGCCGACACACGGATACACATTATGGCCGCCACGCTATTTCATTTTTCATTCGCCGTCAGCGATCTCGATCAAGCGCGCAAGTTCTACGGGGACATTCTGCAATGCCCCGAGGGCCGCAAGTTAAAAGGCCGCGCGGATTTTAATTTTTTCGGCCATCACATCGTCGCGCACCTAGCGCCGGAAGACGTGGTCGGCGACAAGGGCCGCAAAATCGGCGGCGCGCTGGCGACACCGCTGCGCCATTTCGGCGTGGTGATGACGCTCGCCGACTTCGAGAAAATCAACGCGCGCATGAAAGCGCAGGGCGTGACCTACATCAATGAAGCCAGCGTCACGCAAAAAGGCTCGATCCGCGAGCAAATGCTGATGACGGTGAGCGACGGCTGCGGCAACGCGATCGAGTTCAAGGGGCTGGTCAATATCGCCGATGTTTACGCAGTGAAGGAAAGCGAAGCCGCGACGGCGTAACGGCGTACCGGATTACCGGAGTACACAAGCGCCGAACGCCTTCCCGCGCGCGACTTTCGTGGCACGCGTGCGGTGTCGTACGCCATTTTTGTAAAGCGCGTGCCGCGACTCGCGCGCCACCACTACGACTGCTGCCCGAGAAGGAACAACCATGCTGCTTGGCAAAGGCGTCATGATCAACTGGACCAACGTCGCGCCCGAACATCGCGCCGCGTACGAGGCGTGGCAATGCGGCGAACACATGCCGGGACGCGTGGCGATCCCCGGCTTTTTGCGCGGGCGGCGTTACTTCGGGCAGCGGGCCGAGCGGCAGTTTTTAACGCTGTATGAAGTCGAAGATCTATCGGTGTTGATCGGTACCGACTATATGGCGAAAGCCAACGCACCGAGCGCGCTCACCCGCCAAACCACGCCCTATGTGCGCGACAGCGTTCGCGGCCTGTCGCGCGTGCGCGCCTCGTTCGGCCAAGGCATGGGTGGTGCGGCGCTGACGCTGCGCCTCGATCCGCAAGCTGGCCGCGAAGCCGAACTCGAACAATTTCTGGTGAACCAAGCGCTGCCCGCGTGCGCGCAACGCTACGATATTCTCGGCGCGCATTTTATCGTCGCCGATCAACAGGCCAGCGATATGAAACCGGTCGAGCGCCAAGGCCGCCCGACGCAATATCCCAATTGGGTGGTAGTGCTCGAAGGCTTTACGCAAGCTTCAGTCGGCAATGCGGGCGATGCGCTGGTCAGCAGCGAACAACTCGCCGCGCACGGCGCCGCGGTGGCGATCACCCGCGAAAGCTTCGATCTGATGTTCACCCACCTTGCGCCGCGCGCATTCGGAGGATCATCGTAAGTATATGATTTTATTGAATATTTTATTTTCACTCAAAGGAAGCTCATGACCACCTTAAACCTCTGCTCCGGCAACGGCATGTCCGCGTCATTTCGCGAACTGATGCCGCAGTTCGAGCGTGCGAACAACTGCAAGATCGAGATTCACTTTGAACCCGGTCAGATTCTGCTGCGCGAAATCAAGGCAGGGCAAAACTTCGACATCGGCGTCATGGGCAAAGCGGCGCTGGAGCAGCTCGCCAAAGAAGGCTACATCGTCGCCGACAGCCTGCGCGTGCTCACCCAAAACGGCATCGGCGTCGGCGTATCAAAAGGCGCGCCCAAGCCGGACTTATCCAGCGTGGAGGCATTCAAGCGCGCGCTGCTCAACGCTCAATCGGTGGCCTACACCACCGAAGGCGCCAGCGGCATTTACTTCGCGGGCTTGATCAAAAAACTCGGCATCGAAGACGCGATCAAGGCCAAGGCACGCATGCAGCCCGGCGGCCTCGTCGCCGAACTCGTGGTGAAAGGCGAGGCGACGCTCGCCGTGCAACAAGTGCCCGAAATCATGGCGGTCGCCGGCGTGGATTACGTGGGGCCGATTCCGGAGCAGGTGCAGCAGTTGTCGATCAACGCCGGCGGCGTTTTTGTGAAATCGCAGCAGCAAGCACTGGCGCGCAAGCTACTGGCGTTTTTGAATTCGGCCGAGGCGGCGCAGGTGTTTCGCGCGCGGGGGTTGAAGCCACAGAAGGTCGGTCGCTAGCTCATGCACCGCGAAGCGTATTTATGCAATTAATTCAATGTATTAATAATTATAATCGCATTTACAGACCCATCTAGACTTGACGAAAATATGCTTTAGTGTAAAAATGTTTTTATGCGAACCACCCTAGACCTGCCTGAGGAAACCTTCCGCAAGCTTAAGGCCGAGGCGGCGCTGCGCGGTTACAAATTGAAGGAACTGGTGACCGAGTTTATCGAGCGCGGCCTCAACGAAGGGCCGCAGCCGCCGACAGCGCAGTCACCGCGCGCCACCTACGCCATTCCGATCGCACGCAAGGCCGACGGCAGCATCACGCCCGCGCTGAGCAACGCCGAGCTTCAAACCATCCTCGACGACGAAGACCTCGGCCAAGCGCAACGCGCCGCGCAGCGGAACTTGCCGCGTCAGTGATCGATCTGCCCGATATCAACGTCTGGCTCGCGCTCATCGACCAGCGTCACGTGCAGCACCAGGCCGCGCGCCGTTATTGGGAAACCCAGCGCGCCGAAACGCTGGCGTTTTGCCGCGTTACCGCATTGGGCTTGATGCGGCTTTCCACCCATGCGCGCTTGCTAGCTAATCCGTTAAGCCCGCAAGAAGCATGGGCGATCTACCGCCAGTTTCTCGCGATCCCGATTCTGCGTTTTCTGGGGGAACCGGCGGGCCTCGACGACCACTTTCAAGCGCTCACCTGCGCGCCGAGCTTCCCGCATCGCCTGTGGACTGACGCCTATCTCGCCGCGTTTTGCCTTGCGGGGAACTACCGGTTGGTTTCGTTCGATGGAGATTTTCGGCGGTTTCCGGCGTTAAACTTTATGGAGCTTGCAACGCCGTCCGCCGCGAATTGATGCGATCGAAGCCAAAGCGGGTGCACTGTTGGTTTTATCGAGTTCAGCCGAGGCGGCGCAGGTGTTTCGCGCGCGGGGGTTGGAGCCGCAGTAGCCGATGGGTGGAGAGAAGCGCAACCCATCGTTGCGCGTACACTTTTCTTGATGGGTTGCGCTTCGCTCCACCCATCCTGCTTCACTACGCTCCACCTATTCCACCAACGCCCGCTTGTTCCCGATTCGGGAGCGTGTTAGAGTGCGCCATGCGCGTCATCGCGGTCAAGACCTTGCGGGATTTTTGGCAAAAACACCCGGCCGCGGAAGTTCCGTTACGGTCATGGTTTGCGTTGGCGAGCCGCGCGAAGTGGCGCACGCCGGCCGAGATAAAAGCGGCTTACCGCAGCGCCAGCGTCATCGCGAACAATCGCGTTGTGTTTAACATCAAAGGCAATGACTACCGGCTGATCGTCGCCGTGCACTACAACCGCGGCACGATGTTTGTGCGCTTTGTCGGCACGCATGCCGATTACGACAAAATCGACGCCGCCACCATTTGAGGTAAATACCATGGAACTACGCCCCGTCCGCAACAAGCGCGAGTATCAAGCCGCGTTAAAGGAAATCGAAGGGCTTTGGAACGCCCCCGACGGCTCGCCCAAAGCCGACCGGCTGGAAGTGCTGGCGCTGCTGGTCGAAGCTTACGAACGCAAGCACTTCCCAATTCCCGACCCCGACCCGATAGCGTTTTTGCTCCATGTCATGGAGGCGCGCGAGCTTACGCGCAAAGACCTGGAACCGTACATCGGCTCGCGCGCGCGCGTGGCCGAGGTGCTAAATCGCGTGCGGCCCTTGAGCCTGGAGATGATACGCAGGCTTGCGGAAGGGCTCGGTCTTCCTGCGGATGTGTTGATTCGTGATTATGATCTGCGGCAGGCTGCGTGAAGCCCACTCCAAAATCATGCCACTGCGCCTTTAGATTTCACAAAAAGGATCACACCTATGGACATCGGCCTCACTGACGACGAAGCCCTAGTCCTTTTCGACTTTCTGGCTCGATTTCAAGAGGCCAACCAACTGGAATTTGAACATGTCGCAGAATTTATTGTGCTGAGCAAGGTAAGAGGCGCGTTGGAGGAAACTCTCGTGGAGCCGTTCGATTCTCAGTTTCAAACGCTGCTGCGCGCGGCACGCAAACGCCTTTCGGCTGGTTGGGAACCGCTTGACGACTATCCTGGACCTAAGGTTGCGCGTGACGCCTAACCCGCACCACTCACTCCCCCCGCCCCTTAGGATGCCGCCCCACCAACCGGCTCCCCGGCCGCCACCCGTAAACCTTCGCACAAGTCTCACCCATCAACTTCACCTTGTCGTTCTCGCTCAAGCGCGTGGTCAGCCGAAACGGGTCCACGCCGTTGATGTACGGAAACAGCGGATAGGTGCGCGTCCAGTCGGTGCCCCACAGGCAGCGGTCGAGGCCCCAGGCGTCGAAGATGCGCAGCAAGTTGTCCCAGATGTCCTCATGCGGATACGGTTGTGTAGACATCGTGCAAGCGCCACTCACCTTGATCACCGCGTTCGCGCGCTGGGCTAACGCGAGTATTTTGGACAGGTCGGCCCACGCATCGGGCGGGGCGGGCGCCTTGCGCGGCTGATACATCGCCAGGTGATCGAGGACAAAGCGCGTTTCGGGGTGGCGATCGATCAGCGCCATCGCCGCGTCGAGGTTGCCGCCGCATTGAAAATTCACGGGCAGGCTATGCCGCGCGGCTTCCTTGGCGATGATGTCGGTGCCGGCCATGCCAGTGTTAAGCCCCAAGTGCCGGCCGAGCATCAAGCGCACTGCGACCGCACCGGGTACGCGCTTCCACTCGGCGATGGTCTCGCCCACCGCGGGGTTTTCGGGGTCGCACGGGCGCACGATGGCGAAGCGCTCGGGGTAGGCGCGCTGCACTTCAATCGCGTAACTCGGATCAAACGCATACATGCCGCGCGGCGACACCGCGATCGCGCCATCCACGCCGACGGCATCCATCGCCATCACCATTTCATCGGCGCTGACGTGGGCACGCTGCCCCTCATGCGGGTTGGCCCAGGGGCGCGCTGGGGTGTTGGCTTGATAGGGGTGGACTTGGCAGTCGATGGTGAGCATGAATTTCTCCCGCGGCTAAACGGCCGCCATCGTAACGCAGTTGCGCGGGCGTTATTCGATTTTCAGATTCGCCGCTTTCACCACGCGCGCCCACTTTGCCAGTTCCTCGCGCAAAAACGCCAAGAATTGCTCGGGCGTGCTCATCACGTATTCGTTGCCCACGCGCTCCAGCCGCGTTTTGACATCGGGGCTACCATAGGCACGCGCGGTTTCCGCGTGAATGCGCCGCACCAGCTCGGCCGCCATCTGCGGCGGGCCGTAATAGCCATACCAGCCATCGGCGACGTAACCGGGCACGCCCGATTCGGCAATGGTGGGCACGTCGGGCAACTGCGCAAAACGCTTCGCGCCGCTCACCGCGATGGCGCGCACTTTGCCCGCCCTGGCCGGGCCGGCCAGTCCGATGGTGCTGCCGAAGGAAAAATCCACCTCCCCGCTCATCACCGCCACCGAAGCCGGTGCCGCGCCCTTGAACGGCACATGGGTCCAGCGGATGCCCGCCAGCAGTTGAAACAACTCGCCCGCCAGATGCGGCCCGCCGCCGGTGCCGGATGAACCATAGGTCAGTCTGCCCGGCTGCGCCTTGGCGAGCTCGACAATCTGGCGCGCGGTTTTGATCGGCACCGACGGATGGCTCACCAGCAAGAACTGCACACTGGCCAATTGCGAAATATGCGTAAAGTCCTTCAGCGAGTCGTACGGCAGCTTCGAGCGCAGCGCCGGATTGATGGCGAACTCCAGCGCCGACACCATCAGCGTGGCGCCATCGGGCGGCGCGCGCATCAACATTTCGGAGGCGAGGATGCCGGTGCCGCCGGGGCGATTTTCCGGGATCACCGGCACGCCGCTAAGCTCGCTGAGCTTTTGCGCCAGCGCGCGGCCCACGGTGTCCACACCGCCGCCCGGCGCATACGGCATGAGCAGGCGCACCGGGCGCGTGGGCCAGGTCTGCGCGGCGCTTGCCGCGGCGGCTTGCGCCTGCGCGAGTGCGCTCCCCATCAGCAACGCAGCGCCCGCCGCCGCGGTAACCGCGCAGCGTGCGGCAACCCCAGGCACCCTATTGAACGATTTTAAAAATACCTTTAAAATCAAGCGCTTACTAAAAACACTTGGTGGACTCAAGCTTCCTCCTCGCGCACCGCGTGCGATACGATTGCACTACGCAGACACCACGCCACCAACGCTTCTACCGCCATCAACGAGGAGGTCTTCATGCACGCGCAAGGGGTTCGTATCGGTCGCTATTTGCTTTTGTTGGCGGGTAGTTTCGCGCTTGCCGCAGCCGCGGTGGCGCAAAATTACCCCGTTCGTCCGGTGCGGGTGATCGTCGGGCTTGCGCCCGGCGGCGGCACCGACACCATCACCCGCATCATGACACAGAAACTCGCCGACGCCCTGGGCCAGGCTTTCGTGGTGGACAATCGTCCGAGTTTCGGCGGCAATCTCGCCGGCGAGTTGACCGCGAACGCGGCGCCCGACGGGCACACCTTGCTCACCGTTTCGCCCACGCATGTGGTCAATCCGCATTTGTTCAAGAATATCCGCTACGAAGCGCTGAAGGATTTCGCGCCGGTGATTTTGCTGGTCTACACCTCCTACGTGCTGTCGGTGAGCAACAGCGTGCCGGCCACCAGCGTCAAGGAGTTGATCGCGCACACCAAAGCGCGGCCGGAA
>VGIF01000036.1 GCA_016868015.1 Betaproteobacteria bacterium
GTTGCTCGCAGGATCGCAAATCGAGAAAACGCTGTTCAAATCGAGACCAGAAAAAATCATCTGTTATTTATTTACAATCAACCAATTAGCACGTTTCGGGCACTCAACGTCCGGACACTACTGTGCCGAAGTCTTTAGTTCCGATCGAGGTGTACTTCGAATCGGCGAAGGCGCAAACCAGCGGTGTGCTGTGAGTCGCGAGGCAAATTGCTGATCTTGAGCGGTCCTCAGGCGACAGGGCTTCAATCTCGCTTTTGATTAGTTTGGCGAGTCGAGCTTGAAGGTCGGGATGAAGATGTACATCAGGCTCATCAAGAAGCAAGACGTTGAATTTCGACTTATCCAATGTTTCGAAGAAATACATGATCTCTGAAGCGAGTGCTATAGCCTCGGACTCGCCACTACTGATGTCCTCTGGGGCGATGGGTTCTCCAGAAGCATTGCGAAGAACAAACTCTGCTCGCTCCAACTCAAGAGAAATATTTATGAGTAAGCGATTTATCTTTTCTAGGCGATCAGTGTGGAAGTTCCTATCAGCGTCTTGGCGTATGGAAGGAGTGCTCGCAAGCCGACGCAAATATGTAACTTCGACGTCCCTAATGAGGTATGCCGACACTGCCTTGAAATCGCCAACTTGATTTTTGTTCCTATTATTCCGCAGCCAGTCTTTATTGGCCTCCATATGGGTGTCGACATTGCCACCTCTTTTGAAGACTCCGCCGCGCTCTGGGCTGAGATATCGAACATTAAAGTCAGTCGAGTTGGCCAAACCCATTTCGAGGCTTCGGAGGAATCGGCTCTTACCCGCGCCATTGCGACCGAGAATGATATTGACGTTTGTAAGGCCGACGATCGTCGCGTCATTCGTAACAAGTTCAGTTTGCTGCATTACTTGCATATAGTTTGGCTACTGAGTAGATGCTTTGGGAGCGAGCGAAGTTAGATAACACGTAGCTCATAGTATATCGACCACGTCAAAGTGCTTATCGACGTGAGCACTACAGCTTGCAAACAAAAGTATAACGTCTGCTATGGTCTGACAAACGGACGTAGCCTCGCCCTCCGTGAGCGTCCGGAACTGGCCGACTGCCGAGATTACGCAAACGACCCTTCTTGCGACGGCGCAACATCAAAGATGTCGTGGCACATCCACCCGTTCATGAAAAAACCGAGCCACGCGCACTTCCTGTGCTTCAACCTCATACAGCACGAGGTGATGTTCGACGGCAAAACAGCGGCAGCCCGGATACCAATCGTCACGCGGCTTACCCAGTCGGGGATTGGCGGCAAGTTGCCGTAAGCCCCGGTTGAGCTTGGCGGCATACACGTCCATCTGCCGTTCGCCCCATTGTTCGAGGGTATATTGAAGAATATCCGCGAGGTCGAGCGCGGCCAGTTCCGAAAGAACGACAGTAAAATCAGCCCGTGACAAGCGGATTGACCACGCGGCGCTTCCTCGCATTCGCCTTGGCCGTGCGTTTGGCGGCCGCTATATTAAGGGGCACGGTCTTGCCCGCGTGAAGCTGCGCGAAACCCTTGGCTGCCTCGTCGCGCACCGCCATCATGCGCAGGGCTTCGCGCACGACTTCGCTCGCGTTGTTATAAAGCCCGGTATGCACCTTTTGCTTTACCAGCTGCTCCAGTTGCGGCGTGAGATTGACGTTCATGGTTCACCTGTTCAAGCCAGAATAGAACCAATATAGCATAGATTGTCAATCTTTGACAATTCTCGAAATAAGGGCATAGACGATATTTCCGCGCGCCACCCCGCGCCCTTACGACTGGACGACCGGCTTCGGGCATCGACTTTAATGCCTTGACCGGCAAGTCCTGCTCTACCCAGTCGCCTGGCGCGTGTTCTGACGTTGCCTGTCAGATCAACTCGCGATTGGCACAAATTACATGTAATACAACCCGCCGTTCACCAAATAACACTGCCCGGTGATAAACCCCGCCTGCTCGCTCGCCAGATAAACCGACAGCTCGGCGATTTCTTCCGGCTTGCCCAAGCGGCGTATCGGCTGCTCGGCGTGTAATTTCTTTTCGCGCAGGTGCGTCTCGCGCTCGGTGTCGATGGTGCCGGGGCCGATGCAGTTGGCGGTGATGCCATGCGGCGCGAATTCGGTGGCGAGCCCGCGGGTGAAACCGACGATACCGATCTTCACCAGCGCTTTCGCCGCGCCCTCGCCGCGAAACGGCGCTATGCCGGAGTAATTGACGATGCGCCCCCAGCCTTTTTTCTTCATGTGCGGAATCGCCGCGCGGCACACGTGATACGGGCCGTTCAAGTTGACGTCGATATTGCGCTGCCAGATTTCGTACGGCTGTTCGAGAAAGCCTTTGTCTTTCACGTCGGAGCGGTAGACTGCGTTGTTGACCACGACGTCGATACCGCCGAATTTTTTGACGCCGGCGTCGACCATTTTGGCCACCTGCGCGCCGTCGGTCACATCGCATTGCGCCGCCACCACCTCGGCGCCGCGCTTGCGCACCATCGCCGCGGTTTCTTCCAGCCCTTGCATTTTGCTGCTGGTGCAAATCACCAGGTTCGCGCCTTCGCGCGCGAAATAGTCCGCGGCGAGCTGGCCGACGTTGCGGCTTGCGCCGGTGATTAGAACGGTTTTGCCTTTAAGTCCAGTGTCCATGATGCGTGCGCCTCGTCTAATGTGGTTCGACGCGTATGATATACGAACGGTTAAGTCACTCCGCGCGACCTCACACTTTGCCCGCGATCAAAGCCCACGCGCCCTGCCCTTGCGGCAGCGGCGACATTTATACCGACTGCTGTGGGCAATGGCACACGGGTACACCCGCGCCCACGCCCGAAGCGCTGATGCGCTCGCGCTACAGCGCGTACGTAGCGGGGCTTAGCGATTATTTGCTCGCCACCTGGCACCCTTCGACCGCGCCGGGCGAACTCGAATTGTGGCCGGTGAAATGGCTGGGGCTCGACGTGCGCCGCGCGGAAGCAGAAGGCGACGCCGGCATTGTCGAATTCGTCGCGCGCCATCGCGACACCAGCGGCCGTGCGCAACGATTACATGAAATCAGCCGCTTTGTGCGCATGGACGGGCGCTGGTATTACATCGATGGGCAGATTATCGATGATGAGCGCGAGGCGTCTTGACGCACTCGCCGCGCGGTAACAGAATGAACCTGTTCAGAAACTCTTCACGCGCCGCTAGCGCAAATCGTCATAAGCCTCTCCCGTCATTCCCGCGCAGGCGGGAATCCATAGGGTGCCTCAAGTGGCACTGTGTTATGGGTTCCCGCCTGCGCGGGAACGACAGTTGGGGGAATTACAGGAGCGCCCTATGCCCGACACAGTCAACACTGCCACCGCCAACACCCTAGCCAACTTCCAAGTCATCCCCACCGGCAAAGCCGTAGGCGCGGAAATTCGCGGTTTTAACGGCACACTGCCGATCCCCAACGATGTCAAACAAGCGCTGCGCGACGCGTGGGCCAAACACATGGTGCTGTATTGGCACGGCCCGAAAATGAGCGACGATCAATTAATGGCGGTGTCCGAAGTGTTTGGCCCGCCGCACACCGCCGCCGCGCGCAAATATCACCTCGCGCAAGGCGAACACGTCGACGACGAATACATGATCTCCAAGCACCCCAGCGTGTCGATCATTTCCAACATCGGCCGCGACGGCAAACCGGTGATGGACAACGGCGGCCTCGGCAGTTACGAAGTGGTGTGGCACAGCGACAACTCGTACGTCGAAGTGCCGCCCGCCGGCAGCATGCTGCACGCGCTGGTAGTTCCGACGAACGGCGGCGGCGACACCTCATTCAACAACCAATATCTCGCCTACGAAGAACTCCCAGACGATTTGAAAAAAGCCATCGAAGGCAAATCGCAAGTGCACGATTCCAGCCGCAATAGCGCCGGCGTGCTGCGCCCCGGCGTGAAACCGCCGACCACGCCGGAAGAAGTGCAAGGCCCCACCCACCCGCTGGTGCGCTTGCACCCGGTCACCGGCAAAAAAGCGCTCTACCTGGGCCGCCGCCGCGTGTGGCCGTCGAACTACATCATCGGCATGTCCAACGCCGATAGCGAAGCGCTGCTCGATAAACTGTGGGCACACGCCACGCAAGAAAAATACGCGTGGATGCACAAATGGACGGAAGGCGACACCGTGCTGTGGGACAACCGCTGCTGCATGCACTACCGTACCGAAATCGACACCGCGCAGCGGCGCATCATGCATCGCACGACGATTAAGGGGGATGCGGTGCGGGCGCCTTGGGCGTGACCTTAAGATTAATGCGCTGATGCATTGCCAGGGATCGCTTGTGCCTGTCCATACGACAATCGCCCTTCGACAAGCTCAGGGCGACTGGTCGTTCTATCTTTGCGTTTATTCGCTTACCCGGCACTTTCGCGGTGAAGCTGTGATGGCGAGGAAACGCCGTATAGCGAACAGCCTGCCGGCAGCAGTTCGATGTATTTTCAGTTTTTACTCACCCCGCCACCGCTCCAACTGCCGCCGCTCGCGCTTAGTAGGCCGCCCGTGACCTTGGCGATCATGCGCGGGTTCCACCGAAAGTTTGCGCATGAGTAATTGTGCGATGCGCCGCGCGCGGCTTTCCTCGGTTTCTTCGTAAAGCGTTTGCGCCACTGCCGCGGGGCCGCGTTTGTCGCTTAATGCGCGGATGTTAATCGTCCAATCTTGCGTGGCGATGCGCAGATCGAGCGTGTCACCCACGCGCAGCTCTTTCGCGGGCTTGACGCGCTCGCCGTTTAATTTGACGCGGCCCGCCTCCACCGCTTGTTGCGCGAGCGAGCGCGTTTTGTAAAAACGCGCGGCCCACAGCCATTTGTCGATGCGCATCGGCGCCGCGTCACATCGGCATCGGTTTATTCGACAACAGCGCGAGCCAGCCGCGGGTGATGCGGTAGAGCACCCAAATGCCGATGATCACGAACAAAGCCCACGCCAGCGGGATGCCGATAATGATGAGCACCAGGGGTATGGAAACCAAAAACGCGAGCACCAGCCACAACAGCGCCCACCAAAAGGTGCGTATCTGCCAGGCAAAATGCGACTCGAGATAGGTGCCTTTAACGTCGTTGCGCTTCACGTAATTGATGATCACCGCGATGATCGAGGGCCAGCCGGTTAAAAACGCGGTCACGATAAACGCCGCCGTGGTCAAGCCGACGATGGCGCTGAACGCATGTAACCCATACACCACATGGGTGATGGTCACCAGGTTGTTGCCCGGCAGCGCGAGTTGGGTTTTGGAATCGTAGTCGGCCATTTGGTTTCCAGTGAGGATTGCTTTTTGTGCCTTATGCATCGCCAATCGCCCCCTTCGACAAGCTCAGGACAGGCTTCGACGGGCTCAGGGCGAACGGTGGTTCTATCAGTAGTGGTAGGGTGCGCATCGCGCACCGCTGCCGACGACGGGCTGGTGCGCAGTGCGCACCCTACTGGCTGGCTCATCGCGAACGGATGTTATGTTTCCCGTTCGTCCTGAGCCCGTCGAAGGGCGAACGTTTACTTTATTCGATGCTCTATTAACTAAGGTCAACCGCATACTTTTTCAAGTCCGCCAACGCCACCACCTCCAGCGTGATTTCATTGGTGGCGCGCAGCACGACGCGCGGCGCCATGCCGGCATCGAAGGCTTCTTTCCAGCGCAGCGCGCACAAGCACCATTGGTCGCCGGGCTTTAAACCTTCAAAGCCGAATTGCGGCATCGGTGTCGATAGGTCGTTGCCGCGCGCCTTGGAAAATTCCAAGAACTCCGCCGTCACGCGCACGCACACCGAGTGCACGCCCACGTCATCCGGCCCGACGTTGCAGCAGCCGTCGCGATAAAAACCGGTCACCGGGTTTTCGCTGCACGATTGCAGCTTCTCGCCCAACACGTTGCGCGCGTGTTCGAAGGGGTTGAATCGTCTCATAAAGCACTCAAAAAATATTCAATTAAATCAAATACTTACGTTTATATCGAATTTTACGCCTCGACATGCCGCGCTTGGCGCATGTTAGCGCGCGCGGTGCTGCGTTTGTTGTCGCGCGGGCGCACGCCGCTGGCCATGAATGCCAACTTACCGCGCGCGCCGCTCGCTTGGTAATCCGCGAGCACCGCCGCAGTGGCCACGCTCGATTCTACGCGCGCCACCTCGATCAAGTGCGCGTGCACGAATTCGCACAAGCGCTCGAAGGCGAACTCGTGTGTTTTGTGCGTGCGCGCGTAAAGCCCGTCGGCGAAATGCATGAAATTGTCGAAAGGTTTATCCGCCAACAGCAGCGGCAGCGCTTCGCGAAAGCGCCCCGAATTGCCAACGAGTTCCCAATAACGCGCAAAACGCGACACGCGCTGCATGTCGTTAAAGCCGATGCAATCGGTGGCGAGCACGTTATATGGCACGTCGGGGTTGTAACGCAGTTGATGCTGCTCGGTGTGGCGATCGATCGGCGCGCCACGCAGGCGTTTCAAAATACCAACTTGAATTTCGTGCGGGCCCAGCGCGTGCAGCCGATCGAAGCCCGCGCCGAAGCTCGCCAAATCCTCGCCCGGCAGGCCGGCGATCAAATCGACGTGTATCAGCGCGTTGGATTGTTCTTTCAACCAGCGGATGTTGGTCTCGGCTTGCGCGTTATCTTGCCTACGCGAAATGCGTTGTTGCACCTCGGGGTTCCAAGTCTGAATGCCGATTTCAAAATGCAGCGCGCCCGGCGGGAATTTAGCGATGGTTTGTTTTAACGCGTCAGGCAAATGATCGGGGATCAGCTCGAAGTGCAAAAAGGTGTGATCGTCCATGCGCGCAAGAAAAAATTCCAGAATGCGCTGGCTCGCGGCAACCTTCAAGTTGAACGTGCGGTCGACAAAGCGAAAATTGCGCGCGCCGCGCGCGTGCAGTTGTTCAAGCTCGGCCATGAACGCATCGAGCTCGAACGGCCACGCGGTTTTGTCGAGCGCCGACAAACAAAACTCGCATTTAAACGGGCAGCCGCGCGAGGCTTCGACATAAATAAACCGTTTGGCGATATCCTCGCCGGTGTAGTGCGCATACGGCAGCGCGATTTGCGCCAGCGGCGGTTGCTCGCCGGCGATGATTTTTTGCGCCGGCGCGTTGCCCGCCAAAATCTCGCGCGCAAGCTTGGGGAAGCTGATATCGCCCCACCCCGTCACCACGTAATCGGCCAGCGCGCAAATGCGCTGTTCGCCGGTCTCGAAACTGACTTCCGGCCCGCCCACTACAACCGTGACTTCGGGCGCGATTTTTTTCAGCAGCGCCACTACGCGCGTCGCTTCATCGACGTTCCAGATGTAAACGCCAATGCCGATGACGCGCGGCTTTAACGCCAGCAAATCCTCGACGATTTCAAACGCGCGCTGGCCGAGCACGAACTCGACGATTTGCGTGCGCGGCGCCAACTCGCCCATGTTCGCCGCGAGGTAACGCAGCCCCAGCGCGGCATGCACGTAGCGCGCGTTGATGGTGGTTAAAACGATTTCAGTCATCGGCTAAGTGTACGGCCTGGCCGTTGTGTGCCGCGGCTCGCCGTGGCGCGACGAAAGTTATCGCGTCAATTCCGGGCCGTATAAAATAATTCAATTAAATCAAATACTTACAAATAAACGGTATTCGGTCACGCCGTGTCGGGGTGTCGAAAAATATTACACGGCGTCGAAATCGCGACTGAGCGGTCCGCGGCCCATAAATAAAAAATTGTTTAAAATCAAATACTTACGTTGATACCGCAAGCTGGCATTTTACTTGCTAACGCAGTGCAGCGAGGCCCATCGGCGTTGCGTGCACGGCGCTGCGATCGGCCGGTAATGGCTACCACTACTGACTACCACTACTGCTAACGCAAGGATCACGCTCATGAGTTCAAAACTTCGTTCCGTGACATGGGGCGCCGCGTTATTCGCCATCGGCTTTTCGCTGCTGCGCGCACGTGCCGCCCGCGCCACCCGTAAGGCCCGCACACGGCGCCGCGCGTTTTACTAAACCGCCGGCCACACTTTCGCGCCCATCCATCCACCCGGCGCCGCGGCGGCGCGCCGGGCCGGCGGCGGTTTTCTGATACCCTTCGCCCTTGTTGAACGAACTGAACGAACAAGGACGAGACGCCATGGCAACCGACGAACGCGCCGAAACAAAAATGGACGCGGACAATTTGTACCGCGAAGAAATCATCACCGACCGCCGCGTCGGCACCCTGCGCATGATGACGCCGCTCAAAAGCGACGGCTCGCCCGATGGCGCGCGCGCGACGCTCTTTATCGGCGAAGCGCAGATCATGACCAACGCCGGCCCGCTGCCGATCAACTTCGAAATCGAAGCAAACAATCTCGCCGAGGCCGTGGCCAACTTCGGCGCGGCAGCGAAGGAAGGCGTGGAGCGCACCGTGCGCGAGCTGCAAGAGCTGCGCCGCCAGCAATCCTCCTCCATCGTCGTGCCCGGCGCGGGCGGCATGGGGGGCATGGGCGGGCTGCCCGGCATAGGCGGCGGCGGCAAGATTCAAATGCCGTAATGGATCACCACGCACGGGTGCAAGGATGAATGCGTTAACAAAACAACCGCGGCCGCGGGCAACCCCAATCCAATCCCTGGTGGCGATCGCGGTGTCGCTCGCCGCGGCCAATACCGCGTTTGCGCAAAAGACCGCGCCCGAATATCCGACGCGGCCCATCCGCATCATTGTGCCATTCGTCGCGGGCGGGCCGATGGATTTGATCGGCCGCGTGGTTGGCCAAAAAATAACGTCGGTGTGGGGGCAGAATTTTATTATCGATAACCGTGCCGGCGCCGGCGGCATCATCGGCACCGAGGCTGCGGCCAAGGCGCCGCCCGACGGCTACACCCTGCTGCACACTTCCAGTTCGCATGCGCAGCTCGCGGCGTTTAACAAACTGCCTTATGACCCGCTGCGCGATTTCGCGCCGGCGGGCAGCGCCACGCGCGTGGTCGGGTATGTGCTGGCGGTACATCCGTCGATGCCGGTCAAATCCGTCAAGGAACTGATCGCGCTCGCCAGGAAAAACCCCGATAAGCTCAATTACGGCAACACCGGCATCGGCGGCGTGTTGTACATCGGCACCGAATTGTTCAGCGCCGCCACCGGCATCAAAATGAACACCGTGCAGTACAAGGGCATCGGCCAGATGGTCAACGATCTCGCGGGCGGCCACATCGACCTCGCGTTTTTGACCTCCTCCAGCGCGGTCGGCATGGTGAAAGCGGGCCGCGTGCGCGCGCTCGGCATCAGCGGCGCCAAACGCTGGAAGCAATTGCCCGACGTGCCCACCATCGACGAGGCCGGCGTCAAGGGCTTCGAATACTACGCGTGGTTCGGCTTCTGGTACCCCGCCGGGACGCCCGCCGAACACGTCAACAAATTTCACGGCGAACTGAACAAAGCGCTCGCCGCGCCCGATGTGCTCGCGCGCTTTGACGAAGTGGGCTTCGAGCCCTATGTGATGTCGATCGCGGAGTTCGGCAAACTGGTGGCGCGCGAAATCGACATCACCCGGAAAATTGCGGCGCAGTTGGGCGTGAAGCCGCAATAACACGGCCGATGGACACCGCGCGCCCCCGCAACAATTTTGCCGGCGTCAGCTATGACGAGGCATTGCGGCGCGCCGAGTCGCTGATCCCGCTGTTAAAGGCGCAGGCCGATGCGTCGGAGAAGTTGACGCACATGACGCCCAAGGTGCTCGAAGCGCTGCACGAAACGGGCCTGTTGCGTTATATGCAGCCCAAACGCTGGGGCGGCATGGAGCTCGATTGGGTGGCGGTGTTCGACATGTCGGAAATGTTAGGGCGCGGCGACGCCTCGGCCTCGTGGACCTTCACCAACCTCGCCGCGCATCACCGGCTGCTCGCGCTGTGGGACGACAAAGCACAGCAGGAAATCTGGGGCGATAACCCCGATGCGTGCATCGCCTCCGGCATTGCCTTCGCGCAAGGGCGCGCGGTTAAGGTGGATGGCGGATACCGCTTGACCGGCAAATGGGGGTTCTCATCGGGCGTCGATGTGTCGACGTGGAACATGCTCGCCGGCACGGTTTTTGACGAGAACAACAAACCCGTCGACTACCGCATGTGCCTGGTGCCGCTGCCCGACTATGAAGTGATCGACGATTGGCAAACACTCGGCATGCGCGGCACCGGCAGCCGCAGCGTACAATGCAAGGATGTGTTCGTCCCGGAGCACCGCGCCGTGTGTTGGCATATGGCCAAGCCAGGCTTTGAATTCCCCGGCTGGAAGGTCAACACCGCGCCGCAGTATCGTATTCCACTTTCCGGCTTCGGCGGCACCGGCATCGGCGGTAGCATGGTGGGCAACGCGCAAGCCATGCTCGACGAAACCATTGCCATGGTGAAGTCGCGCAGCACCGCCTACACCGGCGCCAAGATGCGCGATTTTCAGGCGGTGCAACTCCGAATTGGCATGGCGGGCGCCAAAATCGACGCGGCGCGCCTGGTGTTGCGCACCGATTGCATCGAGGCGCAGCGTATTTTGGAGTCGGGCGGCAAGGTCGATATCCCGACGCGGCTACGCTACAAGCGCAACAGCTCCGCCGCCGTCAAGCTGGTGATCGAAGCGGTGGACAGCTTGTATGAAATGGCGGGCGCCAACGGCATTTACGATAGCGCGCCCATGCAACGCATGTATCGCGATGCGCATGCCGGCGGCGCGCATATCAACTTTAATTGCGATGTGAATCTTTCGCCGTGGGCGCTGGTGTCGCTGGGCGGCGAGTTTAAGAGTCCGTTGTTGTAGACTTTCCGCTACCCCGTTCGTCCTGAGCCCGTCGAAGGACGAACGCACTATCGCCGCAATGCATTTTCACCCATGAAAATCGGCATCGACCTGGGCGGCACTAAAACCGAAATCGCCGCATTCGACGCGAGCGGTAAGCAACTCCTGCGCCGGCGCGAACCCACGCCCGCGCAAGATTACGCCGCCACGCTCGCGTTGATCGCCAAACTCGTTGCCGATGCCGAGCGCGAAGTAGGGCAACGCGGCAGCGTCGGCATCGGCACGCCCGGTGCGTTATCGCCCGCCACCGGCTTGATGCGCAACTCCAACTCCGCGTGCTTGAATCAACAGCGCGTCAAGGACGATCTCGAGCGCACGCTAGGCCGCGACATTCGCATCGCCAACGACGCCAATTGCTTTGCCTTGTCCGAAGCGGTGGACGGCGCGGGCGCGGGTGCCGCCACGGTGTTCGGCGTGATCCTCGGCACCGGTTGCGGCGGCGGCATCGTCATCAACGGGCAAGTCATCGACGGCCCCAACGCGGCGGCCGGCGAGTGGGGCCACAACGCGCTGCCGTGGCCGGAAGACAACGAGCGCCCCGGCCCGCCGTGTTATTGCGGCAAACACGGCTGCATCGAGACTTTTGTGTCAGGCCCGGGCCTGGCGCGCGACTATGCGGCATGGGGGGGGGCTGCGTTAACGGCAGCGCAAATCGTCGCGCGCGTGCCGGGCGATACACTCGCCGAAGCGGCGTTGACACGTTACGAACATCGCCTGGCGCGCGCGTTGGCGTCGGTTATCAATGTTCTCGACCCGCATGTGATCGTTTTAGGTGGCGGCCTGTCGAATGTCGAGCGGCTGTACGCGAATGTGCCCAAGCTGTGGGATCGTTGGGTGTTCGCCGACGTGGTGCGCACGGTGTTAAAGCGCAACGTGCACGGCGACTCCAGCGGCGTGCGAGGGGCGGCGTGGTTGTGGAACTAGCGTGTAGACATGGGTGAAGGCCGCAGGCCGTAACCCATCATCACGAACGATGGGTTACGCTACGCTTCACCCATCCTACGAATACCGAAATACGGTAACAATATGGTTCCGAACAAAATTTTGTCCTGCGGCATCGTCCCCGTGCGCTACGCCGACGGCGATTGGAGGCTCCTCGTCCTGCGCGCCTATAAAAACTGGGATTTCCCGAAGGGCGTGGTCGAGCTCGACGAAGATCCGCTCGAAGCCGCCAAGCGCGAGACCGAGGAAGAAACCGGCATCACCGATCTCGATTTTGTTTTTGGCGAAGACTACAAAGAGACCGTGCCGTATAACGTAACCAGCACCGGGCACAAAGTCGCGCGCTACTACGTTGCCGAAACGCGCGAGGAAGACATCACACTGCCGGTGTCGCCCAAACTTAACCGCCCGGAACACCACGAGTACCGCTGGGTCACCTGCGACGAAGCCGAGGATTTGCTGCCGCCACGGCTCGCCGGCGTGCTCGACTGGGTACGCGCGCGTGTGAACGAGGATGAAGACAACGCGGGCGCAAACGGCGACGCCGCGCCCGAATACATCCCCCTCGACCCCGATAGCGGGGACGATGATGAATACAAACGCTGACCCCGTTTACGTCGCTGCGGGGCTACGCACGCCGTTCGCGCGCGTCGATGGCGATTTGCATCAGCTCGATGCCATCGCTGTATCAGTGCCGGTGGTGCAGGCGATGGCGAAGCTGCTCACCCCCGGCGCACACCCCGATTTCGTGGTATGGGGCACGGTGATGCCGAGCTTGGGCATGAGCAACATCGCGCGCGAAGCGGTGTTGGATAGCGGGCTCCACCCGGCGACGCCGGCGTTTTCCACCGTGCTCGCGTGTTCGACCAGCATGGCCGCCACGTTCGAGGCGGCGTCGATGTTGGGCAGCGGCGGGCGCGAGCTCGCGATCGCCGGCGGCTCGGAAAGCATGAGCCGTGTGCAATTCGGTTTGAATCAGAATTTTTCCGACTGGATGCGGCGCTTGATTCAAGCGCGCAGCTTCGGACAGCGCGTCGATCGTTTTGCGCAGATCAAATTCAGAGACGTGCGGCTTTTCATTCCCACCGTCACCAATCGCACCACCGGCAAAAGCATGGGCGAGCATTGCGAGGAAATGGTGAGGGAATGGCATATCGCGCGCGAAACCCAGGACCGCCTGGCGCTCACCAGCCACGAGCGCGCGGTGCGCGCCATGGCGAACGGGTTTTTCGACGACTTGATCGCGCCGGTGGGCGAGGTCACGCGCGACAGCTTGCCGCGCGCGAATACGTCACTCGAAAGATTGGCGAAACTCTCACCCGCCTTCGATCGCAGCGGTAAGGGGACGATCACGGCAGGCAACGCTTCGCCGCTCACCGACGGCGCGGCGGGCGTGTGGGTGGCCAACGCCGGCGGTTTGAAGCGTTTGCCCTCGCACCTGCCGCATGTGCAACTCGTCGATTGGGAACTCGCCGCGGTCAATCTCAAAACCGAGGGCTTGTTGATGGCGCCCGCCTATGCCATCCCGCGTCTGCTCGCTCGCCATAACCTCGCGTTTAACGACATCGATCTGTGGGAAATCCACGAAGCCTTTGCCGCGCAGGTGCTGTGCAACGTCGCCGCGATTGAGAACCGCGATTTCCTGGAAAACAAAGTCGGCGTGCACGCCGAATTTGGCGCCTTCCCGTGGACGCGCGTCAACCCCAACGGCGGCAGCATCGCCCTGGGCCACCCCTTCGGCGCCACCGGCGCGCGCATCCTGAGCATGGCAATCAAAGAGCTCGCGGCGATGGGCGCGGGCAAACGCGCGATTGTGAGTATTTGCGCGGATGGCGGGTTGGGGACGGTGGCGTTGCTGCGCGCGGTGTGATTTGCAGCCCGGGAGGATCAAAGCGTATCCCGGGAAAACCACAATCCAGCGCCGTTGTCCCCGTAATACGCTGCGCTTCTTACGGGCTACGAGGCTGAACATAATGCGCATACGCTCGCTCGACCTTGCCGTCGGCGCCGAAATGCATCACTTCCGCCGACATCCTGCGCACGCCGTTGTAATAAATTGTGACGCTGTTGACGCCGCTCAACGTGTTCAATAGCTCAAAGTGCAGGTTGGGATTGCGCGCCAGCGCCTTCGCCCAGTATTCACGAATTTTCGCTTTGCCTTTTAGCGTGCCCGACGGCTCACCCATTGCCTGAACAATCACGGGGAGGACATTTCAAAATTGTCGGTGTAGTGCGACAAAATGCGCTCGAGGTCGTGGCTGTTCCAAGCCGCGATCCACTCGGCCGCGAAATGATCTGCGAATGCTTTGCTCAACATGAAATGTATTCGTCGTTCTACCAACCCGAATGCGCATTACACTACGCGACTCCCTAAAGACGAACAAGCCACTTGTTACGCACGCATAGTTGGCATACATTTGTGTCGTCGCTCACCCAGCCGGAGAAACCCATGAAAGTCTATCTCGTGCACCACGTCGACGCGCTATCGAAGGAGCAAGACCCGCAGCGCCACATCAGCCCCTTCGGTCAAAAACAAGCCGACCGCTTGGGTGAGCGTTTAAAGGCGCTGGGCGTCTCGCCGATGCGCATTCTGCACAGCGACAAACAATGGACCATCGATACCGCGCTGCGCGTGGCCGCCAAACTCGGTGCGTCGGATAAGACCGAGCAAACCAACTACCCAATCAACACCGACGACGCGGTCGCACCGTTCATGGCCGAGATCGAAGCTGCAAAAGCCGGCAACAAGGGCGATCTGATGATGTGCGGCCACGTCGATTATTTGCTGCGCTCGGCTTCGAAGCTGGTGTGTGGCGATGAAAAACGCAAGGTGGTCGAATTCAAACCCGGCAACGGCACGACGGTGTGTTTGGAAAACAAAGACAACCACTGGTACGTCACGTTCATGTGGCGCGACGATCACGCGCCGGGTTAACGCATTTGCGCGCGGCAAGACGGCGCCACTTTGTTTCCCGCACTCACTCGCGTGCATAGGCTCATGCGGGGTGTTTATATAAGTATTTGATTTTATTCATTATTTTATAAACAGCAAAAACCGTCGACATAGATTCACCGCAGACGAACGTGGATTAACCGCGGAAAAAATCCGCGTAAATCTGTGTCAAAAAATCGGGTTCTACGGCTGCGCGAAGTCTTCACCAAAATCCGACGCCATCACCTGACAACGCTTGATCAAGCGATGTTCGTGCGACGCGTAATCGGCCACGGCGTTGTGAATGGTGCCGATGTCTTCCCACAGCATCAGGTCGCCCTCTTCCCACACGTGCGCGTAGCGATACTTGGGCTGCGTTTGATGTGCGAATAACAACGCGAGGATCGCGTCGCTTTCCGCTTCAGGCAGCTCGTTAATGCGCATCGAGTAGCCGGGGTTGGCGTAAAGCACTTTGCGCCCGGTCAACGGATGGGTCAAAAAAATCGGGTGTGACACCGGCGGTTTTTGCCGGCGTTGCGCTTCGGTCAACGGCGGGCGCTTGCTGCCTTTTTCACGCCGCATCATTTCCCAGAACTTGTTGAAGTCGTGCAGCACGGTTTTGCCGTCGAGTTTGCGTTTGAGGTCATCGGGCAAATCGTCGTACGCGGCGTGCATGTTGCAAAACTCGGTGTTGCCCAACGTCTTGCCGTCGCGGCGCGGAATTTTGATGCCGTAGAGCACGTTGGCAAACGCGATGGTTTTACTGTAGGACATATCGGTGTGCCAGCTTTGCCCGGCGTCCGACATGCCGATGGGCTTGCCGTTCTCCAATATGTTCGACAGGATCATGATCTGCGGCAAGCCCGGTTCTTGATACGAGTTGGCGACGTTGATTTCGAGCTTGCCGAAGCGCGCGCTGAAATCGACCAACTGCCGCGGCGTCAATTGCTGATTGGGAAAACGCAGCACGCCATGTGCGCCGAGCGCGCGGCGCACGGCGGCGAAGTCGGCATCGTTTAACGGCCGCGACAAATCCAAACCAGCGATGGTCGCGCCGAGAATTTCCCCGCTCGGTATCACTGCCAACATATCCATGCTCCTCGCTGCGTGCACGGGCGGACGCTGCGGCCGCTGTGGCCATGAAGCCACGCGGCCGTGACGACTTACTCCGCCTTGATCCCCGCCTCGCGTATCACGCGCCCCAGGCGTTCGACTTCCCGCAAAAACGTCTTGCGAAAATCCTGCGGCGAACTGGCGATCACTTCGCCGCCTTGAGAAATGAAGGTTTGCGAAACCTCGGGCAATTTCAAAATACCGGTGATTTCGCGGCTCAGCAAATCAACGATCGGCTTACCCGTGCCCCCCGGCAACATGAAGCCGAACCAAATGCCCGCTTCGTATCCCGGCACGCCCGACTCGGCGACAGTCGGCCAATCGGGCGCGGCTTGCAGGCGCCGTGCGCTGGTGACCGCAAGCACTTTAAGCCGCCCGCCCTTGATGTGCGGCTGTCCCGAAAACAAATTGGTGAAGGTCATTTGCACTTCATTGCCGATGGCCGCGGTCAACGCCGGCGCCACGCCTTTGTAGGTCACTGCGGTCAAATTGATTTTCGCCATCGATTTCAACATTTCGCCGGCGATATGCGGCGGGCCGCCGGCGCCCGACGTGCCGTAATTAAGCTTGCCGGGATTCGCTCGCGCATGGGCCAGAAATTCGCTCATGGTATTCACCGGCACCGATGGGTGCACCACCAGCACCAGCGGCGAGGCCGTGGCTTGCGTCACGGGCTCGAAATCCCTGGTGATGTCGAACGGCAGCTTTTTATACATATGCGGGTAACCCGCGTGATTGCTGGTTACGGTCAGCATGGTGTAACCATCGGGCGCCGCGCGTGCCGCGAGTTCGGTGGCGACGATACCGCTCGCGGCGGGCCGGTTATCGACCACGAACGGCTGCCCCAACTTGTCGGCCATGCGCAAGGTCACCAGGCGCGCCATCAAATCGGCGCCACCGCCCGGCGCGAACGGCACCAATATGCGTATGGGCTTACTGGGAAAATTCGCGCTTTGCGCCCGCGCCGCGGTAATCGGCCCCGCGCACAGCGCGCCCGCAATCAGCATCAAGCGAAAAAACATCATGATCGGCTCTCCTCGTTAGTGGTGTTGCGCTATTGTGCCAAATTAGAGCGCGACGCGCGGGTTTGCCGGCGATCCATGCCGGGTTAAAATCCACCCTCGCCCACCGCCGGGAGATCCCCGTGCTCAAGTCGAGCTTGACCGCGACTGCCGCGGCCACTGCGTTCGCGTGTTTGCTCTTCTTTTTGCTCGTATTGTTGCTCGCGCCCGCGTCACACGCGCACGAACCGGACGCCGCCGGCAACGACGGCGACGTCGCGGCTGAAGCCGCGTCCGATGCCATGCGCGAGCCGCCGCTGCCGGCGCAACCGGGCGCCGCGCCCGGCATCGCCACTTTCGAAGGCGCGGTGTCGTTTTACGGCCGTGAATTTGCCGGCCGCTCTACCGCGAGCGGCGAGCGCTTCGATCCTGACCTGCTCACCATGGCGCATCGCACGCTGCCCTTTGGCACACAGGTGCGTGTCACCAACCTGCGCAACAACAAAAGCGTAGTCGTGCGCGTGAACGATCGCGGGCCGTTCGTCGGCGGACGCATCGGCGATTTATCCGCCGCCGCGGCGGCACTGGTCGACATGCTGCGCGCGGGCGTGGTGCGCGCGCGGCTGGAGGTGCTGGAGCCGTAATCACGCAAAAAACTGCGTACCCGAACTGGAAATAAGCGGAGTTGATATGCTCAAATTGCAAGTGCAAGACGACGAAAACGATGCACGCGTGTGGCATGACGTCAAGGGGCCCAACGGCGAACTGCTGAAATTCGACAAAGAAGCCGACGCGCGTACCAAACTCGAAGAGCTGTTCCCGGTGCTGGTCCAGATGGAAAAGTACGCCGGCCCCAAACGCACGCGGGCCATCGTCATCATCGAAGACGAGGACGATTGGCCCAAGAAAAAATAGCCGGCCGCACCGACCACCATTCGACACAACCATTGCATCACCCGCGCCCCCGCGCGTATGCTGCCCACACCGCCGCCCTTCCCCATCCGCCGTCCCTTAACGCTTATCCCCATCCTTCCAGGAGACTCGCATGGCCGAAACCCCCACCTTCGGACGCTACGCCGAAATCCCCTACGACCAAATGACACCGGAGCAGCAAGAAGGCTTCAAGGTGCTGATGGAATCGCGCGGGCGGCTGCCGGGCCCGGCGAAAATTTATGTGCACAACCCCAAGCTCTCGAAAGTGATGGGGCCGTTCGGCGCGCATTTTCGCGGGCCGTATTCGCTTTCGGTGCGCGAGCGCGAAATCGCGGTGTGCGTGATCAACAGCAAATTTCACGCCGCGTACGCCACCAACGCGCACGAGCGCGCGGCGAAAGAAGCCGGGCTGCCGGTGGATAAAGTGGAGGCGATTTTGTCGGGGCTGCCCACCTCGTTCGACGACAAGCGCGAGCAAGTAGTTTACGAAATGGCGATTTGTCTTAGCAACTCGCGTTGGGTGTCCAAGGGCTTGTACGATCGCGCGATCGCGGCGCTCGGCCATGTCGGCGCCACCGATGTCATCGCGCTGATGGGTTTTTACGCCGCGGTGTCGATGACACTCGCGTTTTACGATGTGCCGGCCGGCGCCACCGGCATGGAACGTTGATTTTCACAGGGAGAACCAGATGCCGAAACTCATCCCCGTCGCCGACGAATCTAGCAAACCGTTTTGGGACGCGGTCAACGCCAAGCGCCTGCTGCTGCAACATTGCGGCGCTTGCAACAAATTGCAATATCCGCCACAAGCCACCTGCCAAAAGTGCAACAAAGGTGACCAGCTCACCTGGAAAGAAGTTCAGGGCAAAGGCCACATCGCCGCGGCCATCACCATCGAGGATGGGCGCTTAAATCGCCGCATGGCCGACATGCCGTATAACCTGGCGATGGTCACGCTCGATGAAGACCCCTCGGTGAACTTCTATGCCAACTTGCCGGGCACGCCACCCTACAAAGTGCCGGTGGGGGCGGCGGTGGAAGTGACGTTTGAAGAAGTCGCACCGGGGCAGTTGATCCACGAATGGCGCGTCGTCTAAGGCACAAGGAGAAGCAACATGACAAACGCAAACGATTACAAATGGCGGCGTGACAAAGACGGCATGGGTGTTTGGGAGCATCGCGGCAAAGTCGCGATCGTCGGCCAGGGGCACTCGCCGGTGGATCGGCGCTGGGACGGCGTGTCGATGGACAAGACGCTGGGCGCGTATTCCATGCTCGCCTGTCAAAAAGCGATGGATGAAGCCGGCGTCACCGCCGATCAAATCGACGGCGTGATTTGCTGCGACAGCCACATCGCCGGCCCCAGCGGCGGCTCGGCCTCGAAGTGGGCGCCGCGGCCGTACTTCGCGCCACCGTATGACTCCGAATGGGGCCTCACACTGGTCAACGCGCAATGGCTGATCAAGAACATGGGATTAAAAAACGTCAAGTTCGCGCCGACCGGTTTGCCGACGATCAGCGAAATGGTCGGCATGGCGGCGCAAGCGGTGGGCGACGGCCTATGCACCACCTGTTTGATGATTTACCCGTGCGGCAATCTCGAAGGGCGTTATCGCCGCGGCGGCGAAAACGCCGACGACTACGCCAAGGGCGCGCGCCAGTGGACGGTGCCTTGGGGCAATCACGGCGGCAATGACTTCATCAATATTTTTCCGCACGAGCAGTATTGCCGCAAATACGGCGGTCAGCACGACGATCTCGCGCCGTTTGTGATCAACCAGCATAAAAACGGCATGCTCACACCGTGGGGCTTTAACGCCACCCACGGCATCGATCCGATCACCGTCGACGATTACGTCAACTCGCGCTTTATTCTGCGCCCGCTGCGCATTTGGGATTGCGACCGGCCGGTGCAAACCTCCACCGCGTTGCTGTTCACCACCGCGGATCGCGCCAAGGACATGAAGCAAAAGCCGGTGTATGTGTTGAACCACAATCAATACAATTTCAAAAAACGCAGCACGCAGGAATCGCTAGACGAAATCGAGTTGTGGACCGACACCGCGGCCAAGCGCATGTACGAAGGTGCGGGTCTACAGCCGAAAGACGTGGATATATTCAACCCGTACGACGGCTATTCGATCATGACGCAGTTTTACCTCGAAGCGTTTCAATGGCACGGGGTGAAACGCGGTGATGCGCTGAAGTTTTACGCCGGCGACATCAGCGTCAAGGGGCCGCACCCGTTTAGTTCGAGCGGCGGTAATCTCGGCACCGGGCGCACGCGCTCGGCGATGTACACCGATAGCATCGAACAACTGCGCGGCACCGCCGGTGCGCGGCAGGTAACGGTGCGCGCGGAGACGGCGTTGGCGGCGTTTACCACACCATCGAATGGCGGGTGGATTATGCTGGGGAAGCATCCGAGCTAAGAGGCAAGCCACTAGACATAGCTTCTCAGCGGCACCCCATCCCCTTCAGTGGGAAGGCGGGGATGGAGGTGGGGTTGCATCGCGCTGCCCCCATCCTCACCATACCTCTCCCCTTGAAGGGGAGGGAAGCAAACATTAAGGGAGACACCAGTTTGGCCAAGCTAATCAGTTTCGACATCGACGGCACCTTAGAAACCGGCGACCCGCCCGGCCGCATCACCATGGTGATGGTGCGGCAAGTACAGGCGCTGGGCTACATCATCGGCAGTTGTTCCGACCGCACGGTGAGCCATCAAAAACGCATGTGGCAGCAGCACGGTATCGAGGTCGCATTCACCGTGCTCAAGCACAGGCTTGACGAAGTCAAAGCACAGTACGCCGCCGAGCATTATGTGCATATCGGCGACACCAACATGGACAAGTATCACGCGGAGTTGCACGGATTCACTTATTACTTCCCCGACAATTCTATCGATCATTTGTGGGAACCTATTTAAAGGAACCGCCATGCGCACCAACACGCTCAAGCAAAAACTGAAAGCCGGCAAATCCGGCTTCGGCGCGATGATCACCTTTCCCTCGCCCGCGGCGGTGGAGATGCTGGGCTATATGGGCTTCGATTGGGTGCTGATTGACAACGAGCACGGCTCGATCACCGTCGATTTGGCGGAAGACATGATCCGCGCCGCCGAGTTGACCGGCGTCGCGCCCATCGTGCGCCCGATCGCGAACCGGCCCGATTCGATTTGCCCGTTTCTCGATCGCGGTGCTTGGGGCGTGCAAGTGCCGCATGTGAATACGCGCGCGGAAGCCGAAGCCGCGGTCGCCGCGTGCAAGTATTACCCGCACGGCACCCGCGGTATTTTCAGCCGAGGGCGCCCTGCCGAATACGGCATGAAGGAGCCGACTTCCGCCTACGCCGCCAGCGCGAACGACAACGTGCTGGTGTGTTTGATGCTGGAGGAGGTCGAGGCGATCAACAACATAGATGAAATCGTGAAGGTGAAAGGCATCGACGTACTATTCATCGGCTCCGGCGATTTATCACAATCGATGGGCCACGTCGGCCAACAAGCACACCCCGAAGTGCTCGCACAAATGGAAAAAGGCGTGAAAAAAATTCGCGACGCCGGCATCGTCGCGGGCGTGAGCTGCCCAGAAAACCTGGTGCCCAAATTCATCGGCCTTGGCGTGCAATATTTCCACGGCAACGTCGGCAACTTTATTCAAAGCGGCGGCGAAGCGTATTTGAAACACATGCGCAAATCGGCGGGGTTGTAACGAAAAACTTTTTTGCCACAGATTTCACGAATTTACACAGATTAACCACGGAAAAATATCTGCGAAAATCTGCGTTAATCTGCGTCTAAGGTTTTCGGGGTTAACGTCAAAAACTTTAGACGCAGATTTACGCAGACGAACGCAGATTAACCACGAAAAGATCTGTGAGAATCTGTGTAATCTGTGGCTAAGGTTTTGCTTTTAATCACAGATGGCACCCCAAAAATAATTAATTAAATCAAATACTTACGGTTACCCTATGAATATCGATCACATCACGCTGCTGCACAAGATGATGCTGATCCGCGAGTTCGACGAGCTCGCGTTAAAGCTTAGGGGCAGCGGCAAAATTTACGGCACGGTGCATCCCTACGTCGGCCAAGAAGCGGTGGCAGTCGGCATCTGCGCGAATCTCACGAACGCCGACCGTGTCACGAGCACGCATCGCGGCCACGGCCATTGCATCGCCAAGGGCGCGGATGTGAAGCGCATGATGGCGGAGCTGTTCGGGCGCGTCGACGGTTACTGCAAAGGCAAAGGCGGCTCGATGCACATCGCCGACTTTGCGGTGGGCATGTTGGGCGCGAACGGCATCGTCGGCGGCGGGCTGCCGCTGGCCACCGGCGCGGCGCTCGCGGCGCAGCTCGACGGCAAGGGCAACATCGCCGTGTGTTTTTTCGGCGACGGCGCGGTGGCCGAGGGCGAGTTTCACGAGGCGTTGAACATCAGCGCGGTGTGGAGGCTCCCCATCGTGTTCGTGTGCGAAAACAATCACTACGCGGCCAACAACGCGGTCGCGATTCAACACTTCACCGCCGATCTGGCGGTGCACGCCTCGGCTTATGGCATTCCTGGTGTTGCCGTCGATGGCAACGATGTGCTCGCCGTGCGCGAAACCTCGCGCGGCGCGATCGAGCGCGCGCGCCGCGGCGAGGGACCAACGCTGCTCGAATGCAAAACCTACCGCTGGTATTTCCACGCGATGCGCGCCACACCGCCGCCGGAAACGCGCCCCGCCGATGAAATCGCCGCGTGGAAGGCGCGCGACCCGATCGCCAAGCTCATTACCGAGTTGATATCACGCCGCGAGTTGACCGAATCCGAAGTCGGCACAATGCTGCGCGAGGTGCGAACGCAACTCGATGAAGCCGTGGCCTTCGCCGAAGCGAGCCCGTTCCCGGACCCGAAAGACGTGCTGGTCGACATGTACGGTTAGGACACCGCCATGAGAGAAATCACCTTCGCTCAAGCGCTCGACGAAGCCGTCGCCGAGGAAATGCGGCGTGATGAACGCGTGATCACGGTCGGCACCGACTTCACCGGCAATCCGCAAAAAGAATTCGGCGAAAAGCGCGTGCGCTTCACGCCGATCTCCGAATCCGTGTTGACCGGCATGGGCTTGGGCGCCGCGGCCTGCGGCTACCGCCCCATTGTCAACTGGCGCATGGTGACCTTTTGTTTTGTCGCCATGGATCAAATCGTCAACCAAGCGAGCAAAATTCGCTACATGTTCGGCGGACAAGCCGATTTCCCGGTGACTTATCGCTGCACCACCGGCGGCGGCATGGGGCTCGCCGCGCAGCACTCGCAAAGCCCGTATTCGATGTGGATGCACGTTGCGGGCTTGAAAATTATTTTGCCCTCGAGCCCGTCCGATGCGAAAGGCCTGCTCAAAAGCGCGATTCGCGACAACAACCCGGTGGTGTCGTTCGAATGCAGCCGATTAAACGCCGTCACCGGCGCGGTGCCTGACAGTGACCACGTAGTGCCGCTGGGCGTGGCCGAAGTCAAACGCAGCGGTAAGGATGTCACCGTGGTGGGGCTGGCGTTTTATGTGCAAGAAGCGTTGGCCGTCGCTGACGCATTGGCCAAGGAAAACATCTGCGTCGAAGTGATCGACCCGCGCACGCTGGTGCCGCTCGACGTGGAAACCATTCGCGCCTCGGTGCGTAAAACCGGGCGGCTGGTAATCGTCGATGAAGCGCCGCCGATGTGCTCCGCCGCTTCCGAAATCGCGGCGATGGTGGTGGAAGACGCCGCCACATTTAAAGCCTTGAAAGCCGCGCCGCAGCGTGTGTGCGCTGCGCCGGTGCCGGTGCCGTATAGCCCGACGCTGGAACAAGCGGCGCTGCCGGATCGGGCGGCGATTGTGGCGGCGATACGGCGGGTGCTGCAATAACTCGTAGCCCAGAAGGAGGCCACGCGGTTCGTGGCCGCATTCCGGGACAACCAACGGATTCGACGCGAGACGCTTCGATGTTGTAAACATTCCCCGGAATGTGCTTCGCTCCTTCCGGGCTACGAAAATCAAGGAGATTGGAGTATGAGCGACCAAGACATGCATCAAAAAGGCCTCGCCATCCGCAAGAACATGTTCGGCGCCGAAGTCGTCGATAAACGCATCGCGAGCGCCGGCGAATTCGGCGCGCCGCTGCAAAAAATGATCAACCAGTACGCCTATGGCGAAATCTGGGGGCGCGAGGCGCTGCCGCACAAGACACGCAGCCTGCTGGTGCTCGCCATGATGTGCGCGGCCAATCGCCCGCACGAGCTGCGCATCCATTTGCGCGGTGCGCTGAAAAACGGCTGCACCCAAGACGAAATCCGCGAGGTTCTGCTGCAAGTGGCGATTTACTGCGGCATCCCTGCCTCGCTCGACGCGCACAACATGGCGCTGGAAGTGTTCGCGGAGGCGGACAAACCGCCGCACTATTAAGACGCCAGCGAGGCCAGCCACGCGTTCAGTTTGAGTCACGCACGCCGGAACGCATGACGCTTCACCGGATATTGATTGTGGGCGCCACTGGACTCGCGGGTGCACAAGCGGTGCGGCACTTCGCGGCTCTCCCCGACTGGACGGTCACCGCGCTATCGCGCCGCGCGCCGCCCGCGCACGCCAACGTAACCCATCTCGCGCTGGATCTCACCGATGCCAAGGCGTGCCGTAAGGCTTTCGCCACGGCCGCGCCGTGCACCCATGTGCTCTACGCCGCGCTCTACGAAGAAAACGATCTGCAAGCCAGTTGGTGCAGCGCCCATCAGCAAAACGTCAACCTCATCATGCTGCGCAACGTGTTGGACGGTGTGGAGGCCGGCGGCAAACTGAAGCACTTCACCATTCTGCAGGGCGGCAAGGCTTATGGCTCACACCTGGGCCGCGTGCCGGTGCCGGCCAAGGAACGCTGGCCGCGTATGGCGCACGACATTTTTTATTGGCAACAGGAAGATTTATTGCGCGAGCGCGCACGAGCGGGCGGATGGGTAATTAATGTGCTGAGGCCGCAGATGATCTTAGGCCACGCGCTCGGCAGCCCGATGAACATGATCGCCGCCATCGGCGTTTACGCCGCTGTGCTGCGTGAAGCGGGCGAGCCGCTGTATTTTCCCGGCGGCGACATTTATGTCACCGCTTGTTGCGATAGCCGATTGATCGCGCAAGCCACCGAGTTTTGCGCCAGCACGCCGGCGGTGGCGGGTGAAACGTTTAACGTGGTCAACGGCGACGCGGTGGTGTATCAAGATATGTGGCCCGCGATTGCCGCGCACTTCAACATGCCGGTCGGTGAAGCAAAACCAACGCAACTTGCCACGCACATGCCGCGCCGCGCGCACGAATGGGAACGCATCGTTGCCAAGCATGGCTTGGCGCCGCTGACCATGCACGGGCTCGTCGGCGCATCGTGGCAGTTCGCCGATCTCACGTTTGCTTATGGCAAGGCAGGCGTAGCGCGCGCGCCCGATCGGTTGATGAGCCCGATCAAGTTACGTAAAGCCGGCTTCGCCGGCTGCGAAGACACCGAGGACGCGGTAATTTATTGGCTGGACCAGATGCAGCAAGCGCAATGGTTGCCGCGATAAAGCGCTTGGTGGTATTACATAAGTATTTGATTTTAAATAATTTTTTATTTCGTTATTTAGCGCACCAAAATCAAAATCCGCGCGTCTTATTAATTTGGCCTTCCAACGGTTTGCCCGCGCGATACAGCGCGATGTTGCGGCAAAAGCGGTCGAGGTTGCGCGGGATGCGGAACTGGCTCGCGCCCGCGGTGTGCGGCGTCATGATCACATTCGGCGTGCTCCACAGCAGGTGATCCGAAGGCAACGGCTCCTCCGGCGCGGTATCGAGGCCGGCCCCGGCGAGCTTGCCGCTTTTAATCGCGTTCATCAGCGCATCGGGGTCGTACAACTCGCCGCGCGTGACGTTGACGAACAGCGCCGTCGGCTTCATCAAGCCGAAGGTGCGCGCGTTGAACAGGTGATACGTCTGCGGGGTGAGCGGCAAGCCGGAAGCCACCACGTCGGATGTGCGCAGCAATTCATCCAGCCGATCGCTGCCCCACACTTGCGGCACTTCGGGCGACGGCGGCACCGGATCGCAATCCACCGCGATCACCTTCATGCCGAACGCCGCCGCGCGGCGCGCGATATGGCGGCCGGTGCCGCCGAAACCGACCACGCCCATGGTGCAGCCTTCGAGTTCGAATTCCTCCGCGCGGTACGCCACGCGGTTTTTCCACGAGTGCGGCGCATCCTGCACCGCGCGCGCAAGGCGCCGCGTCAATGACAACAACAACGCAAAGGTGTGATCGGCCAGGTGCGAGCCCACCAGCCCCTTGTCGCCGGAGAGCATCACCTCGCTTTGCACCATCTCCGGGAACAAATATGAATCCGCGCCGGAACTGATCGCATGCACCCACGTCAGTTTTTTGGCGCGCTTAAACATCTCCGGCGTGATCACGCCGAGGATCACCTCTACGTCGTCCATGTACGCCTCCGCTTCCTTGGCGTTTTTGACCACCGTGATTTTGGCGCCGGGCCCCGCGGTTTCGCGGATGCGCGCCATCACAGAGTCTTCGACGTTGGGCATGGTGACGCCGGGAATGATCAAGATATGCATGATGGCACTCGCACAAATAATGGGGGCGTTAGTTTACCGCGAGCAAGGCAAGCGTGGGGCACGCCGGAATACCGATAGCAGCGCGTGGTGACGCGAACGGCGTGCCTATGGGCGGTACCCGGCCGAGCGCGAAGAACCACGTCGGCTATTTATAGTCCTTCGGATACACCGTGGTGCAGCGACTGGCGCTGGTCGGCTCGGCCAGCACTTCGGCGGCCGCGGCGCGCCAGCGCGGATAATGCGCGCTCGCCTGATGCGCCTTGAACGCGGCTTCATCGCGATAGACCTCGTAAAAGAAAAACTTGTTGGGGTCGCTGTTGTCCTGCAACACGTCAAAGCGCACGCAGCCCGGCTCGTCACGCAGCGATGAGGTCGAATCATCGAGCGCGGCAGCAAGAAATTTCTCGCGCATGTCGGGTTTTACCTTGAGTGGAACGACGACGGCAAACATAAAGAGCCTCCTCGATTCACGATGCGCCTAAAAACTCGCGGGGTATCGGCACATCAGAACATCAGAACATATCCGCGGCGGATTCACAACCCCGCCGCGCGCGGCGCAGGCTAG
>VGIF01000037.1 GCA_016868015.1 Betaproteobacteria bacterium
CATCTGCTCCAACACCGCGCACACCGCGCCGGTATCCTGCTTGGCCATGCCTTGCGACAACGCAGCCGAATAATACGCCTTACTCGCCTCGAACAGGGGCACGGGAATTTGGTTCGCCGCCGCGTAGCCGCCGATAATATCAATATCCTTTTGATACACCTCGCATTTCATGGTGGCCGCGCGGTAATCGCCCTTGATCATCATCGGTCCGCGCACTTCGAACATGCGCGAGGTGCCGGCGCCGTCCCTGATCACTTTGTAAACCAGATTCAAGTCGATGCCCGATTTCAAGCCCATCACCATCGCCTCGGCTGCCGACAGGTTGTGTATGGTCACCAGCAGGTTGGCGATGAATTTGAGTTTGGAGCCGTTACCGAATTCGCCGCAATAATGCATGCTGCGCGCAAAACCCTTGAACACCGCGTCGCAGCGTTTCACCGATTGCGCGTCGCCGCTCGCGTACACCGAAATATCTTTCGCCGCCGCTTGCGCGCCGGTGCCGCTGATCGGGCAATCGAGCACGATCACACCTTTTTTGGCGCAGCGTGCGCGGATATCGTGTTTGACTTCCAGCGGCATGGTGCTGGCCTCGATCACAATCGTGCCTTTGCGCGCGCTGGCAGCGATGCCGTCCTTGCCGAAAAACGCTGCCTCCATCGCTTTGATGCTGGGCAACGAAGTAATGATCACGTTGCAATCGCGCGCCACCGCCGCGCCCGAACTCGCGACTTCGCCGCCGCGCGCCTTCAACGCCGCGCAGGCTTTTTTGTCGGGGTCGTAGCCGCGCACCGCGAACTTCGCAGCGCGCAAATGCTTGGCGAACGCGCCGCCCATGATGCCTAATCCAACTTGCCCCACTTGTCCTACTGTAATTGCCGAATTCATGTAAGTATCTGATTTTATTGATATTTTAGAAATGGCTAGTTTGCGCTGTTGTGGATGCGCGATTGCTCGCGTTCATGCGGCGACATGTTGTCGATCTTCGCTTCCAACCACGGCGTCGAGCACACCATGGCGTAGCGCACGAACGACGACTTGGTATCGAGTTGATACGGCGTGCCGCGCGGTATTTGCACCACCTCTGTTGCGCCGACCGCGCGTTTTTCATTGCCCACGCGCGCCTGCAACTCGCCGCGGATCACATAAATAAACATCTCGTGGTCGCTCACCAGCTCCGGCTCGGCATAACCCGAGGGCACGTCGAATAAACCAAACGCGAGCCGCTCGCCTTCGATCCAATACACCCGCCGCGCCGACACCTGCGGCGCATCGAGCGATTCGACCAACGGGTAATAACACTCGTTGAGCCCCTCGACGATCGCCTGCGATTGCCCCTGCACCACTTGACGCTGGGCGCCGCTATCGATGAGCTTGTTAATTTCATCCACCGTAAACGCCTTGTCCGGCACCGCTTGGTCCGCCGCCAGCCCCACCACCGTCCAGGTTTTATCCTTGATGTAGAGATAGGACAAATCGCCGCTTTCGGTAGCTTTCATCGAGTGGCGCGCATACGCCGGCGCGTGTACAAAGGTGCCCGGCGTCACCACGCGTCTATCCTTGCCGACAATCGCGTTAATCTCGCCGCGCGTGGGAAAAATCAGCAATTCATTCGGATGGTAATGCGGCTCCGAGCCCGTGCCCGCGACCTTGTGCACCAGGCAAAAATACATATATTCGCCCTCGATCACCGGGCCGCGCGCCGAGGATAAATCGGGCGTCAAGCTTTTTTGTTCGAGGTTTTCAAAGCGATAAAACGGCATGCGGCAGTCCTTCCGAAAAGCGGGTTTGAGAAGCACAGTAAGATATTACGAATCGATCTTGCGCTAAGCCAAATCGTATCACGACCGCGCGTCACGCAGACGCCATCACCGTTCCGCCACAGCTTCGCCACCGCCGAACAACAACCGCCAAAACGAGCGTTTGCGTGCCGCCAACAGGTTCGCGAGTTGCTCGCGCGACGCCGCGAAATCGGGGTCGTGCCTGAGCGCCTGTTCGAAATCCGCGATGGCTTTAGCATACTCGCGTCGATCGCGCCACAGCAAGCCGCGGTTGTAATACGCCAGCGCGAAGTTCGGATCGCGTTCGATCGCCGCGTCGTAGTCGCTCATCGCCTCGTCGTATAAGCCCAACGCGCGTCGTGCGTTACCGCGCGCGACATAGACCTCATTCAAGTCGGGCGCAAGCCGCAGCGCTTCATCGAAACTCGCCAACGCTGCCTGGTTCCGCCTTTGCGTGCGCAGCGTCAAGCCCTGTTGGTAATGTGTACGCGCGTCGTCGGGCTGCAAGCGTATCGCGGCGTCAAAGTCCGCCAGCGCGCGCTCGGGGTGTTTTAATTCGCGCTGCAGCAGCGCACGGTTGAAAAAATAAAGCGCGTCCGTCGCATCAAGCCCTATCGCCTGGTCGAAACTCGCCAGCGCCGCATCGAGCAAACGCAATCGATACAGCGACACCCCGCGGTTAAAATGCGCGCGCGCATAGTCCGGACGCAGGCGCAGCGCCTCGCCGAAATCCGTCAGCGAACGCCTGTAGTCGCCGCGCGATTGATACAGCACGCCGCGGTTATGAAACACCTCGGCGTATTGCGGATTAAGGCGCAGCGCCTGGTCGAAATCGGCGAGCGCCGCCTCGTTGTTGCGCAAAAAATACCAATGCATGCCGCGCTGAAACGTGGCGAGCACCACGGCATCATCCGACAACTCACCCGACGCCAGCGCGCGCGTGCAGGCGCCGATGGCCTCGATGCCGTTGCCGTACTGGCATAGCGCCATTTCGTGCAGCATTTGCGCGTGCGCAAAGCCGCACGGCGCCAAGGCCGCTAGCGCTACGCTGATGAATGCGCGCTTGAAAATCATTGCGCCCAACCCTTGGCGCGCGTCACGGCTTGCCGCCATTCGACGCGCAAGCGTTCAACATCGCCGCGTGCCATCGCGGGTTGAAAACGCCGCTCGACGTGCCATTGCGCGTCGATTTCGGCGGCGTTTTTCCAATAACCCACCGCCAGCCCGGCCAAATACGCGGCGCCCAGCGCGGTGGTTTCGGTGATGCGCGGGCGCACCACCGGCACGTTAAGCACGTCGGCTTGAAATTGCATCAGCAAATTATTACGCGCGGCGCCACCATCCACACGCAACTCGGCCATGGCGATGCCCGAATCGGCGTGCATGGCATCGAGCACATCGGCCGTTTGGTAGGCAATCGCTTCAAGCGTGGCGCGCGCGATATGCGCGGACGTAGAGCCACGCGTTAACCCGCTCACACTGCCGCGCGCGTGCGGATCCCAATGCGGGCTGCCGAGCCCCGCGAACGCCGGCACCAAATACACCCCGCCGTTGTCGGGCACACTCGCGGCGAGCGCTTCGATGTCAGCCGCGGATTTGATAATCCCCAACCCATCGCGCAGCCACTGCACCGCCGCGCCGGCGCTAAACACGCTGCCCTCTAGCGCGTATTCGCGCATGGCGCTCGGTTGCGCGGCTGCCGTGGTGAGCAGTTGGTTACGCGACGCCACCGCCTGCGCGCCGGTGTGCATCAGCATAAAGCAGCCGGTGCCGTAGGTATTTTTGGCGAGCCCTGGTTTGGCACAACGCTGGCCGAATAGCGCGGCTTGTTGATCGCCCGCGGTGCCGGCGATTTTGATCGGCGCGTCGAATAGTCCTGGCGCGGTTTCCGCCACCACGCCACTCGACGGCACCACCTGCGGCAGCACGCCGCGCGGCACGTTAAAACGCGTGAGCAACGCTTCGTCCCATGCGCCCTCGTGGATGTTAAACAACAGAGTACGCGATGCGTTCGACACATCGGTGGCGTGCACCGCGCGGCCGGAGAGCTTCCAGACGAGCCAGGTGTCGATGGTGCCGAAGGCGAGCCGCCCGACTTCAGCCAACGCGCGCGCCCTGGCGACGTTGTCCAGCAGCCAGAGGATTTTCGTCGCGGAAAAGTACGCATCGACGATGAGCCCCGTGCGCTTGGTGATGTCAGCGCCAAGCCCCGCGGCTTTGAGTTCGTCGCAAAATCCGGCGGTACGCCGGTCTTGCCACACAATAGCGTTGTGAATCGGCTCGCCGGTCGCGCGATCCCACACCACCGTGGTTTCGCGCTGATTGGTGATGCCGATCGCCGCGATGTCGCGCGCGCAGAGTTTGGCCTGCGCCAGCGCTGCGCGCGCGACGCTTAATTGCGTTTCCCAAATCTCATTAGCGTCATGCTCCACCCAACCCGGCTGCGGAAAAATCTGGCGAAATTCTTGTTGCGCCAACGCACGTATCGCGCCCGCGTGGTCGAATACGATGGCGCGCGAGCTGGTGGTGCCTTGGTCTAGGGCGAGGATGAAAGACATGAAGTCAAAAACCTTTGAAGCAGATTAACGCAGATGAACGCAGATTTAGAACCAACATCGATAAATCATAAGTATTTGATTTTATTGCTTTTTTTATTGATGCATTTTTTGTCTGCGTTCATCTGCGTTAATCCGCGTCAAAAAAACGCTTTTGACCTTGATCTCCAATTGTTGGCTAGAATACGCGCCTTCATTTTGCCCTAAATAATCCGAGGAGTTGCAGTGAAACAAATCAACGTAGCCGTGATCGGCACCGGCTGGTGCGGCGGCATCCGCGCGGAAACTTGCGCGATGAATCCGCTGGTAAAGGACCTGCACGTGGTCGAAACGCGGCCCGAGCGGCTGGCCGAAATTGCCAAAAAGACCAATGCGGTCACCGCGACCAGCGACTACAAAGAAGTGATCAAGCGCGACGACCTCGACGCGGTGTTCATTTCCGCCACGCCCGAAGTGCTGCACTACCCGATGGCGCGCGAGTGTTTGCTTGCGGGCAAGCATGTTTTTTTGGAAAAGCCGATTTCGGTGGAGCTGCACGAAGCCGACGATCTGATTCGTATCGCTAACAAAAACAAACTCAAGTTCAGCATCGGCTATTCGCAGCGCTTTAATCCCAAGTTCGCCTACGTCAAACAAAGCCTGCGCGACGGCACGTTGGGCAAGCCGGTTTCAGCGCTGGTGTCGCGCCACATCGGCCGCGGCTTGGGTAAAAAAATCACCGGCCGCACCAAGCTCTCCCCCGCTGCGATGGAAGCGACGCACGATCTCGATTTTGTGTTGTGGTGCCTCGCCCCCGCCAAACCGGTGAAGGTGTATTCAACCGTGAACTACGGCGCGATGAAAGAATCCACCGGCGCCGATGTGCCCGACACGCAATACATCACGGTGACGCTGGATAACGGCGTCTCCTGCGTGGTGTGCGCGGGCTGGAGCCTGCCGCCGGCGTATCCGAATTTTTCGATGACGTGGATCGAAATGATCGGCACCGAAGGCGCGTTGATCATCGACGACACCCATCGTGACACGCAGCTCACCACCATGAAAAGCGGCATCGTGCACCCGATGTCCACCATGCCCGGCGAGCCGGTCGAGCACACCTACGCCGGCCCGATGGCTGCCGAGACCGTGCACTTCGTCGAAGCGGTCGCCTGCGATCGCCCGGTGCTGGTCACCGGCGAAGAAGCGCGGCAAGTGATGGAGGTGTACATCGCGGCGGATTTGTCCGCCGAGCGGCAAGAGCCGGTGACGTTGCCGTTGCCGGAGTCGCGGCCGGCGGTGGCGGCGGCGCGGTAAGGTCAAACCCTTTAGACGCAGATTAACGCAGATTTTCGCAGATTAAACCCCAAGGGGGCATCTGCGTAAATCTGCGTTGATCTGCGTCAAAAATGTTTTTGAATTGGATTTACCATGAAAAAAGACCCCAAAAAAATCGGCCTGGCCATCGTCGGCGCGGGCCGTGTCGGTTTAATCCGCGGTGAACTCGCCGCGCGCCACCCGTCCGTCGGCTGGATCGGCATCGCCGAAAAAAACCCGGAGCGCGGCGAGATCGTCGGCCACAAGTGCAGCGCCGATTTCGTCACTACCGATTACAAAACGTTGCTGTCGCGGCCCGAAGTCAATGCGGTCGTCGTCTGCACAGATGAGCATTTGCACGTCGACCCGGTGATTTTCGCTTCCGAGCGTAAGCTGCCGATGCTGATCGAAAAGCCGCTCGCCACCGACTTGGCCGAGTCGCAGCAAACCCTTACCGCCATCGAAAAATCAGGCGTGGACGCGGTGATCGGCTACACCCAGCGTTTTCGCCGCCGTTGGCTGGTGGCAAAAGAAAAAGTCATGTCCGGCGCATTGGGCGAAGTGACCATGGCCACATCGCGCGCGTTCATGAACCGGCTGGTCGCGATCGACAATTACCGCCGCAGCGATAACCGCTCGGAAGTGACACCGATGGTGATTTCCGGCACGCACGCGCTAGACATTATCATGTGGTGCATGGAAGCCAAGACACCGGTGGAAGTCTACGCGCGCTCGGTCAACAAGGCGCTGGGCAAAACCTGGCAAGGCGTGGATGGCACGGCCTACACCATCAGCTTTAGCGACGATTCGGTCTACCACGGCATGATTTCCTGGGGCCTGCCGGAGATTTGGCCAGGCGCGGTGTACTCGCTGGAAGTCGGCGTGGTCGGCACCGAAGGCGTGTTGACGATTGACGACACGCATCGCGACATGGTGCTCGCCACCAACTTGATTCAAGCCGAGGGCTACGCTCCGGATAAACGCCGCCATGTCGATTTCCTGACGAGTTACCCGGTGGGCGACATGGCGCTGGGCGAGCTGCGCGGCCCGATGCGCGAGGAAACCAATTCGTGGTTGAATCGGGTGTCGCTCGGCGTCACCACCCAACACGCCACGGCCAAGGAAGGCCACAACCGCTTGATGCTCACCAAGGCCATCGATCTCTCCGCGCGCTTGAAAAAGCCGATCAAGCTGCCGATCACGCCCGAGGATGAAAAAGCCGCAGCGTGATCGGTTCGTCAATCTGATACACAAAGGATGCCCTTGATTCGCCTTGCCACACTCGCCACCTTTTGCGCAATCACCGCGCCGCTGCCAGCGGCGGCGCAGAATTTCCCCACCAAACCGGTGCGCATCGTCGTCGGCTTCCCCGCCGGCGGCCCGGCGGACATCATCGCGCGCACCACCGGGCAGAAGCTTGCCGAGATCATCGGCCAGCAAGTCGTCATCGATAACCGTGGCGGCGCCAGCGGCATGATCGCCGCCGAACACGCCGCCAAGTCCGCGCCCGACGGCTACACCACGCACTTGATCGGCGTGGGCGCGTATAGCGTGAACCCGGCGTTGTTTCGAAAAATCAGTTATTCCCGCAATGATTTCGCGTGGGTGACACTGGCGGTGAAAGTGCCCGAAGCGCTGGTGGTGCACCCCTCGCTGCCGGTGAAAAACGTCAAGGAATTGATCGCACTCGCCAAGGCACGCCCCGGCGAGTTGAATTACTGCTCGGCGGGCGCCGGCGGCGTGCCGCATCTTGCGGCGGAACTGTTTCGCACCGCGGCCGGCGGCATCAAAATCACCCACGTGCCGTATAAGGGCGCCGCGCCCGCCGTCGCCGACATGATCGGTGGCCATACGCAAATGGGGTTTTGGGATACGCCGATCCTGGTGCCGCATGTCAACAGCGGCAGACTGCGCGCGCTGATGATCGCCACCGCCCAGCGCTTTCAAGGCTTCCCCAACGTGCCCACCAGCGCAGAAGCCGGCCTGCCGACGGTGATCGTCGATAACTATTACGGCGTGGTGGTACCCGCCGCAACCAACAAAGACATCGTCGCGCGGCTGCAAGGGGCCTTCGCCAAGGCGCTGCAATCGCCCGAAGTGCGCGATAAATTCAACCCGCAGGGCATTGTGGCGGTCGGCTCCACCACCGAGGAAATGATCGCGTTTGCCAAGGTGGAGACGGAAAAATGGGTGCGGGTTGCCAAGAGTACGGGGGTCACGTTAGATTAGCTGTTGTTGTTGGAGCTGCCTGCTTCTGGCAGCGTGCATAAAGCAAGAAACACGCTTTCCACCGTGTCGTTCCCGCGAAGGCGGGAACCCATAACACCGTGCCACTTGGCACATTGCATGGGCTCCCGCCTTCGCGGGAGCGACACCGCGGTCAAGCATTACCCGAACCACATCACCGCAACCAAGGAGACACCATGGCCACCAAACCGATGCTCTGCAGTTTCAAAACCTGCCCGTGGGTGCAACGCGCCGCGATCGTGCTGCGCGCGAAAAATATCGAGTACGACATTACCTACATTGACCGCGACAACCGCCCCGACTGGTTTTTAAAAATCTCCCCGCACGCGAAAGTGCCGGTGCTGCGCCTTGGCGACAATGACGCGCTGTTCGAATCCAACGCCATCGCCGAGTACCTCGACGAAACCGTTCAGCCGCAGTTGCACCCGGCCGACGCCATCACCCGCGCGCGCAACCGCGCGTGGACGGATTACGTGCCCACCTTCGCCAGCGCGATTTCGCAAACCGCGTACTCGGATAGCGAAGAAGAATTTCAAAAGCGCGCCGCCAAAATCGGCGACGTCTTCGGCAAATTAGAAGATGCACTGAAAAAACGCGGCAACAATGGCCCGTATTTCAACGGCGACAAACTGTCGCTGGTCGATGCCGCCTACGCGCCGTTTTTACAGCGCTACACCTTCATGGATCGGCTACACCCGATCGGCGTGATCGAAAAATTCCCGCTATTGAAAGCGTGGCGCGACGCGCTGCTCAATTCGCCCGCGGTGAAAAACTCGACGGTGGCCAACATCGAAGCGGTGTGGCAGGAAGGCATGATCACCAACAAGCGCTGGTTGAAAAAGTTTGTTTCGGATAGTGTGTTGGGGGCTGCGGCGGCATAAATAAAATATTCAATAAAATCAAATACTTACGATATTTCTCGTAAGGTGGGTGAAGGCGCGCACGGCGCGCCGTAACCCACCGTTCGCGCGAAGAGCTTACCGGGAGCGATGGGTTGCGCTTCGCTCCACCCATCCTACCGACTGCATAGCAGTGACGATGCCGTGACCAGAGACGCGCCGCATCCCGTCTACCCCACCACCGCCACCGCTTCGACTTCAACCAAAAACTCCGCCCGCGCCAACGCCTGCACGCCGATCAGCGTACTCGCCGGCGGATTCTCTTTGTTCACGTATTTCTCGCGCACCGATTGCAGTTGCGCGCGGTTTTCAGGTTTGTAGCCGACGACATAGACGTTGAGTTTCACCACGTCGTTGAAACTCGCGCCCGATGCGGCAAATGTCATCACGAGGTTTTTGTAGACTTGCTCGGTTTGCGCGAGCAGATCGCCTTTGCCGACAATATTGCCTTCCCCGTCTTGTGACACTTGGCCGGAGATGTAAATCGTGCGGCCACCGGTGACACTGATTGCGGGGGTATACGCGCCGGGTTTGACCATGCCTTCGGGGTTGATGAATTTACGTTCCATGTTGGGCCTCGCTAGGGTTGGATCGATACGATGGTGCAAAAAACAAAGTCTACTCTTTTCCACCGTGCGAAACGCGGGCTTGCGCCGGTGCTCACGCGCCGTTACATTGGTGGTCGCTCGTGTGGGATACGCGTTTCCACAATCTGTTGCACATCCCGCTCCCGTCATTCCAGCGAAAGCTGGAATCCAGGTTGTAATAAGTGAGGAACGAACTGGATTCTGGCTTTCGCCAGAATGACGACAGTGGTTTTGACCGCACTTCAGTACTTGTTAAATATTTCGATTAAAAACGTTTCTCTGGAGCCCCTAGCAATGGAAATCTGGACCCAAGCCCAGATGGCATCGATTCACACGATGCTAAACCCGCGCTCGATTGCGATCGTCGGCGCCACGCCGCGCCAGCAATACGGCGGGCGCATGTTAAGCGCCGTGCTCAAGGCCAAAGGCCGCGTCAATGTTTACGCCGTGAACCCCAAGTACGACGACATCCTGGGCGCGAAATCGTATAAAAGCATCAGCGATTTGCCGGAGACGCCCGACGTGGTGGCGGTGGTGGTGCCGTATAACCACGTGATACCGACACTAAAGGAAGCGCATGCCAAAGGCACGCGCGCGGGCGTCGTGATTTCGGCTGGATTTTCCGAGCGCGGCACGGATTCCGGCGCCGACTTGCAAGGCGAACTCACGCGCTGGACGCGCGAATCGGGCTTGCGCATCAGCGGGCCGAATTGCCTGGGGCTCGCCAATGTGCGCGACAACATTTGGCTCACCTCGTCGAGCCGCACCATCGATGGCGCCACAGGCAGCGTGGGCCTGGTGTGCCAAAGCGGCGCCACGTTGTTCGGGCCGTTTCTGGCGCGCGCCGTCGATTCGGGCATGGGTTTGAGTTACATGGTATCCACCGGCAACGAAGCCGATTTGGAATTCGCCGACTTTGCGCGTTACTTGATCGACGACCCCGGCACCACGGTAATCGCCGGCTTCGTCGAAGGCTTCAAAAACGCCACCAAGTTCATCGAGGTGTGCAAGGTCGCCGCCGAAAAAGGCAAACCGATCGTGCTGATCAAAATCGGCCGCTCCGATTTGGGCCGCCGCGCGGCAAGCTCGCACACCGCGGCGCTCACCGGCAGCGATGCGCTCTACGACGCGATTTGTAAACAATATGGCGTGATCCGCGTGCCCAGTTACGACGATCTGCTCGAAGTCTCGCAGATGATGGCGCAATCGCGTAAACCCAAAAAGCCGGGCATCGCGGTGGTGTCTCATTCCGGCGGCATTTGTTCGCTGACCGCTGACATGTGCGGCGCGCAAGGGCTCGACCTGCCGCCGTTGTCGCAGCCCGCGCTCGACACCATCAACGGCATCCTCAAAGGCTTCGGCTGGGCGGCGAATCCAGCGGATGTCACCGGCCGCGCGAATAGCGAATCTTTCCCCGCCATCATGAACGCGATGATCGACGAGCCCGGCGTCGGCGCGCTCGCCGTCGCCAGCGCGGGCGCGGAACTGCAAGTCGGCCAAATCATCGAGCTGCGCAAAAAGACCGACAAAAACATCGCTTACATGTGGACCGGCAGCCGCGACAACAAAGTAGGCTTACCGCTGCTCAAAAAAGCCGGCATTCCGATTTTTTACACGCCGGATTCGATGGCGCGGGGCTTAAGGCATTTGCAGGATTACCACACCTGGCACGAAAAGCGCATGCAAATCGGTTTTGCGAAAACGCCGGCGATCAGCACGGCGCAAAAACAAGCCGCCGACAGTTTGCGCGGCTTAAAGCGCGCCACGCTGTCGGAAGCCGAAAGCAAACAACTCGTCGCCGCGTGGGGTGTGCCGTCGTCGAAAGAAGTGCGCGCGCAAGATGCCGAAGCCGCGGTGAAAGCCGCCGAACAAATCGGCTACCCGGTCGTGCTCAAAGGCGATTCGGCGGATATTCCGCATAAAACCGAGGCCGGCATCGTGCGCTTGAACGTGCGCGACGCCGCGGCTGTGCGTGCGGCTTACAACGAGATTGTTGCGAATGCGAAGAAAAACGCACCCAGCGCCCAATTAAACGGCGTGCTGGTGCAGGAAATGGTGCAAGGCGGCGTCGAGGTCATCGTCGGCGTTAACTACGACCCGCAGTTGGGCGCAACCCTGGTATTTGGCAGCGGCGGCGTGATGGTCGAGGTTTATAAAGACGTCGCAATGCGCAACTGCCCGGTCAATCTCGCCGAAGCGCAGGAGATGATTAACGAGGTCAAAGGCGCCAAGTTGCTGCAAGGCTTTAGAGGTAAGCCGGCGTGTGATGTCGATGCGTTGGCGACACTCTTGGTGAACGTGTCGCATTTGGCCGTGCATCTTGAAGGCCAACTGGCCGAGCTGGATATCAATCCGGTGTTGGTGTTGCCGAAAGGCCAAGGCGTTAAGGCCGTGGATGCATTGGCGATGTTTAAGAGTTAGGTGCTACATAAGCACGCAAGCCCCACCCTGTCATTCCCGCGCAGGCGGGAATCCATACGTCTTGCCATTTGGCACTGGGTTATGGGTTCCCGCCTGCGCGGGAACGACATCGAAGGTCAGGCGTAATTTTTACAAACTCGGTTGAACGTTAGGTATTCCGCATGCCCCTCCCCCGCCCCACCCCCCGCAAGCTCATGCATAACCGCGTCATTGATTGCCGCGGCTACGAACGCGACGACGGCCTGTGGGATATCGAAGGCCATCTCACCGACGCCAAGACCTACACTTGGGAAAAACGCAACGGCGTCACCGATTTGCCTGCCGGCCAGTTCGCGCACGATATGTGGATACGGCTCACCATCGATCTGAACATGGTGATCCACGAAGCGATGGCCGTCACCGAAGCAAGCCCGTACAACGGCTGCGGTGATTTCACCCACAAGTTCGCCAAGCTCAAGGGCCTGCGCATCGATCGCGGCTGGACCAAAAAAATCCGCAACTTGATCGGCGGCCCTTACGGCTGCACGCATCAGTGGGAGCTGCTCGGACGCGTGGCAGCGGCGGCCTATCAATCGACCAACAACGCACGTCAAAACAAGTTTCCGCGTAAGCCAGGTGACATGCCGCGCACGTTTAATACTTGCCACATGTACACGGCCGAGAGCGAAGAGACGCTGCGGCGCTGGCCGGATTTGTATAAAGGGCCTAAGAAAGCTGTGGAATCTGCGTAACCCTTGCCCTCTCCCGTCCTGTCGGCCACCCTCTCCCGCTCGCGGGAGAGGGGGTGGGGGAGAGGGCCAGCAACGCATCACTTCAACGAGAGGAACGAATCATGCCCAACCCTCACCTAGATTACCTGCTAAAACTCGCCAACCTCCCTGCCGCTCTCGCCGACAACGCCGAAATCACCGGCGACGATATGCTGCTGCCCACGCCCTACAACTTCGTCGCCCCCGGCGCCGCGACCATGGCCGCGGTCGGCCTCGCCGCCGCCGAGTTATGGAAGCTCAAAACCGGCCGATCGCAACAAGTGAAAATCGACACCTACGCCACCGCCGCGGCGTTTCGCAGCACGCGCTACCTGCGCATCAACAGCAAAAAGCTCGAGGAAGACGGCTCGAAGCTGACCGGGTTTTATCGCTTGAAAGACGGGCGCTGGATATACCTGCATTGCAATTTTCCCAACGTGCGCGACGGCAATTTAAAAGCGCTGGGTGCGCGCTTTGACAAAGACTCGGTCGCCCAAGCCGCCGCGCAACGCGAGGGGCTGGAACTTGAGGCGGCCATGTTCGCCAATGGCGGCTGCGGCGGCTTGGTGCGCAGTGAAGCCGAATGGGAAGGCATGCCGCAACAAATCGCCGCGGAAAAAATGCCGCTGTTCGAAGTGGTGAAAATCGGCGAAGCCCCGCCGCAGCCCTTGCCGGCGGGCAATCGCCCGCTGTCCGGCGTGCGCATGCTCGACTTAACCCGCGTGCTCGCCGGCCCCGCCTGTGCCAAGGCCTTTGCCGAACATGGCGCGGATGTGATTCGCATCACGCGCAAGGACCTGCCCGACTTGGGCCCGCCCTCGGACGTCGACACCGGCATCGGCAAACTGCAGGCGCATATCGACATGCGCGACCCGGCGGATGCCGCGCGCATGCACGCGCTGGTAAAAGATTGCGATGTGTTTTTGCAAGGCTATCGCCCCGGCTCGCTTGCCGCGCGCGGCCTGTCGCCCGAAGCGCTCGCCAAAGCACGGCCCGGCATCATTTACACCTATCTTTCCGCCTGGGGCCACGAGGGCCCCGGGGCAACCAAGCGCGGCTACGACACCGTGATCCAGACGTTTAACGGCATGGCGTGGCGGCCTGACAATGAAAAGCCCGCCTTCCTGCCTGGCTCGCCGCACGATTACCTCGCGGGTTATCTGCTGGCGTTCGGCACCATGGTCGCGCTGTATCGCCGCGCCACCGTCGGCGGCAGTTGGCTGGTGCGCACCTCGCTCGCCGGCACCGGCGAGTGGTTCCGCAAGCTGCCGCGCTTTGCGCCGGAGCAATATCAGAATCTGCCGAGTGAATTGCCTGGCGACGTGCTCGCACGCATGATGACATCCCACGATTCGCCGTGGGGTGAGGTGACCCATCTGGCGCCGGGCGTGCAGTTATCTGAAACGCCGGGACGCTGGGCGCGGCCCGCGACGCCGCGTGGATCGCAAATGGCGGCTTGGCCGGCGCGGGCTTAACGTCAACAGCGCTTTGCCACAGATTTCACAGATTAACGCAGATTAATCGTGCGCAAATCTTCGTTTGGGCTTAGGCAAAACCTAGGTCGCGCCAACGACCGCCGCATGCAAATTTGGCGCCTTCGGCGTTAGGTACGAACTGGATTCTGGCTTTTGCCAGAATGACGAGTTTTTTATCTGCGTAAATCTGTGAAATCTGTGGCGAAAGAGGTTTTAAAACTACCCAGAATCGAAACATGAGCCTCAAACTACGCAAACTCTCCCACGGCCTGGGCGCCGAAATCTGCGACATCAACATCGCAGCACCCATGAGCGAATCCGCCTTCGGCGAAATCCATCGCGCGTTTCTTGACAACGGCGTCTTGCTGTTTCGCAACCAGAACATCACCCGCGAACAGCACATCGAATTTAGCCGCCGCTTCGGCGAACTCGACGATCACGCGGCGTTCCCCAGCGACCGTCATCCGCAATACCCGCAGCTGATGCTGGTCACCAACGAGCCGCAACCCGACGGCACGCCCTCGGTGTCGCGTTACACCGGGCGGCGCTGGCATACCGACATGTCGCACACCTTAGAACCTTCGCTGGGTTCGCTGCTGCGCTGCTGGAAAATCCCTGGCGTGGGCGGCGACACCATGTTCGCTAACATGACTTTAGCGTATGAGGCGCTCTCTCCCGGCATGCAAAAGCTGATTTCGAAATTGCACGCGATTCATTTTTCCGGCGGGCGCAAGTTGGACAACACCATAGCCGACCAAGCTCACGCCGCCGAACAAAAGCGCTTAAGCCCGCCGTTGGCCCACCCCGTGGTGCGTGTGCACCCCGAAACCGGCCGCAAGGCGATTTACCTCGGCGAAAAAGTCAAACGCTTCGACGGCATGAGCGAGGCCGAAAGCCAACCGCTGATCGAGTATTTGAACAACCACGCGACCAAACCGGAATTTGTCTACCGCCATCAATGGCACGAAAACGACATTCTGCTGTGGGACAACCGCTGCACCATGCACATCGCGCTCGCCGACTTCGACCAGAACGAACGCCGGCACATGGAGCGCACCACCGTGATGGGGACGCCGTCAGGGTACGTAGTCGCAATTGCATAAATCGTAAGTATCTGATTTTATTGAATAAAAATTCAAAACCTTGGACGCAGATTTACGCAGATGCACGCAGATTAACTGCAATCCAATCTGCGAAAATCTGCGTTCATCTGCGTCAAAGGTTTTGAGGGTTAACAAAAATGATCATCGACTGTCACGGCCACTACACCACCGCGCCGCGCGCGCTGCGCGAGTATCGCGCGCAACAAATCGCCGATTTCGACGCCAAGCGCCCGGCGCTTGCGCCCAACTTAAAAGTTAGCGACGACGAAATCCGCGACACCATCGAAAAAAATCAGTTGCGCATACAGCGCGAACGCGGCGTCGATCTCACGATCTTTTCGCCGCAGGCCGGCGGCATGGCGCATCACATCGGCAACGAAACCACCAGTAAGCATTGGACGCAAGCGTGCAACGACATGATTCACCGTGTGTGTTCGCTCTACCCCGACCACTACGTCGGCGTGTGCCAGTTGCCGCAGTCGCCTGGTGTCGCGCCGGCGAACTGCGTGGCCGAATTGAAACGCTGCGTGAATGAGCTCGGCTTTATCGGCTGCAATTTAAATCCCGAACCGTCCGACGGCTATTGGAGCGGCCCGCCGCTCACCGACAAAAGCTGGTATCCGCTGTATGAAGCGATGTGCGAGCTCGATGTGCCGGCGATGGTCCATGTGAGCATGTCGTGCAACCCGAATTTCCACGGCACCGGCGCGCATTACATCAACGGCGACACCACGGCGTTTATGCAGTTGATTCAAGCCGATTTGTTCAAGGATTTTCCGTCTCTACGATTTATTATTCCGCACGGCGGTGGCGCGGTGCCGTATCACTGGGGGCGCTATCGCGGGCTGGCGCAAGACATGGCGCGGCCACCTGCGACCGATTTGCTGAAGAATGTTTATTTCGATACTTGCGTCTATCACCAGCCGGGCATTGATTTGCTGCTACGCGTTATTCCGCACCAGAATGTGCTGTTCGCTTCGGAAATCGTCGGCGCGGTAAAGGGCATCGATCCGACTACGGGTTTTCATTACGACGACACCAAGCGCTACATCGAGGGCGCGAGCCTGTCGGCAGAAGCGCGGGCGCAGATTTTTAGTGGCAATGCATTGAAGGTGTTTCCACGGTTAAAGCAACGCTTGGAACAACGCCGCGCCTGACGCGGGACCCAACCCAGCGTAGAATTAATCCATAAACAACCCTCAGCGAGCCCACCATGCCCCCCAGCGACCTCTCCCTGCAAGCGCACTGGATGCCCTTCACCCCCAACCGCCAGTTCAAGGAAAACCCGCGGCTGGTGGTCGGCGCCAAGGACATGCACTACACCACGCACGACGGACGCCAGGTGCTCGACGGCACCTCCGGCCTGTGGTGCGCCAACGCCGGCCACTGCCGCACCAAGATCGTCGAAGCAGTCAAGCGCCAGGCCGAGACCATGGATTACGCGCCCGGGTTCAACCTGGGCCACCCCGGTTCGTTTCGCGTTGCCGAGCGCGTCACGCAAATGCTGCCGGGCGATTTGGATCACCTGTTTTTTTGTAACTCCGGCTCCGAGGCAGTCGATACTGCGCTCAAAATCGCGCTCGCCTATCACCGCGCGCGCGGCGAAGGCAATCGCAATGTGTTGATCGGGCGCGAGCGCGGCTATCACGGCGTCGGCTTCGGCGGCATTTCCGTCGGTGGCATCCCGGCCAATCGCAAGATGTACGGCAGCATGCTGCCGCGCGTCGATCATCTGCCGCACACGCATAATCTGAAAGAAAACGCCTTCACGCGCGGCCAGCCGAATTGGGGCGCGCACTTGGCCGACGAACTCGAAACGCGCATCATCGCGCTGCATGATGCGTCCAACATCGCCGCGGTGATCGTCGAACCGATGGCAGGCTCGGCCGGCGTGCTGGTGCCGCCCAAAGGTTATTTGCAGCGGCTGCGCGAAATTTGCGACAAGTACGGCCTGCTGCTGATTTTCGATGAAGTCATCACCGGCTTCGGCCGCACCGGCTCGGCGTTCGCCACGCACACCTTTGGCGTGACACCCGACATCATCACCATGGCCAAGGGCATCACCAACGCCATGGTGCCGATGGGCGCGGTGGCGGTGCGCAAAGGCATTTACGACACCATCGTCGGCAATGCGCCACCCGATACCATCGAACTCTTTCACGGCTACACCTACTCCGGCCACCCGCTCGCCACCGCCGCCGCGGAGGCTACCCTCGATGTCTACGAAGAAGAGGGGCTCTTCGAGCGCGCAAAAGAGATGGCGCCATATCTGGAACAGGCCGTGCACGCGCTGCGCGAAATGCCCAACGTCATCGACATCCGCAACATCGGCATGGTTGCCGCGATCGAACTCGATCCGAAAGCCGGTAAGCCCGGCGAGCGCGCGTTTAAAACGTATTTGAAGTGCTATGAAAAAGGCGTGCTGATTCGCACCACCGGCGACATCATCGCGCTGTCGCCGCCGCTAATTATCAATAAGGCGCAGATTGATGAGTTGGTGGGGACGCTGGGGGGTGTGTTGCGGGAGGCGGGGCGGGATTGATTGCGTCGCGTTGACCGAAACAGACTAAACACCACAGCGTCGTTCCCGCGAAGGCGGGAACCCATAACACTGCTTCCTGCGGCAACACCCTATGGGCTCCCGCCTTCGCGGGAGCGACACCGGTGGTTTGCAGCGTTGCTTTGCTACGTTACTCGGTACGCAATCTTCCCCTCATACAACGTCAACGGCGGATAAGCCCGCGGATCGATCATCACATCGATCACCGTCGTTTTGCTCCCAGCCAACGCACGCACCAACGCCGGCTTGAAATCCGCCGGATCCTCCACCCGCACACCCTCGCAACCGCAGGCGCGCGCGATTGCCGCGTGATCGACCGGCTCGCACTGGCAGGCGTCGGTGTGATCACCATACATCACCTCCTCCGCGTGCCATTGATATCCCAGTATTTGGTTATTCAAGACTATCTGGATAACCTTTAACTTCATGCGCACGGCCGTTTCAAGCTCCGACCACACGTGCGCGAACGCGCCGTCGCCGGCGATGCACACCACCTCGCGCTCGGGGTGCGCCACTTTCGCGCCGAGCGCGGCGGGCAGGCCCCAGCCTAAACCCGCGAGACCGCGGCCCGTCAAAAAACGTTGGCCCGCGAACGAAGCGTTCAGATAATTCATCGCCCAAATCGACGAGTAACTCGCGTCGGTGACGATTTGCATATTGGGTGTGAGCAGCGAACTCAAATCGCCCATCAAACGTTCCGGGCGTATCGGCACGGCGTTTGATGTCAGCATCGGCTCGGCTTCGTTGCGAAACGCCGCTTTGCCGGCGACGATTTCTTTTTCCACTGCGGCTTGCGCGTTGCGGCGTTTGCTCAAATCAACCCGCGATAGCGCGTCACCCAATGCCTCCAAAGTCAGCTTGGCATCACCCACCAAACGCAGCGCCTCGTAGTTGCGCCCCACTTCCTGGCCGTCGATGTCGATGTGAATGAAACGCGCGTGCTTGGGAAACAGCGTCCACGAATCCGTGCCGTTTTGATTTGTGCGATCTCCGACGAACAGCACGCAATCCGCACGGTCGATCAGCGCGCGCATGTGCCGCGCCATGCCGCGCGTGCCCATGAAATAGCCGATCACACCCATCGACAGCGCATGGGTCTCGGTCACCGCGCCTTTGCCCATGCTGCTGGTCGCGACCGGCAGCGCGGCGAGTTCCTGCACGCGCGCCAACGCCTCGTGCGCGCCCGACAAATGCACGCCGCCACCGGCGACGATCAGCGGGCACTCGGCTTGCGCCAGCAAGCCTGCGGCCGCTTCGATGCGCTGGGGGTCGGCGACGCTGCGATCCAGCGGATAGGCACCCAGCGCCGCCCGCCGTTCCCCGCCAACATCAGGCTTCACCGCTTCCATCAGCAAATCTTGCGGGCACAACAACACCGCCGGCCCCGGCCGCCCGCTTGCCGCGGCGGTGAACGCCATGTCGACATAATCCTCGATGCGTGACGCATCCGCCACGCGCCGCACCCACTTCGCCACGCCGCGAAACACATCGAAGTGATCGAGTTCCTGAAACGCGTTTTTATCGGTTTGGTTGCGCCGCACCTCCTGCACAATCGCGACGATGGGCACCGACGCCTTTAACGCCTCCGCCAGCGCCGGCGCCAGCAACGCCGCCGCAGGGCCGTTCTGCGCGGTGACCACCGCGACTTTTTGCGAAGCCCGCGCATAGCCATCGGCCATCGCGCCGCCGGCGTTCTCGGTGCGATAAGCGATCTGCCGCATACCGAATTCGGGGATCACCAAGTGTAGCGGTGACGGCAAGCTTTGCCCGAACAGCACATCGACGCCGTGGCGCTTTAATGCCCGCGCCAACACATGCGCGCCGCAAGGGCTCGACAAGTTGTGACGCACAACGGGCAGGGCTTCGGGTATCGGCTGATTCATGATGCGGCCTCATGGTGGAATCGTGTAACGCATTGTCGCACCGCCGGCGCGCGATGTGTGAAGGCTATAATTCCAACGAATCCGAACCCATCACTTTAGGAGCAACCACCATGGCCGACCAACCCCACCTGCCGCTCTCCGGCGTCCTCGTGCTCGATCTCACACTGGCGCGCGCGGGTCCGACGTGCGTGCGCCACCTCGCCGATTGGGGCGCGGATGTCATTCGAGTGGAGCCGCCCGCCACCGGCGGTGAGGATGTGGTGGGCCGCCGGCACGGCTCCGATTTTCAAAACCTGCATCGCAACAAGCGCGCGATACAACTGAATTTAAAATCGGAAGAAGGCTACAAGGTGTTCATGAAGCTCGTCGCCAAAGCCGACGTGCTGGTCGAAAACATGCGCGCGCCAGTGAAAGGCCGTTTAAAAATCGCCTACGACGATCTGAAAAAAGTAAACCCGCGTTTGGTCTACGGCAGCATCAGCGGCTTCGGCCAGACCGGCCCCTACAGCCAGCGCGGCGGCGTCGATCAAATCGCGCAAGGCATGGGCGGTTTGCAATCGGTCACCGGTGAACCGGGCAAAGGGCCGATGCGCGTGGGCATACCGATTTCCGATCTGGCATCGGGCAGTTTTTTAGCGATGGGCATTTCGATGGCGCTATTCGACCGCAGCCGCACCGGCGAAGGCCGCTGGGTGCACACCAGCTTGCTCGAATCGATGATCTTCCTGATGGATTTTCAGGCGTCGCGTTATCTCGTGCGCGGCGAAGTGCCGGGCCAAACCGGCAACGATCACCCGACATTCACGCCGACCGGTGTGTTCAAGACTAGCGACGGCTATATGAACATCGCTGCAAGCTCCGGTCGCTTGTGGGACCGCTTTTGCGACGCCGTGGGCAAACCCGAGTGGAAAGCGCATGAAAAATGGAAAACCGCGGCGGGCCGCACACAAGATCGCCCGGCTTTAAACGCCGCAATCTCGGAAGTCACGCAACACAAACCGGCGGCCTACTGGACGGAAATCTTCGAAAACGCCGGCATCCCCGCCGGCCCGATCAACACCATGGACAAAGTGTTCGCTGATCCGCAAGTGCAGCACGTCGGCATCGCCGCGCCGCTCAAAACGCGCTTGTTCGGCGATACCAAGTTTGTCGCCTCGCCGCTTAACTTTCAGGGCATGCCGCGCCAACTGCGGTGTGAGACGCCGGAGCCGGGGGAGCATACGGTGGAGGTGTTGAATTGGCTCGGTGTGTCGGCTGATGAGCAGGCGAAGTTGAAAGCGGCGGGTGCCACCTAAAACCTGTGTTCTGATGAAAGCCTGGGGCAATTCGTCATTGCAGCCGATATAAGTTTGTCTGCAGCAGTCGTACGCGAGTACTCCAATGTTATTAGCCACCCAAAAATAATGAAACGTCAATACTTCGGCGACTCCAAGGACAGCTTCAAGTGGGACTATCTCGACCACTTGACGAGGTCTCTGCGGCTTCCCATGCTGCAGATCGGTTGGATGATGACTCCGGATGACAGCACGTCGGATGGAAAGACCAGCCCCGAGCAATTTCCCGCACGCGAAGGTACCTTGGAGCTTTGCAAGTCGTTGCGGCGCTTACGTGAGCCATCACTTGTCCGGCAGTTGCCTTCGCTGAGCGATAACCGCTATGATGCGCTGCTCGATTCTTGGCCAGGCCACTTCAACAATAGAGAGCGCAATGAATATTTCTGTGAATTTTCGTGCAAACACGATCAAGCGCTATTTCTTGATCATGACAATGGTTTCGAACCAGAAAAAAACTACAACGAGAAACACGTGCGTTACCAAGAGGTAAGGGACACACTCAGCCAAGCGTCGCCCCGCTCCGTTATAACGATTTTTCAACATCACCGGCGCAAGAATTTCGTCGAGGACTACGCACGAATAAATGAGCGCCTGGACTTCGGCTACTCGACCGCATTGTTTTGGCACTCGGTGATGTTCGTAACCGTGGCGAAATCAGACGCAATACGCGCGCTCGTTCGTCAAAGTAATAGCAGCTATGCAGAATCTCATCCGGTGAAAACGGTCGGCTAACGTGCATGGCAACTCGTAGATGCCAATAAGCGAAGTGCATTGCACCGAATGTTTGGCTAATCCATTCCGTACGGTCGTATTGCTTTATGGGTGATGCACCCCTCGCGAGCCACTCGATCTACACGAACGGAGCGCAACCCGCCAACAACACAGCTCCGCGAATACGGAATTTCCGTAAGCATTTGATTTTATTCAATTTTTTATTTTGGCTCGGCTGCGCCACTAACCTATCGCCACCCCGAATTTGACTCGCACATCCAAGTATCGCAAACTAATCGCGAAGTAAACGGGGATACCGCAGACTCCCCGCGTGTGCAAGAGGCCCTCGCCTGCACGTTGTAATTGATTGCGCGGGAGTGGCGTCCAAGTTCTGCCTTAGCGCGGGGTTACCCATGCCGAGGAGACTATGGACGAATCTATTTCCACGACCGAACTTCAATCCCAACTGCAATCCAAAGAGCCGCCACTGGTCATCGACGTGCGGCGCAAACCTGCATTTATCGAATCGAAAGAGGTGATCGCCGGCGCGCTGTATCGCGACCCGGAACACATCGCAGAGTGGGCCACTACACTGCCGCGGGCGGCGAGCGTGGTGGTGTATTGCGTGCACGGCCACCAGGTGAGCCAAGGCGCGGCGAAAACACTCAACGAGCGCGGCATCACCGCGCGTTTTCTCGACGGCGGCGTCGCGCACTGGATCGAAGACGGCGGCGCCGTCACCCGCAAACCCGCCGGCGCGCACAGCCGCTGGGTGACACGCGAGCGCCCGAAAATCGACCGCATCGCCTGCCCGTGGCTGATCGCGCGGTTTGTCGATCGCGACGCGCAATTTCTGTATGTGCCCACCGCCGATGTCAAAAAAGTCGCCACCGAGCGTGACGCTATCGCCTACGACGTGCCCGACGTGCACTTCACCCACGACGGCGAGCACTGCAGCTTCGATGCCTTTATCAAAACCTATCGGCTGGGCAGCGACCCCGCGCTCGCACAATTAGCGCATATCGTGCGCGGCGCCGACACCGGCAACCTCGCGCTGGCGCCGCAAGCGCCGGGCTTACTTGCGGTATCGCTGGGGCTATCGCGGCTGTATGCGGACGATCACGAGATGTTAAAGCACGGCATGGTGATGTATGACGCGCTTTACTCGTGGTGCAAGGAGGGTCAAAGCGAAACCCACACATGGAACCCCGACGCGTACCGTTGAGCATAAAAAAACCGCCGCGCAAGGCGGCGGTTTTTCGACGGCTCTGCGCGCGCGGCTACACCAACCGCATCCCGTTATTAAACGGAATATGCCGCACCGGTTTGCCGGTGGCGGCAAAAATCGCGTTTAACACCGCCGGCACCACCACGCAAATGGTCGGCTCGCCCACGCCACCCCAGAAGTCAAAGGTCGGCTGCACCACCGTTTCGACCTTGGGCATGTGCTGAATCTTGGGCATCGCCAGGCGGTCGAAGTTGACTTCGTAGATGCGACCGTCACGCACCGTGCTTTCGCTCATCAAAGTGCTGATGCCCATCGCCACGCCGCCTTGTACTTGGGCGGCGATTTGCTCGAGGCTCACCGCGTGGCCGCAGTTGGTCGCCAGCACCATGCGATGGATTTTCACATCGTTGCCGTTGACCGACACTTCGGCGGTGGCCGCCGAGTAGCTGGCGTAGCCCATGAACTGCGCGATGCCGCGGTGCACGCCCGCCGGCAAAGGCTTGCCCCAATCGCCTTTTGCGGCGGCGGCGTTTAACACACCGAGGTGATATTTGTGTTTGCCCAGCAAGGCGCGGCGAAACTCCAGCGAATCGCGGCCCGCGGCACGCGCGCACTCCTCGATAAAGCACTCGGCGAAAATGCCGTTGTGGTTGGTGTTAACGCCGCGCCACGGGCCCACCGGCACATGGGTGTTGCGCATGGCGTATTCGGTGCGCAGATTGGGCGGCGTGTAGCCGAACTGCGCGTCGTTGGGCCACACTTTTTCTTCTTTCCACAGGCCTTGCAGTTGGCGGCGGTCGCGCCCATCCTTAATCGCCGCCGGGTTTGCAAAGGCGTTGATCGATTGCCCCGCCACACGGATATGCAAGCCCACCAGATTGCCTTTTTCATCCAGCCCCGCCGAGCAGCGCGCTTGCTGGATCGGACGATAAAAATCGTGGCCCAGGTCTTCCTCGCGCGTCCACAGCATTTTCACCGGCGTGCCTGCCGGCAGTTGCATGGCGATCAGCGTGGCTTGGCGGGTAAAATCCTGATTGCCGCCGCGCCGGCCGAAGCCGCCGCCCAGATCCATTTTGTACACCTCGCATTGGCTTAACGGCACACCCGCGGTTTGCGACAGTGTCGCCATCGACGCTTGCGCGTTTTGTGTCGCCACCCAGCACTCGGCCTTGCCCGGCGACAGACGCACGGTGGCGTTCATCGGCTCCATGCACACGTGCGGAACAAACGGCGAGTGGTACACCGCCTCGATCCTGCGCGCCGCACCGGCGATGGCTTTTAACGCGTCGCCGTCGTTGATATCGGCGAACATGTTTGCGCTGCCGGTGAGGCCCGAGGCAACGTGCTTCATGATGTCGCTTTGCTGCACCCGTGCATTGGGGCCTTCGTCCCACACCTTGGGCAGCGCTTCCAGCGCTTTTTTCGCGCGCCACCAGGTATCGGCCACCACCGCGACGGTGGTTTCGTTCACTCTGAGCGCGCGTGGCTTGCCCGGCAGGTTGGCGATCTTCGATTGATCAAAGCTCACCAGCTTGCCGCCAAACACCGGGCAATCCATGATCGCAGCATGCAGCATGCCGGGCAAAGTCACATCGACCGCGTATTTTTTGCTGCCGTCCAGTTTGTCGCCGGTGTCGAGGCGCTTCACCGCTTTGCCGGCGATTTTCCATTGGCGCGGATCGCGCAGTTTGATCGATTTCAAATCCGGCGGCGTCAACTTCGCGGCGGCATCGGCCACCCGGCCATAACTTGTGCTGCGGCCGGAGGCTTTGTGCGTGATGATGCCTTTATCCACCGTGAGTTCGCCAGCCGGCACTTTCCATTCATTGGCCGCGGCTTGCACCAGCATGATCTTCGCCGCCGCGCCGGCGCGGCGCACATAATCGTGCGAACCGCGGATGCCGCGGCTGCCGCCGGTAGACATATCGCCCCACACGTTTTTGTGGGCAAGGTTTTGCCCCGGCAACACATGCTCGGTGCGCACCTTGTTCCAATCGCAATCGAGTTCCTCCGCCACCAATTGCGCGAGGCCGGTCAACGTGCCCTGCCCCATTTCCGAGCGCGCGATGCGCACCACCACTTCGTCGTTGGGGCGCACCAGCACCCAGGCATTGATTTCGGTCTGCGGGCCGGTGTAGGGCTCGTTGCTGTCGCCTGGCGTGGCGCAGCCCACCAAGCCCAGCGCGAGGCCACCGCCCGCCACCGCAGTTTTGACGATGAAGTCGCGGCGGGAAGGATTTTCCACCGCGGGATTTTCCAGATTCGTCGGGTTTATGATGTCGTTCATGTCGATCGCTCCTCTGGCTTACACCGCAGTGACTTCGTTTTTCATGATTTCATCCGAACGCGCCTTGTTGCCGGCAGCGAGATGGATCGCCGCGCGAATGCGCTGATAGGTGCCGCAGCGGCAGATGTTGGTCATCGCCGCGTCGATTTGCGCATCGCTCGGGCGCGGGTTGTTGGCGAGCAGCGCGGCGGCCGCCATGATTTGCCCGGATTGGCAATAGCCGCACTGCGGCACGTCGATTTCCTTCCACGCGCGCTGCACCGGGTGCGAGGCGCTGGCGGATAAGCCCTCGATGGTGGTGATACGGTCGTTCGGCCCCACCGCCGCCAGCGGCACCACGCACGAGCGCTGGATCGCGCCGTTGATGTAAATCGAGCAAGCGCCGCATTGCGCGATGCCGCAGCCGAATTTGGTACCGGTCAACCCCACGTGCTCGCGTATCACCCATAGGAGCGGCGTATCCGGCTCCGCGTTGACCTCGACTCTCTTGCCGTTGACGTTCAGTGTTGCCATGCGCTTTCCCCCGCTGTTAAGTGGTGTAGTTGTGTAAAGAGAATTCAAAATAAGTAACGGCACGTAGCATAACGCAATCGCGCGCGGCTTACATCGTGCCTTTACGGCTCAACAATTCCACGCTGACGCCGTCGGGTGCTTCGATAAAGGCCAGTCGCGTGCTCGGCCCGTTGTCGCGCGGCTCGGCCGAAAACACCACGCCCTTGGCGTTGAGCCCGGCGCAAAACGCCACAAAATCGCCGCTCACGCACACACCGAAATGATCGACGCCCCATTCTTGCGTGCGCTTCTCGAAGCTCGCTTCCCCCGGCCGCTCGCCGCGCACGATCAGCAGCACACCGTCGCCCAGCGCGAGATAAATTTACGGCGCGCCGCGCACCCCGTTGCTGTGCACGATATCGCCGCCAAGTTTGTCGACCTGCTATTGCGCGGTGCCCGCCGGGTTCTTGCTGATAAGATGCACGTGATCGAAGGTGATGTCGGGATTGGCCACGATGTGTCCTGGTTTAACTGTTGCGAGAGAAGCGCCGCCAAGCGCAAACACACCGCTAAACGCACAAATTGTAGCGGCGTGCTCCGTGATTCGGCCCTGCAGTTAGGAAATCAACATAGGCACTTGATTTAATTTATATTTTTATTCAGTAATGTCCGGACGTTAATCGAATAAATTCAATTGGTTAGCGGACATGTCCGGAATTTCGTCGGCGACGATTTTGTTAAGTAGTTGATCCAATGGCATTTTCTCGAACATCGTGAGG
>VGIF01000038.1 GCA_016868015.1 Betaproteobacteria bacterium
GTAATGACGCGCGCCTTCGGATCACCGAACACACCGCGCACCACGGATTGCGGACGAAATCCGGGGAAGGCGTACGCATCCCACAGCCGCCGCTGTCGCTTCGCTGGATTGGCCATCCGGAAATCATCTCAGTTTCGCAGTACCCTGGAAACACCGTTCTTCACTCGGGAAACGCTCGATTTATTCGCGAAATTGACCCACACGACTTCCCGAAGACCCTGATAAATGCGCCCAGCAGCAAACTTCCTAACCACAAGCTTTTTCCTACATAAGAGAAGACAAAATAAAGCGCCAGCGCATTAATCATCACCGTGACGACATAAGCGGTATGGAATCTTTTTATGTAAAGCCGCTGTTCAAAATTTTGCGCGTCGAGGATGGGCTTTAGGCGTGTGGAAAAATAGTGCTTCCACAGCCGTACCGATGGCGTATGAGGCGAGGGTGTTGTTGGTATTCGGTGTTGCATCCTGGCTTTGGTCAAAAGGTCAAACGACCACTTGCGATTCACGGCCGGGCTGGCACTTGACATTGATCCCGGCGCGGGCACGTTCCCGAGCGGCTACCGCCCGCCTTGGGCGCAATTAAAGGGGCGGGAGCCGATCATACGACGGCAAAACGTGAGCATTGAATTTTTTGGTTGAGCGGCGCCCTGCGTCGTCCTGCCACAGCGAAAAACAAGGCCACAAGCTCCGCCGCCATTGAACGCGGCGTTAGGCCAAACGCGGCTTAGTTCATCCCATAAAAGCCCAGTGCCCCGCCGGCGAGCACTTGGTGCCTCGCCTCGGGCTTCAATGGCGCGATCCGCTCTTTTACCATCTGCGGCGCGCCGGGGAAAAAGCCATCCTGATGCGGATAGTCGGTGGCCCACATGATCTTGTGCGGGCCGAGGTAATCGGCGAGCACGGCGATGCTGTTTTCCACCGGCTCGAACGAGATCCAGCAATTGCGCTCAAAGAGATCGCTCGGCCGCGTCTTGGGCGCGGTGCCGTTAAAACCCTTATCGTCGAAGTGCCGGTCCATGCGGTCGAGCCAAGGCGCGATCCAGCCGCCGCCGGACTCGAGAAAGCCCACGCGCAAACGCGGGTGACGATCCACCACGCCGCCCCAGATCACGCTCAATGCCGCCAGCATCATTTCCATGGTATGCGAGATCATGTGGCGCGCCGCGCGATCATCCGCGAAGCGGTCGACACCCACCGTCGGCATGGCGTTGGTTGAGCCTTCGTGAAAGCCGATGGAGAAACCGAGGTCTTCGGCTACCGCCCAAAACGGCTCGTACATCGGGTCGTTGAACATTTTTTTGCCGTGATACGGGTTGGGCCGCAGGAAGCCGCCGCGCATGCCCAGGGTTTCGCGCGCGTAACACATCTCGGCGATGGCGAAGTCGACCGATTGCATCGGCAGCATGGCGACGCCGAACAAACGTTCCGGATAGGGCTTGCAGTAATCAGCAAGCCAGCGGTTGTAGGCGCGGCACATCGCCGCGGCGAGCGGCGGATCTTCCACCGCGCCGGTGAATAGCCCCAGGCTCGGATACAGGAACGCGGCATCGATGCCATCGGCATCCATGTCGACGATGCGCACATGCGGGTCGAAACCGCCCTTGCGCCCCTCGGCATATTTGAGCTGGTCGAGCTTGATCGTGCCTTGGCGCACGCCGACCGAACCCAGACTGCCGATGCCGCGCGGATTGCCCAGGAGCTTGCCCTCGACTTTCAAGCGCTCCTTGCCGTTGTCGTCAATCACAAAGCGCGGCCGACGCTCGCGGAAGGCGGGGTCGATGTAGCTGTCCCACAGATCGAGCGGTTCGAGGATGTGGCCATCGGCGTCGACCACGTTGTAGGTACGTGTCATGGGCAAGCCCTCCTTTTTCAAATGCGACTCGTTGGGTTAAGCATCCATCGCTCAATAGGCTACGCCGCCGTTTCTGCTTCGGCAAGCGCAAACCGAACGTAAAAAGCGCGAAGCAAAAATTACCGGGTTGTGACATGCGCGAGCCGAAGACGTCACGCCGCATGGGCGGCGCAGCTTCTGCTCATGGCGGCGCGAACCACGTAATCAGCCCGTCACATCCGCCCATTAAAGTTCGCACGCCTGCTTGGGCAACGCCCGCCGCGGGCTTGACGTTTAACTTTCATCTTGAATACGCGCTCAAGGCCGCACGCGCCGCAGGCGCGGCAACCACAGGAGCATTTTTTCCATGTTTGACCCTTCATTCAATACCGGCCGGCGCGGGCTCTTAAAAAGCTCCGCGTCAATCGCCATCGCCGCACCTTTTGTATCGACATTCGGCATGATGGCCACGCGCAACGCAATCGCCCAGGAATCTTGCGCGCGCTTCGAGTTGATGATCGAAAGCCCTTATGGCACGGTTGCGCCCGTCGCCGATCTCACCACCGGCCTGCCGCTGTTGCAGTTGCCGCCCGGTTTCGCCTACAAATCGTTTGGCTGGACCAACGACCCGATGGCCGACGGCCGCTTATGCCCGGGGCTGCACGACGGCATGGCGGTGGTGAAGACGCGGCGCGTGGGCCGCAGCACCGAACTTACGCTGATACGCAATCACGAGCTGGGCACGGCCAGCCAGTTGAACCTGCGTCTTGTCAACGCGCCTACGTATGACAACAGCGGTAGCGGGAATTTGCCGGCCGGCGGCTGCACGCTGCTCACGGTGCGCGACGGCGCGTTGGTCGATATGCGTCCCGCCATCGGCGGCACGCGCACCAATTGCGCAGGCGGCTTGACGCCATGGGAAACCTGGCTTACCTGTGAGGAAACCACCTCGGATCGCACGGCGGTTGGCGGCAAACCACACGGCTACGTGTTTGAAGTAAGTACTGATCCCGACCAAACCACCGCGCAACCTATCGTCGGCATGGGCCGCTTTAGCCATGAAGCGGCGTGCGTAGACCCCACCAATAGTTTTGTGTATCTCACCGAGGATGCGAGCCAGGTATCGGGCATATACCGCTACGAGCCGGACAACACCGGCGGCTACGTGAATTCGCTCGCCGATGGGGGAAAACTCATGGCTGCACGTGTAAAGGCGATCGTGCAATCCTGTGGTGCGAGCACATTGGATCAAGCCAATCAGACCGCCATCGCCGCACCGTTTGTCGGCGACGAATACGAGTTGGAATGGGTGGAAATCGCCGATCCCGACCAAGCGCCCAGAACAATTAATGTGCTGGGGACTAACCGCAACGCGAGCGGCCCGTTTGCTCAAGCCTGGGAGGCCGGCTGCGCACGCATGGTGCGCGGCGAAGGGATTTGGTATCACGCCGGCAAGGCGTACATCGTTGACACCTCTGCCGGTGGCGAGGGCTGTGTGTGGGAGCTCAATCTTGCGTCGCAGCGCATGAAATGCCTGTACGTGAGCCGGGTGCAGCTCGCCGGCAACAACGTCGATAACATTGCCGTTAGCCCGCGCGGCGGCATCTTGTGCTGTGAAGGCGGTGGCGCTAGCAACGATGGCCCATTGGGCAATGGTGCGCGCCTGTTCGGCCTGATGCCCGACGGGCAACCGTACATGTTTGCCAAAAACAACCTTAACTTCACCACCGCGCAGTACGCGGCAGTCGGCAAATCGGTCACCGGCGGCAATCAAGTCGGCAATGAATTCGCCGGTGCATGTTTCGATCCAACCGGGCGCCTGCTATTCGTGAACATCCAAACGCCGGGCATCACCTTTGTCATCACCGGGCCTTGGGCTCGCGGCACGCTTTAACCTAAGATCGTCCAACAACAAAAGGAAACATCATGTCTGTTCGTAAGAACTTCTGCGCCATTGCGCTCACCCTGGGTACTTGGCTGGCCGCGCCGGCGCACGCGGTGATTTTGTCGAGTGTCACGGCCGCGCCCGGCGATATCGTCACCGACTTTAGCGCCCCCGGCGCGTTGTCGTTCGACTTGGATTTGGCAAACTCGAATTCACCTACCACGCTAACCTACGAAATCGAAACGGGGGATGGCGCTCAACTTTCGCTCAACGCCATTGTGCGTAACCTGTTAGGTGGCGGGATCGGCTTCGTTGAGCTTTCGCTGACCAACGCCGCATTTTCGCTGCTGGGTAGCGCCGAGCGCGCATTCGGGCCGGCGCCGACCGTCAGTGGCGGGGCTTCGGCCGGGGTGATCAGCTTCGCACCCCCGGAGTTTTTTGAGTTTTTCGTGGGCGACCCGACGGCCACCGGTAGCGGTACCGACTGGTTGATCAACATTGCCGGCTTGAACCCGGGGGATCGCTTTTCGTTGCGCGTAGCGGTAGCGGAACCCGCCACTCCGGCGCTGTTGCTGGCGGGCCTTGCGCTGGCAATCGGGCTGGCGCGGCGCCGAGTTTAACTTCAACCGCGCTCGCGCCGGCACGCTGGTGAGTGAGTATATCGGCCACGAACTCACCGGCATGCCGGTCGCGGCATCAGCCCTTCTTCTATCGCCTTGATTTGCATTGCGAGGTAACGCGAGTACTGGCGGCAGTTGTTAAAGCCGCCGCCGGCGAACCACAGGCCGCGTTGCGCGGTGCGCTTCCACATATTACTCATCTCGCCGTCCGGGCCGAAGCCCCAGACTTGGCCGACCTTGCCGCCAATCTCGTCGCCCAGCAGTTTTCTAACCACCACTTCCTGCGGCAAAAAGCCGGTTGCGAGCACGATCAAGTCTACCGGCTTGACCGAACCGTCCTTGAGCAATGCGCCGTTGGCGACAAAGCGCTCGATCTGCTCGTAGTGCAGCAGACCGATGTTACCGCCGATGATGAGCTGCGAACAGCCGCCGTCGAGGTAGTAGCCGCCGTAACGCGTGCGCACCATCCACTGGTGGCCGGCGCCGTCTTCGCCGTCGGTGAATTTGAAGCCGCGCGCGATCAGGCCCTCGATGATCTTTTTGTCGTTGTCCAGCATGCGTTTGGTGGCAAATTGCAGGGTTTTCTTTACCATCGGCTTGGTGTTGGTGCTGGCCAACAGGTCACCATCTTCAATCGGAATACCGTTGTAGATGGCGTAGGTGAGCTTCGCCGAGGGGTCGATGCTCAGCACCATGGTCGAGCCGCGCTGCACGATGGTGGTGTCGCAGCCGTTGGCGTGTAGATCCTGCGCCACGTCGTGCCCACTGGTGCCGGTGCCGATCACCAGCGCTTTTTTACCGCGCCAGTTCGCGCCGTTGGTAAACGCGGTGGTGTGCATCTTGTCGCCCTTGAAATCCGTGAGGCCGGGCAGTTCAGGGATATGCGGCTCACCCACCAGACCGTTGGCGAACACCAGATGCTTCGGATGCAGCGTGCGTTCTGTACCATCGGCGCGGCGAACCACCGCGTTCCACACGCCCATGGCTTCATCGTAATCGCCGTGTATAAATTCCGTGCTGGTCCAGAAATTGATTTCCATAGCCCAGGCGTAGGCCTCGAACCAGTCGCCCACCATATCTTTCGGCAAATAGGTGGGCCACGACGTCGGGAACGGCATGTAGGGCAGATGGTTTAACTGGGTGTCGTTGTGTAGCGCCAGCGAGTGATAACGCTGGCGCCAGCAATCACCCACGCGCGGGTATTTGTCGACCACCAGCGTATCGACGCCGATGCGCCCGAGCGTAGCGGCAAGCGATAATCCGCCTTGGCCGCCGCCGACGATGAGCACCACCGGTTCGCGATCAGCATACGCGGCAATCGCTTCACGTTGCTCCTTCCAGTTGGTGCCGCCAAAGTTGCGCGAAAACGCTTCACCGGTCGGGCAGCGATTGCCGATGGTTTCCTCAAAGCCTTTGAGCTCGTGCAGGCTGGTCATCAACTGAAATGCTTTCGCCGGCTCGTTGGCCAGCAGCCGCACCACGCCAAAGCCGCGCCCGACTTCCGTTTCGAACTGAAAAATGGCCTCGATCACATCCACCCCGGCGCGCTGCACGCGGCGCGGCGGCGTGCGCCCTGGCGCAATGGCGAAGCCGCGCGCCTTTGTCGCCGCCTGCTTTTCCACGATCAAGGCGGCGATCTCTTGCGCCCCCTGACGCGGCGTGATCGACCAGGTGAACGCCAGCAGGTCGCGATAGTGGCCATCGGCAGCGAACAGCGATGCGGCGACGTCGCGATTTCCGCTGTGCAGGGTTGCCTCAAACTGCGTCAGCCATTGCGTGACCAGCGCTGCCTCGGATGGAACGGCACCTTCTTCCTTGACCAATTGCTCCACGGTGTCCATAAGATGCCCTTTCGCGGATCGACGCGGCGCCACTGCCCTAATACGGCTCCTTCACAAATATAAACGTAGTCCCCGTCACGATTGGTGCGCTCGCCCCGACAAACGACACGTTGACATCTTTCACTTGCCGCGAGCCCGCGCGGCCAGAGGCTTGCAGTGCGCCTTCGATGATGTGCCACAGGCCGTGGATGCGCCCGGTGCCCAAGCTGCCGCCGAAGGTGTTTAACGGCAGCTCGCCGTCCAACTCGATGCGGCCGTCTTGTATGAAATCGAGCGCTTCGCCTTCCTTGCAAAAACCGTATGACTCCAAACCGTAAATCACCGACGCCGAAAAGCCGTCGTAGATTTGCGCCACATCGACATCCTTGGGGGTGAAGCCGGAGCGTTCCCAGGTCAACTTCGCCGAACTGCTGCCGCCCAGCATGTAGCTCGACAAGCTGCCGATGCGGCCCGCCACTTCAAAATGCAGGCGCTGGCCGTAGGAAGCAAGATACGCCGGCGTGGGTTTTAAGTCGCGCGCGCGATCGGCCAAGGTGAGCACCACCGCCACCGCACCTTGCACCGGGATATCACAGTCGTATAAACAAAACGGATACGCCACCATGCGCGAGTCGAGATAGTCTTGGCGCGTCAGCGGTGTGCCGTAAAAATACGCGTGCGGATTGTGTTGCGTGTGTTTGCGCTGGGTGACGGCGAGGGTGGCCATCATTTCGCGGTTTTTGTTGTGCTGCTCGAGCCAGCGCGTGTACGCCACCGCCATGCCTTGCCCCGGCCCGCCGAAGCCGAAAGGCCCGGTAAATTGCGAGGCGCCCGCGGCATATTGGCCCGGCAAATTCTGATACGTGCCCTTGGGGTTGTGCATGGCGCGCCACACCACCGCGTATTTGCACACGCCGGCGAGCAGCGCGTTCACCGCCTGCTGCACTGCGCCGCCGATGTTGACCGAGCCGGTTTGAATGTGCCAGGCGAGATTCGGCAGCTTCAACATCGCCATCATGCAGTTGACCGACACGATGGAAATGCCATCGACTTCGGCGTGGCCGGTCGCCGGCAACTCGGGGTACGTCGCGAGCCCGTCGATGTCCTCCATCTTCAAGCCCGAATCGGCCACCGCATCCTTTACCGCGTCCAACGCGTGCGCGGCGAGCGGGCGCTCGGCGGTGCGTGTCGCCTTGGAATAACCCACCCCGCTGATCGCCACCTTGCACCGGTTCTCCCAAATCGCCATGGCGCTTACTCCTTCGCCAGCCGGAACAGCGGCAGCGTGAAATCATCGTTCAACTTTTGCCACGCCACCTCGACGCGGCGGCCGACCTTGGCCTCGGTATACGGCACGTCAAGCAAATTGCCCGCCATCAACGCGCCGGGGGCGGCATCGAGTTCGACGATGATGCTGGCGTACGGCACCGCCGCGACAAAGCGCTTGTCGCCGGTGTGATACATGATGGTGTAGGCGTAAATCGTGCCCTTGCCCTGAACCGGCTCGAATTTCAGATCCACCGACACGCAATGGGTGCAGGTGGGATACGGCGGGTGCTGAAACTGGCCGCAGCTTTGGCAGCGCTGCATTACCAGTTTTTGCTGTTTAGCGGCGTCCCAGAACGGCTTGGTCCACTCGTTCGGCACCGGTATCGGCCGCGTGACTTTGCTCCAATCGCTTAACGTCGTCATGGACGCTCCTGTCCGATCAATTGTCCGGCAATACTAACCGATCTGAATTTGGTGGTGTTTGCGCGCGCCTCAGTGTGGAACCGGGTTTGGAATATCGTGGCCTGCGCAGCTCAACGGCCGCGCCATCGTGATCGCGTTGGGTTACAACGCTGCATGTTTGTCGCCGCGCTGCATTTCGATACGTCGTGCCACGCAAGCGATCCCGCCGACCGTCGCCCCGATACTGGACACGCCGCGAGCGTTCCCGCATCTGCTGGGCGCGGCCCAACAAAAAAGCCACCGCAAAGGTGGCCTTTTACGTTTTGGTGGGCCAATGCTACGGGTCATCGACCTGGTATTCCGCGATGTCGGATTTTGTGGTGATGCGCAAAGGCGCAATCATGGCCATTGCCAGCCCCAACGTGACCTCCATCGCCATCAACAAGCCGATCACCGCTGAAGAACTTGGCGGCTGGAAGCTGCTCACCGGCGTGTCGGGCCTGGCCGACATGGCGGTGGATACCGACGGGCAAGCGCTCGATGCGATCAAGAAGTTTCTGTCGTATCTGCCCAGTCACAACATGGAGGCGCCGCCGGTGGCGCCGGTGCCACCCGGCTCGGACCAAGCCTGCAAAACGATCCTCGACATCATTCCCGAATCGCGCAATCAGGTGTACGACTCGCGCAAGATCATCAAGGCGATTGCCGATAAGGATTCGACCTTCGAGTTGAAGGAGCGTTACGGTAAGTCACTGGTCACCATGCTCGCAAGGCTTGATGGCAAGAGCGTCGGGTTTATCGCCAACAACCCCATGTTCAAGGGCGGTGCGCTCGACGCCGATGCCTGTAACAAAGTCACCAGCTTCATGGTGCTGTGCGACTCGTACAACATTCCACTGGTGTATCTGGTGGATGTACCGGGCTTTTTGATCGGTGTGGAAGGCGAGATTCGCGGTATGCCCGGCAAGGTCATCAACTGGATGAACGCGATGACGCTGGTCACCGTGCCCAAGATCACCGTAATGATGCGCAAGAACTACGGCCAGGCCTTTATCAACATGGCGGGCGGCAAGAATGCCGACGAGGTGGCATGCTGGCCGATGGCGGACCTGGGCTTCATGGACCCGGCGGTGTCGGTCAACGTGCTCTACGGCGTGAAGTTCGAGGATGACCCTGAGCGCTTCAAGAAACTCAAGGCCGAGGTAGAGCGCGATACCTCGGCGTGGGGGCTGGCCGAGTTATATGAAGCGCAAAATGTGATTGATCCGCGTGACACACGTGAATACCTGATTCGCACGCTCGAAGTGCATCGCATGCGATTGAAAAACGGCGTGGGCGAGCACTTGCTGCGCAACTGGCCGACGAGTTATTGATTGTGCCTGTTTGATCCAGCCTGACTGGCATGCAAAAAGCCGCTTGCGTTGTTGCGCGGGTATGGAGCCGCGCGACACACTTGCAAGGAACGACAGCGCATGGGGGGCAAGTGCCCGCCCCGGGGCTGGTCTTGCCGTTGCCGGCACAGGGTTAAAGGGTAGGTAGCATGTTCGATTCCGCAAATCTCGATCACCGCATAGGCAAGCCGGAATACCAGCGCGAGGAACGCAAGTTGCGGGAGGCGCTGCTGCACACGCAGTACGATCTTAAGGAAAACGGCACGTTCCCGGTGCTGATCCTGATCGCGGGTGTGGAAGGTGCGGGCAAGGGAGAGACCGTCAACCTTCTGAACGGATGGATGGACCCGCGTCACATCCACACCCATGCATTTCCGAGGCTGTCGGACAAGGAGCGCGAACGGCCATTGATGTGGCGTTACTGGCGCGCCCTGCCACCCAAGGGCAGCATCGGCATCTTCTTTGGCGCATGGCATACCGAGCCCATCGTGCTGCGCGTGCAGGGCGTGCTATCCCGGCGGGAGTTGGGAAACTATGTCGGGGAAATTCAGCGTTTGGAAAAGATGCTGAGTGATGAAGGTGTGATGCTGGTCAAATTCTGGTTTCACTTGTCCAAGGACCAGCAAAAGAAGCGCCTCAAGGCGCTGGAGAAAAACCCAAAGACAGCGTGGCGCGTGACAGACCTTGAGTGGAAGTACTTCAAGCGCTATGACAAGTTTGTCGACGTTTGTGAGCCGTTTCTGCGGGAGACATCCACGGGTGAAGCGCCCTGGATCGTGGTTCCCGGCATGGACCCGCGCTATCGCTCGCTCACGGTCGGACGGCATTTGTTGACCGCCATGCGCGCACGTCTGGATGCGAGACGCGCAAAAACAGTGCCCCCCAAAGGGCAACCCTTGCTACCGCCCGCCGACGACCTGAATGTGTTGCGCGCACTTCGGCTGGATCAGGAGATGACACGCAAACAGTATGAGAGCGAACTGGACAAGTGGCAGGGGCGGCTTAATCTGCTGACCCGGGACAAGCGTTACAAGCGCCTGTCCGTGGTGGCGGCATTCGAGGGTAACGATGCCGCGGGCAAAGGCGGGGCAATCAGACGTATCACCGGTGCGCTGGACGCGCGCCTGTACCAGAACGTTTCGGTCGCGGCACCGACGCAGGAGGAACGGGATCAGCCGTACCTGTGGCGATTCTGGCGCCACGTGCCGAGACGGGGGCACATGACCATCTTCGATCGCACATGGTATGGGAGGGTGCTGGTCGAGCGCGTGGAAAAGTTTTGTGCGGAATCAGACTGGATGCGCGCGTATTCTGAAATCAACGATTTCGAGCAGCAACTCGCGGACCACAATGTTGTGCTGGTGAAGTTCTGGCTGGCAATTGACAAGGACGAACAATATAAACGGTTCAAGGCAAGGGAGCACGTCAGCTTCAAGCGCTTCAAGATCACGGCGGAGGATTGGCGCAATCGCAAGAAATGGAACGACTACGAACTGGCTGTTGCGGAAATGGTGGATCGAACCTCCACTGCCTCTGCGCCATGGACATTGGTCGAGGCCAATAACAAGTATTACGCGCGCATCAAGGTGCTGAGAACGCTGGCCTTTGCGATTGAGGCCGGCTTGCGGCGGATACCCGCTTAAGTGCAGAAGCCTTAAAGCCGTTCCAGCTGCCGGCGCAGCCCGCTCGCGTGAGCCTGTAGCGCGCTCACTGCTGAATCGCCCATCCTGTTCAGTTGGCGGTAGACCATTCCCAGTCGCGGATTGGCCGCGAGTGTGTCCTTGTTGCGCGTGAAAAAGTCCCAGTACAGCGAGTTAAACGGACATGCGCGGTCGCCTTCGCGAAGTTTTTTGTCGTAGTAACATCCCTTGCAGTAGTCGCTCATGCGGTTGATGTAGGCGGCGCTCGACACGTAAGGCTTGGTCGCCAGGAGTCCGCCATCAGCGAATTGACTCATGCCAATCGTGTTGGGGGCTTCCACCCATTCGAACGCATCGACGTAGACACCGAGATACCAGCGATGCACCTCGGCCGGGTGCAATCCGGCCAACAGCGAAAAATTGCCGATGACCATCAACCGCTGAATGTGATGCGCATGAGCGTCCTCCAGCGACTGACGTATGGCGTGGGCGAGACAACGCATGCGTGTCTCGCCATCCCAGAACCAGGTGGGCAAAGGCAAGTCGTGCCCGAACACGTTGTGGCCGGTATAACCGGGCATGTTCGCCCAGTAAACGCCCCGTACATACTCGCGCCAGCCCAGAATCTGCCGGATAAAGCCCTCGGCTGCGGTAAGCGGCGCGCGGCCTTCGTGCCACGCTGCCTCCGCGCGGGCCACCACTTCACGCGGATTGAGCATCTTGGTGTTCAGTGCGAATGACAACAGGGAATGAAAAAGCCTTGATGCTCGGCTGCTCATTGCGTCCTGAAAATCACCGAAATGTGGCAATATGTTTTCTACGAAATGGTCCAGTTGCCGCAGCGCTTCCGGGCGGTTCAGAGGCCATGCGAATTGTCCGGCGCTGGGCTGGCCGAAGCTTTTGACGTCAGCTATGACAATGGCACGCCAAAGCGCCGAATGATCATGGCGCACGCGGCTGTCCATGGGCTCAGGCGGTGTGCCAGACCAAGCTTTGCGGTTGTCATGATCGAAATTCCACTGCCCGCCGTGGGGTTTGTCCTCGTCATTCATCAGAATCCGATGACGGGTGCGCATGGCCCGATAAAAGCTTTCCATCAACCAGCGCTTTTGCCCCGCGAACTGGCGTGCAACCTCGTCACGCCCCGTGTAAAAGTGTTCACTATCGGCCATTCGGCACGTGATGGACAAGCCTTTTGCATAGGCTGCAAGTTGTGAGTCGAGGCGCCACTCGTCCGGTTCCTGATATTCGAGCGCAACGGCGCCATGGCGTGCGATCAGTGTGTCGAGGTTCGTTTGAAAGCAGTGCTGGTTGGCGGGGTCACCGATCTCGAGGTAGTCAACGCGGTGACCGGCATTACGCAATTGCCGTGCGAAATCGCGCATGGCCGCGAAGATGGCGATGATTTTTTGTGCGTGATGAAGCACGTAGTCAGTTTCCTGCCGCACCTCCATCAACACATAGATGACGTCGTTACGCTGCTCCTGAAACCAGGAATGCCGAGGATTGATCTGATCACCCAGAATCAACCGGAGTGTAATGGCCATACGTTTTCCAATGACATGATGAATCCTCTCGCAGGACTTGCTACCAGGCAATCACCTGGCCTCTTTGGTCGAGAAACCCTCCTGATGAAGCGGGTGTCAGAGTATCGATCACTGTCAGCATTCGCATTGCGGCCAGTTCTGGCGGCTGGACTTCCAGTCCCGACTTCGCAAAGCGCTGCGACAGGCGCGTTGCCACCGTTCCCGGGTGAATCGCAACGCAGATTGCGCCAGGGCGGGTGCGCCCCAGCTCAATCGCGGCAGTGTGAACAATCTGATTCAAGGCAGCCTTAGACGCGCGGTAGCTATACCATCCGCCAAGATGGTTGTCGCCGATGCTGCCCACGCGTGCAGACAAGCTCGCGAACACACTTTTGCCGGCGCGCGGCAGCAGCGGCAGGAAATGCTTCATCAGCAGTGCTGGCCCAATGGCATTAATCGCAAATGCCCGCGCCATTCCAAGGGCATCCAGTTGCCGATACGTTTTTTCGGCGACGCAGCCGTCACCCTCAAGAACGCCTGTGGCGTCGATGACCAGCCTCAAATCGCCGCCGCCGCTGACCACTTGTGCCGCCGCATCTTCAATACTTGACGGTATGGTGAGATCGAGGCGCGGAGTGCTCGAGCGTGACAGACCTATCACATCGACGAAGCAACCGTCGGCAACAAGGGCGCTGACGAGCGCGGAGCCGATGCCGCCGTTCGCGCCGATAACCAGCGCCACCCCTCCCGGGGGGATACTTTTCACTGGAATGGACTACACCGTACGCTTGACCAGCAAATCCTTGATTTTGCCGATGGCTTTGGTGGGGTTGAGGTTTTTCGGGCACACATCGACGCAATTCATGATCGAGTGGCAACGGAACAGGCGATACGGATCTTCCAGGTTATCGAGCCGCTCATTCACCGTCTGATCGCGCGTGTCGGCAATGAACCGGTAGGCCTGCAACAGCCCCGCCGGGCCGACGAATTTGTCCGGATTCCACCAGAACGACGGGCACGAGGTCGAGCAGCACGCACACAGAATGCACTCATACAGCCCGTTGAGCTCCTCACGGTCTTCCGGCGACTGCAAACGCTCCCGCTCCGGCGGTGGCGTGTCGTTCACCACATACGGCTTGATCGAGTGATACTGCTTGAAGAACTGCGACATGTCGACGATCAGGTCGCGGATCACGGGTAACCCCGGCAACGGGCGTATCACCACCGGGTCCTGCAGATCGGCCAGCTTGGTGATGCAGGCGAGGCCATTCTTGCCATTGATGTTCATCGCGTCAGAGCCGCACACCCCTTCACGGCAGGAACGGCGGAACGAAAAGGTGTCATCCTCCATCTTGATGCGCACCAACGCATCGAGCAGCATGCGGTCGGTGGGCTCCAGCGCGATGTCGTAAAACTGCATGCGCGGTTTGGCGTCAACGTCCGGGTTGTAGCGGTAAATCTGGAAACGCATGTCGTGTCCTTGTTTTTTTAGTAGACGCGAGCCTTTGGCTCGAACGACTCCACCGTCATCGGCTTGAGCTGCACCGGCTTGTATTCCAGTCTGTTGCCGTCCTTGAACCACAGGGTGTGCTTCATCCAGTTCACGTCATCACGCGCCGGGAAGTCGCTGCGGTCGTGCGCGCCACGGGATTCCTGGCGCGCGTTGGCGGATATCATGGTGGAGAGCGCCACCTCGATCAGGTTGTCCAGTTCCAGCGCTTCGACACGCGCGGTGTTGAATACCTTGCTCTTGTCTGTGATGAAGGTGCGCTTGTTGCGTTCGGCAACTTCGAGCATTTTGCGCACGCCCTCGGCCATGCTGTCGGGGAAACGGAACACGCCGCAGTGCAGTTGCATGGTGCGGCGCATTTCGGCGCCGACCTCGCTCACGCGTTCGCCCGAGGCGGCGCTGTCCAGGCGCGCGAGGCGCGCCAGGGTGTAGTCGCCCGCGTCCTTGGGCAGGTCCGGCATGGCATTGGCGTCCGCGGCAATGTCGCGCACCACTTGTTCGCCGGCTGATTTGCCGAACACCAGCAGGTCCAGCAGGGAGTTGGTGCCCAGCCGGTTCGCGCCATGCACGGATACGCAGGCGCATTCGCCCGCAGCGTAGAGGCCCTTGATGATGCGTTCACCGCCCTTGCCGTCCGGGGCGATGGCCTGACCGTGCACATTGGTGGGCACCCCGCCCATCTGGTAATGGCAGGTGGGCACCACGGGGATCGGGTCGGTCGCAGGGTCGACGTTGGCGAATTTCTTCGCAATCTCGCGGATGCCCGGCAGGCGCTTGTCGATAACGTCGCCACCGAGGTGGTCCAGTTTCAGCAGGATGTATTCGCCGTCCTTGCCGGCGCCGCGGCCTTCCTTGATTTCGGTGGCCATGGCACGTGCGACCACATCGCGGCTGGCGAGGTCTTTTACGGTTGGGGCGTAGCGCTCCATAAAGCGTTCGCCGTCCTTGTTCAGCAGGAAGCCGCCTTCGCCCCGCACGCCTTCGGTGATCAGTACGCCCGCACCCGCCACCCCCGTCGGATGGAATTGCCAGAATTCCATGTCTTCGAGCGGGATGCCGGCGCGCGCGGCCATGCCGAGGCCGTCACCGGTGTTAATAAAGGCATTGGTGCTGGCGGAGTAGATGCGCCCGGCTCCGCCAGTGGCCAGTAAGGTGGCCTTCGCGTGCAGGATCATGATTTCGCCGGTTTCCATTTCCAGCGCGACCACGCCCAGCACATCGCCCGCCTGATTGCGGATGAGGTCAAGCGCCATCCATTCCACAAAGAACTGTGTCTTGGCGCGCACATTGCGTTGATACAGTGTGTGCAGCATGGCGTGGCCAGTGCGATCGGCCGCGGCACAGGCGCGCTTGATAGCCCGTTCGCCGTAGTTGCTGGTGTGCCCGCCAAAGGGGCGCTGGTATATCTTGCCGTTGTCCAGACGATCAAACGGCATGCCGTAGTGTTCGAGTTCGACCACTGCGTCACAGGCCTTGCGGCACATGAATTCGATCGCGTCCTGGTCTCCGAGGTAGTCCGAGCCCTTGACGGTGTCATACATGTGCCAGTGCCAGTTGTCCGGCTCTTCGTTGCCGAGCGAGGCCGATACGCCCCCCTGCGCCGCCACGGTGTGTGAGCGCGTCGGAAACACCTTCGACAGCACCGCCACCTTCAAGTTGGATTCAGCCAGCTGCAGCGCCGCCCTCAACCCCGAGCCGCCTGCGCCTACTACGACTGCGTCGAATTGCCGCCGTGCTATTGCCATCTGGTCACGCCCGTTGCCGTTGTCACTTTGTTGATCAGGTTTTCTTTGCCCACGCGGCACACCAGCCTTTGGCGTTGACAAGCTTGCCACCCACGGGGGCACACGCGGCCCAGGCATCCGTGGCCTTGCCCTGGTAGAACTGGCAGTTTGCGCAATTGCGGCCAGTAACATAAGTCGCAAATTTCTTGGTATCGACTTTGCTGGCGTCGTGCTTGTAGCCTAATGACGCTGCGGCCGTATCCGATTCTTCAAGCTTCGCTGCCTGGGCCGATGACGTTCGGGCTGCAGCCAATGCCAGGGTGGCGGCGGGTATGGCAGCGAGAAAGGTTCGGCGAGAGGTCATGAATACTCCTTTTAAGTGTCGTTGGTTGGTTTCGGCAATCTTTATTTGGCGGCTAATGGTTTGCGCCACAGGCGCCGAACTATCAAAAATCGTTCGTATGCAAAATCAAGCACGGCTAGCACGAGCCCACTGGAGCACACGCGGGCTATCCATGCAAAAGCGGGCAGGTGCCGCCAAATTTCGACAAATGCGGCAGCACCCGAAAAGAGTGTTCCATTTGCGCTTCTGACGTGCAGTCGCTTCAATGCGGATTGACGATCGAGCCCCGCGCCCAGTTGATTGGCATCGCACCGAGAGGCGTCTACCCAGTGGATCGTGTTACCGCCTCGCGCTTGCCGGTAGGTGGCAATTTCGCGATCGCAAAGCGGACACGCGCCGTCAAAGTAAACCGTACAGGGCGAACGACTCGATGACTCGTTAGATGACATGGGATGCTTTCCGGTAACACAAGCATGCGAAAGAGCGATTTGCCCGACTTAACATTGAGCCTTCAAAGCGAGAAAAGTTTCAGGTTCACTTTCAGGTCGCGTGGCGTCGACACAGTCCCCAATTTTGCGATGCGCGCAAGTCACCCGCCGCGATTGACCACAGCGGCGGTTTCGATCAGTTCGTTAAGCAACGCCATTGACGCGTGACCCGAGTTGTTGAAAGGATCCAAAGTTGCTTTGGTGGAATACTTGAGCAGAAGGGACGGATTGACTTTGGCGATATTGACTTGCCCCATGGTCCAGCCGCCGAAACGGCGTTCGGTGATCTCTTCGTAACTCAGCAGGCGCACATGTCCATGCCGGGGGTCGCGCACGATGGTGTTGAACAACTCACACACCGCTTCGCGGCCGCCTTCGATGACCTGTAGAAAAATATCTTCACTGAAGCACAACATGCCGGTAATACCGTGCGGCGCATTGTTCTTGCGCGATTGTTCAAGTATGGAATCGACAACCGGCGCAGTCAGCGGGGCGGTGGCGCGGCTGGCGTATAGCAGACGGACTAGCATTTGGGCCTCAGTTCTTCAGGTTGATGAGTGACAGGAACTCCCGGCGTAACGCCAGGCTTTTCAGAAAGGACCCGCGCATGACGCTGTTGACCATTTTGGTTTCGGAATCCTTGACGCCTCGCCAATGCATGCAAAAATGATCCGCTTCCATGATCACCGCCAGTCCGTCGGGGCTGACTTTGGTCATCAGCAGTTCGGCCATTTGCGTGATGGCCTCCTCCTGAATCTGTGGCCGGCTCATGATCCACTCCGCTAACCGCGAATATTTGGACAGACCGATGAGGTTTGAGTGTTCATTGGGCATCAGCCCGATCCACAGCCGGCCCATGATCGGGCAGAAATGGTGGCTGCACGCACTACGTACTGTGATCGGGCCAACAATCATCAGCTCGTTCAGGCGCTCCGCATTCGGAAACTCGGTCACCGGCGGCGCGGGTACGTAGCGTCCGCGAAACACCTCGGTGAGATACATTTTGGCCACCCGCCGTGCGGTATCGTGGGTGTTGTGATCGCTTTCGGTGTCGATCACCAGACTTTCCAGCACGCCCTTCATCTTGTCGGCTACTTCGTCGAGCAACGCATCGCTTTCGCCGGGTTCGATAAAGGCCGCGATATTGTCGTTGGCGTGAAATCGCTGGCGGGCTTGCTGGATTCGCGCACAAATTCTCGCTGACACAGGAAGCGTGGCAATGTCCTGTCCTGTGTTTGCGGGCTCCATCATGTTCATGTGTGGGTCACTCATTGTGGTTGGCAGGGTTTGAAGGCTGCGAATGCGAGCATGCGTTTGCCGAAGCGTGTAACGCCGTCCGGGTTGTTGCAGTGTATTTTACGCTTTGGTTAAGGCAATGCCTTCTGCCTCGATAACGCGCTCCAGAGCGATCTCCATCATGGCGCGTGCGTTACCCGTGATCTGAGCCAGATACTGGTGCAGCGCCGCGTCTGCCGGACTGCGGCTTTCGCATTCGGCGCTGTAGGTCTCAAAATTACCCAGCCGCACGAGCAGGTCGGCGATGTGATGCGGGCATTCGCAATTCAGTGCAGCGGAAGCCGACGCAATTTCGGCAAGCGCCTTGTTGTCAAAATGACGGGGCGGCGCAGTGTGGCTACTCCTTAATGTAATTATTCCGCCGGGCTCCACATTGGGATGCTGTGCGCCGCAGAGCGTACCGAGTTCATCCATGTTCATGGGCGCCCTCGCCAGATGGCAACCGAGCGAACGCAGGTCCTGTTCCAGTTGCCAGGAGGCGTAGCCATACTCCACCACGATTCGTTGCGCACCCAATTGCCGGGCGAGGTTTCGTAAGTTTTGCGGTGTTTCACGCTGTACGGAGGGCAATTCGATGAGCAGTGTATCGACCCGTACCCCGCGCAGCTCATCGGGAGCCTGTGCCGCATTCTGGCTGGTCGCGACGACTTGTAGCGCCGGCGTAGGACGCCGCTGTACCCGCAGCGCAAGGGCCTCACCCACAATTGCGAGGCGGACAGGCTGCATGGCGTCCTCGACGGGCGTGGTGGGCGCGCGCTGCGCCCGCAGGGGTGCGCGGGAAGTCTGTTGCAGCATGGACTGAAGCTGATCAAGGTCGAGTGCAGCAATAGACCCTATGGCGTACCCCGCGTCGACTAGGCGTTTGATCACTGTCAATCGCGTGACATCGTCAGGAGCATACTGACGCCGCCCCGTCGCGCTTTGGCGCGGCCCCACCACCTTGTAACGCCGCTCCCACACGCGAAGCGTCTCTACGGGTATGCCTGTCAGGCGCGCTACTGCACCGCTTCTATACGCAGGAACCACCATTTGTTTTGGATGTTGGTCTTCCATTTTGAACCAATATTGAACATCAATAGCACTCATTTTATCATGTTAATAAAACCAAAATCGATTCTTAGGCATATAATGAACCGATTATGTACCTTTATATGGCTTGTAATTATAAATATGAACCGTATTATATAGGTTCATTATCCATGCACGTTGTTTTCGGGAAAACCCCAGAGACAACTGCAAAGGTAGTGGAGCGCATAGTTGTTAGCCCCGCTCGTTGTTCTGTGTCCTCACTGTGTTTAAAGGAAAAGAAATGAAAAAGTTGTTCTCCACACTCGCCCTGTCTGTTTCACTGGCTTCTGCCGCGCAGGCCGCGGACATTGTCGATACCGCCGTTGCTGCCGGCAATTTCAAGACGCTTGCGGCGGCCTTGAAGGTTGCCGGACTGGTTGAGACGCTAAAAGGCCCCGGCCCTTTCACAGTATTTGCGCCCACTGACGCCGCCTTTGCAAAAATCCCGGCGGACCAGTTGCAGGCGCTGCTGAAAGACAAGGCTAAGCTGACCGCTGTACTGACCTACCATGTCGTTCCCGGCAAGGTCATGTCAAAAGACGTCAAGGCTGGCATGGTCAAGACGGTGCAAGGTTCCTCATTGAGCGTCAGCACCATGGGTGGCGTCAAAGTGAATAGCGCCAACGTGACTAGCGTGGACATTGCTGCAGACAATGGCGTGATTCACGTCATTGATAGTGTGGTGATGCCCAAGTAACAATGCAGCAGCGCCGCCGAATCCGGCTGCATCGCGAGTGCGCAGAATGCGCGGTGTGGGCGGGCTCGCGCAGCATTCGCGCTTCGTTGAGTGCCAGCAACCGTTCATCACCTAAATAATTTCAATTGAGCATCCCCCTGTATTTCGTTCGGCGGGCATTGGTGTGTGCCGGAAACACGCTGACGGTGATCGGCTGCATGGGCCTTGCACTGGGGGTGGGTGGCGTCATTGATCCGGAGTCTTTTGCCATAGGGATTTCGTCGGGCATACGGGTCATCGGCTCTGTAGCGATAGCCGGGTGTCTCATTAGCGCGATCGGCTACGGCATCGCAGACTTTTCAGAGAAATAAATAATCAAGGATTGTCAATCATGTTTAAAAAATCAGACTTCTTCATCCTCCTCGCGGTGATGATATCGTTCGTGATCTCCTCCTATATGTGGTTTGTACTGAAAGATCGCGAGCAGGCCATTTTCACCGCGATCTGGATCCCGTCCATCTTCGGCTTTGGCATTTACTTCAAGCTCGCCGCACTGTTGGGGAGGAACCGGTAATGGCTATCGACCTGCTTGTGACGGGTGCTGTGGTTTTCGCGATATTGCTGGTTGGACTGGCATTTACCGTGGTTGAATTCAAGAAAATGAAATGAACGATACCCGCGACGTAATGCGGGTGGCGGCGGTATCCGCTCCTGCGGTGATCCTCGGGATTGCCGGCCTGGTTCCTTTTCTCGGGCTTACTGTGCTGATCGGACTAGGGTCGGATACCTGGTACGGGTACTGGCTGACCGCACTGTCCTACTACGGCGCAGTCATTCTTGCGTTTGTGGGGGCGTTGCACTGGGGCTATGCGCTAAAGCGCTTCGCATGGGGCGAAACGGCATGGTTGCAGTATGGGTTTAGCGTCGCACCGGCACTCCTGGCGTGGGTGTCGTTGCTTCTTCCAGTTTGGACAGCGCTGCGGCTGCAAGCGGCCGGACTGCTGGTTTGTTATGCGTTCGACCGGGTTGCTGCACGTGTTGACCCTGTGCCGCAGTGGTTTCTGCGATTACGCGCGGTATTGACAGTGACAGGCGCGGCATCGATGATTTGCGCGAGTTGGCTATGAGGACGTCTCACCGCGAAACGGAAGGTTTATGCGTTGTCATTCTGAATCAGGAATTGACATGATGGATGATCCGAGATGCTGCGGCTCAGGTGCCTGCATCATCAACCCATCAGGGTCTTGTTGGTGTGGCCAAAAGTGGGATGACCACACAATGTGTTTACCGGACATTGGGAGGGGCGGTCGAAATGAGTCGGACGACGCACTGCCCAAAATTAAAGGCAAACCGGAGGTTGCAAAGGAATGACTCGGGGGCGTCGACGTTCGGTTTACGTCAACCAACAACTCATGACATCTTTGCATCACCTTGATCATGGGGCGCGCGCGCGGCGGGTTATCGGGTGTTCAATCGCAGGACATGCTGTGCCAATTGTCTGCCGCTAAGCCAGGCGCCTTCTACCGTGCCATCATTAAGCCAGTCGCCACACAGTCCCAAGTTATGGGTAGCGTCCCAGATACAACCTTGGTTCAGAGGATGCGCTGTCCCGGCGTAGCGCCAGCGATGCACTGTCCACGCTTGGGGCGCCGGCGTGCCCAGCTCACCAAACGCTTGTAGCAGCGCCGCAGCCACCCAGTCGGCATCCTGCTCAAGATGGGCTGAGCTCCAGTCTGCGCTGGCATGAAGCACCCAGGTTTCGATTCCGCTGCGCCCGGGCTTACTGCTGTCCCGTGCAACCCAGCGCAGTGGACCCTGGTTAACGATAGCAGCATCAAACGGCAGATCAAGTGCAGCCGCAAAACGCAGCATCAGCGCCCAGCACCCTCGCATATTTGCGCGATCTGCAACAGAAGCCAGTGCGGGCGCACATTGCTGCAGCAACGGCGCGGCCTGTGGCGCGGGCAATGCCACCAGCACGCTGTCAAAGGGTCTACCCAGCCAGCCCTGTTCAGCTGACAATAAATGCCAGCCATCAGCGCGGCGTTGAACCTGGTGGATCGTTGAGTGGGGTGTCAGTGCCAGGTCTTTGGCGAGTAGGTGTGCCGGTGCGGTCATGCGTGGGACGCCGACAAAGCGATCCAGTGCCTGATCGGGGTCTTGAAGCGGCTGTTCACCCAGAAGCTGCAATCGGGGCTCCCACAATCCCGCCACGCCCGCTTGTTGCCAGCGTGTCACTTCAGCCCGGAAATCGGGGTGCCTCGCCGTGAAATAGGGGGCGCCGTGGTCGCATTGCCAGTCATCCCCGAGGCGGGTGCTCATGCGGCCCGACGGCCCGCCACTCTTGTCGAACACGCTCGTCTCGAGGCCCCGTGTCTGCAGATGAAAGGCGCAGGACAGCCCAGCCATGCCCGCGCCGACTATGGCAATGTGAGATGTGGCGTTATTCATAGGACATGGGCCAGGACATTGACGGGTGAGTCCGGTACCACGTCACCGCCAGCCTTGCAGCCATTGACTGCCGTCGAGCAGTGCGCGCCAGGGCAAGGCCGTGCTGCGCCGGGTGTATATGGCTTCCAGCTCAATAAACTCGATTGCACGCGCTGGCGGCTCAGGCTCGATAAGCTGGGTGACGATAAAGTGTTTTTCCCTGTTGCGCGGTGTGACGGCTGTCCATTTGCTCAGCAGGAGTTTTGACGGGTTCAGGCGAACAGTCATTCTCGGTGGGCTGTTAATCGTCATCACGGGTCTGTCCCACTCGAATCAGTTTCCTGGTGTCGATCCCCAGCGCAGAGGCCTGTTGCACCAACTGTTCCTGCAGTACTGCGGGTAATTGCTTATCCCTGGCCAGTATCCAGAAGTAGTCGCGGCTGGGACCAGCCACCATGGCCCAGAAGTACTCTGGGTCCAGTGCGACCACGTGGTAGCCGCCGTAGAATGGCCCAAAGAACGACACTTTCAGAGATGCACGATGCGACGCCCCGGTAAACAAGGCACGCCCTACTGCCTGGCGCCACTCCATTCGCCGCGTGTCGTAGCCACGGTTGATGACTTCGACGCTGCCATCCGGTTGCAGGCGGTAGTTGGCGGTGACATCACTGAGTCCGCGCTCAAACGAGTGATCGAGGCGCGCAATTTCATACCACTTGCCTTGATAGCGGTTGATGTCAAACGGCGTCACAGATGTCATTCCCGCCGGAGTTGTTGTCGAGCAGGCACTCAATCCGCAAAGCGCGGCCAGTAACACTGCCGCCAGCACAAGCCAAGGCCGGGAAAGGGACGGCTGGCGGTTCATGGGGCGATTCATGCCCTTAGCGCGGGTGACCGTCCGATTGCACCCGGACCGGCTTTCTCGGCCACGGTATGCATATCTTTGTCGCCGCGCCCGGATAGATTCACCAGCAAAATCTGCTCCGGTTTCATCCGCGGCGCGATTTTCGCGGCGTACGCCAATGCATGGCTGGATTCAAGTGCTGGAATAATGCCTTCGAGCCGGCATAGATCATGGAACGCTGTGAGCGCTTCATCGTCAGTGATGGCAACGTATTCGGCGCGCCCGCTGTCCTTAAGCCAAGCGTGTTCTGGCCCTACGCCCGGATAATCGAGCCCGGCTGAGATGGAATGTGTTTCGAGGATTTGTCCATCATCGTCCTGCAGCAGATAGGTGCGGTTACCATGCAGCACGCCGGGGCGGCCTTCGCATAGCGTGGCCGAGTGCAGGCCGCTTTCGAGGCCGTGCCCGGCGGCTTCCACGCCGATCAGGCGCACCTCGTGGTGCGGAATGTAAGGGTGGAAAATACCGATGGCGTTGGAGCCGCCACCGACGCACGCGATGACCGCATCCGGTTGCCGCCCCGCCTGTTCTGGCATTTGCTGCAAAGACTCACGGCCGATAACCGACTGAAAATCCCGCACCATCATCGGATAAGGATGCGGTCCGGCGGCGGTGCCGATAATGTAAAAGGTGTCCTCAACACGGGTGACCCAATCGCGCATCGCCTCGTTGAGCGCATCTTTCAGTGTCCTGGAGCCGCTTTCCACTGGCACCACCGATGCGCCCAGCAGTTTCATGCGATAGACGTTTTGCGCCTGGCGCTGGATGTCCTCGGATCCCATGTAGACCACGCATTCCATGCCATAACGCGCCGCAATCGTGGCCGTGGCAACGCCGTGCTGGCCCGCTCCCGTTTCGGCGATCACGCGCCGCTTGCCCATACGTTTGGCCAGCAACGCCTGTCCGATGGCATTGTTGATCTTGTGCGCGCCCGTGTGGTTCAGGTCTTCGCGCTTCAGATAGACCTGCGCACCGCCGAAGTGCTGCGACCAGCGCCTGGCATGGTAGATCGGGCTGGGGCGTCCCACGTAGTGCGCGAGCTCGCTCTCAAACTCACCGGTGAAAGCTGGGTCATGCTGGTAGCGGGCGTAGGCGGCCCGCAGTTGCTCCAGCGCGTCCGTTAATGTCTCGGCAACGAAAGCGCCGCCATAGGGGCCAAAGTGTCCGAGGTTGTCAGGCAGATCGTAGGGTTTCAACTCAGTGGTCCTTTATCGCTGCTTGCTACTGCCGTGCTGGCGATACAGCGTTCGGCAGCGGGCGGCGCCTACGCGCAATACGCCCAGTTTTGGGATTCAGTGTTCGGGTTTTGCACCTGATATTTGTCCTAGACAAATGGAATAACATGGCCCAATATAGCTGGTTATAACCCAAAAATCCACATAATTGTCCAAGACAATATGAGAACAATACGTAAGGCGGCCCCGCTTGCCGGTATTGCCACTGTCGAGCGCGACACGGGGTTGTCGAAGGACACGCTGCGCGTATGGGAGCGGCGCTACGGATTTCCCAACCCCTCCCGCGACAGCAACGGCGGGCGGGTTTATACCTCCGAGCAATTCGAGAAGCTCAGGGTGCTCCGGCGCCTGATCGACAGCGGTATTCGGCCGGGCGAAATTGTGGCCGAGCCCCTGCATGTGCTGGCAGCGCGAGTGCAGGCTTTGCCGCTACGGATACCCCGCGCAGAAGGTGAGGCCGCGGTGGCGTCAGCGGCGCTTCGCTTGCTCAAGTCGCACCAGGTTGGCGAGCTGCGTGCGTTGCTGTCCCGTTCCCTGATGCAACTGGGTCTGCAGCGTTTTGTGCTGGAGGTGGCGGCGCCCCTGAACGAACGGGTAGGTAATGCATGGATAGACGGCGATCTGCAGATTTTCGAGGAGCACCTTTACGCCGAGCAAATGCAGCATTTGTTGCGGCAGGCGATCGCTTCACTCGCGCAGGACGCGCAATCGCCCCGTGTGTTGCTGACGACGCTGCCCGGTGAGAAGCACAGGCTTGGATTGCTTATGGCCGAAGCGTGTCTTTCCGTGGAGGGCGCCCAATGCATTTCGCTCGGCGTGGAAACGCCGGCCTGGGACATCGTGCAGGCGGCGAAAGCGCATCGCGTGGATATCGTCGGCTTGTCCTTCAGTCAGGCGATGCCGCTCAAGGCAGCGCACGAGGGCTTGTTTGACTTGCGCAAGCGCCTGGATCGGCAATGCCTTCTCTGGGCTGGTGGAAACGTGTGGCAACGCACGCGCAAGGATATCCCGGGCGTGACAACAATCGCGTCACTCGCTGCCATTGCGGACGCGTTGCAGGCTTGGCGCAAGCAGCACGTGGTGGATGATCACTAGCCATGGGCGCTGTGCCGAAAAGCACACACATTGAATTCACCGATAACTCACCTTTCCGCATCCATAAACGCAATCAGGCCGTATACACGCCTGCCGGCTGTCAACCAACTCACGAGTCAAGCATGCAGACCGCAACAAACCTCGCCATAAACTGGGTCGAACAGGGCTTCGTTCCAGATTCCGTCATTCGCGCCGGTATTCGCCGCCTGGTAAAGGACCGGCTGGAAGAGATCAAGGGTGACACCGCGGCTGCGGCCTCAGACCTGAAAGACGCTTTCATTCGTGACATGAACGCGGCGCCGATCGCGCTGGTGCCCGATTTGGCCAACCAGCAGCACTACGAGGTTCCCGCCGCGTTTTTTGCGGAGGCGCTGGGCGTGCATCGCAAATACAGCTCCTGCTGGTGGCCCGAGGGTGTCAACACCCTTGACGAGGCGGAGGCGGCTGCGTTGGCCGCGACCTGCGAGCGTGCCGGTCTGGCCGATGGTCAGGACGTGCTTGAACTGGGTTGCGGCTGGGGCTCGTTGACATTGTGGATGGCGAAACACTACCCCGCCACCCGCATTACCGCGGTGTCCAATTCCCATTCCCAGCGTGCCTATATCGAAGGCGAACTGCAAAAGCGCGGTCTCGCAAACGTGCAGATCGTTACCCGTGACATGAACGAGTTCGAGGCGCCCGGCCAATACGACCGCATCGTTTCCGTCGAGATGTTCGAGCACTTGCGCAACTGGCAGGAGGCATTTGCCCGGGTTCGACGCTGGCTCAAGCCCGCTGGCCGCTTTTTCATGCACGTGTTTGTTCATCGCATGACGCCCTACGCTTTTGTCGCCCGCGATTCCAGCGACTGGATGAGCCGCTACTTTTTTTGGGTCTTCGGGAAGTCGTGTGGGTCAATTTCGCGAATAAATCGAGCGTTTCCCGAGTGAAGAACGGTGTTTCCAGGGTACTGCGAAACTGAGATGATTTCCGGATGGCCAATCCAG
>VGIF01000039.1 GCA_016868015.1 Betaproteobacteria bacterium
CTTTTCGTAGAGCACGATGCGGCAACGTTGGCTGAAAGGGCAGGTGGTGCCCGAATAGAGGGTCATCATGTTGGAATACCTAAACCAAGTGAGGCGTAAGGAGTGAGGCGTGCGGCGCAGCGCGGAGGTTACGCCTCGCGCCTCACTCCTTACGCCTCACGGCGTTAATGCACGTCCTTCCAATAGCTCTTCTTCATCGCATACACGAGGAAGATCAGACCCGTCAGAAACGCGAGCACGAGCATGCCGATGGTCTTGCGGCTTTGCGCGGCGGGCTCGGCCATGTAGACCAGGTAGTTCACCAGATCGGCGACCGCGCGGTCGTATTCCAGTGGCGAGAGCTTGCCGGGTTTGGTCAACACCGGCTTTTCCACCGTGGCCATGTAGCCCTCGGCGCGCCTTTGCGCGGGTTTTAGCTCCTGTTCGCCTTGCAGCCCCCACAGCACGTGCGGCATGCCGACGTTGGGAAAGGCGACGTTGTTCCAGCCGGTCGGGCGCGAGCCGTCGCGGTAAAAACCGCGCATATAGGTGTAGAGCCAATCGGCGCCCGATCCCGCGTGCGACGAACGCGAGCGCGCGATCACCGTCAAATCCGGCGGCGCGGCGCCGAACCACGTCTTGGCGTCTTCCAGGTCCATGGTGATTTTCATCAGATCGCCGACCTTGCCGCCACTAAAGCGCGCGACGAAATTGTCGAGGATTTCCTTTTCATTGAGCCCAAGGTCGGTCAACCGGTTGTAGCGCATGTAATTCGCGCTATGACAGTTAAGACAGTAGTTCACGAAAAGGGCCGCCCCGCGCTGCAGCGAAGGCATGTCGTTCGGATTGATCGGCGCGCGATCCAGGGGCACATCGCTGCCCGCGGCAAAGGCGAGAGCGGGCGCCAGCAACAACACGGCTATTATTTTTTTGATCATGTTCGCGCCTCTCACATCGTCACCCGGCTGGGTACCGGACGTGTTTGTTCCATCTGCGTGTACCACGGCATCAGCAGGAAGAACGCAAAATAGAGCAGCGTGCCGATCTGCGAAATCAACGTGCCCAAGTCCGTCACCGGTTGCGTGCCGTAGTAGCCCAAGATCAGGAACACCGCCACAAAAATCGTCAGCGCCCAGCGCGACAGCACCCCCTTGTAGCGGATCGACTTCACCGGGCTTTTATCGAGCCACGGCAGCAGGAAGAAGATCAGCGTCGCCAAGCCCATCAAAATCACGCCCCACACCTTGGCTTCCAGCGGAAGGGTGATTTCCAGAAACGTGCCGCGAAACAACGTAAAGGTCATGCCGAAGCCCACGCCTTTCATCAGGAAAATCACCACCGGCGCGATCAGTACCGCGAGGATCTTGGACAGGCAGCCGCGCGAGGTGAACACGATCAGGGTGGCATACGCCGCCACGCCCAACGCCAGCCAGAACATGAAGTCTTCCGTCACCGCGCGCAGAATCGAGTAATACGGGGTGAAGTACCACACCGGCGCGATGTGCGGCGGCGTCTTCAGCGGATCGGCGGGAATGAAGTTGTTGTATTCAAGGAAGTAGCCGCCCATCTCCGGCGCGAAGAACATCACCATGCAGAAGAGGAACGCGAACACCACCACGCCCAGCGAATCCTTCACCGTGTAGTACGGGTGAAACGGGATGCCATCGACCGGCTTGCCGGCGGCGTTTTTGTTTTCCTTGATTTCCACACCGTCGGGATTGTTGGAACCCACCTCGTGCAGCGCCATGATGTGCGCGCCCACCAGCGCCAGCAACGCCAGCGGAATCGCGATCACGTGAAACGCGAAAAAGCGATTGAGCGTCGCGTCGCCCACCACGAAATCGCCGCGAATCCAGGTCGAGAGGTCCGGCCCGATAATTGGCAGTGCGTCAAACAAATTGATAATCACCTGCGCGCCCCAGTATGACATCTGGCCCCAGGGGAGCAGATAACCGAAAAATGCCTCGGCCATCAGGCACAGGTAAATAATCATGCCGAAAATCCACACCAGCTCGCGCGGCGCGCGATACGAGCCATACATCAGCCCGCGGAACATGTGCAGATAAATCACCACAAAAAACGCCGAAGCGCCGGTGGAGTGCATGTAGCGGATCAGCCAGCCGCCCGGCACGTCGCGCATGATGTATTCCACCGAGGCGAAGGCTTCCGCCGCCGACGGTTTGTAATGCATCACCAGGAAAATGCCGGTGACGATTTGCAGCACCAGTATCAGCATCGCGAGCAAGCCGAAGTAGTACCAGAAGTTGAAGTTCTTCGGTGCGTAGTACTCGGCGAGATGGTCTTTCCACAGCGACATCAGCGGGAAGCGCTGATCCACCCAGGTCAACAAACCGCTCAACGGCGTGTTCAGCGCGCCGGCTCCCTCGATGACCACGGGTTCTTTTTTTGTTGCGGCCATGGTCATGGTTTATGCGGCTCCCTTTGCGCCTTCGGCGCCTTGGTCAACGCCGATCAGGATCTTGGTATCGGACAAAAACGTGTGCGGCGGCACGATCAGATTGTCGGGCGCCGGGCGGTTTTTAAACACGCGTCCGGCGAGATCGAACAGCGAGCCGTGGCATGGACAATAAAACCCGCCCTTCCAATCGGCGGCAAACGCCTCGGCTTGTGCCGCGAATCGATCCACCGGTGAACAACCCAGATGCGTGCAGATACCCACCAGCACCAGATACTCCGGCTTGATCGAACGAAACTCGTTGGCGGCGTAGCGCGGTTGCATCGCCTTATTGGAGTCGGGGTCGGCTACCTTGTCGACGCTTTGTTTAATGGAGTCGAGCATTTCCGGTGTGCGGCGCACGATCCACACCGGCTTGCCACGCCATTCCACGGTCATTCGTTCGCCGGGGGCGAGTTTGCCGATATCGGCTTCCACCGGCGCACCGGCCGCCTTGGCGCGTTCCGAAGGCAGCATGCTCGCCACGAAAGGCACAGCCGTCACACCCACGGCGATGCCGCCTGCAACCGTGCTTGCAGCCACAAGCATGCAGCGCCGGCCTTTGTCGGTCTCTTGTTCAGCCATTGAAGGGGGTTTCCTGAAGAAATATTGCAAGAAGCTTGATTTTACACGAAATTCTCGCCAAAAGTGAAACAAAAATTGAAAAAATACAATAAAATCAAATATTTATAAAAAATAGACTCGCTTTCGCTGCACCGTTCAATTCGTCAGGTTTTGTACGCCGGCATTCGTCACAATCCCGCCCGGAGGAGCCTTTCATGCGCCGGCGGTTTCAGCAATAATCGCCGCCTCCACGCCAAGTTGGACTTTTTCTAATCTTTGCTGATGCTACGTAAATTCTGGTTAATCTTCGCGCAAGCCGTGACGCTGTGTCTGGCTGCGCTGTTCGTGATCACCACGCTGCGGCCGGACTTGTTGCCGTGGAATGGCGCGCCCCTGCCCTCAATGGCCCCGGCCGCGCCGGGGGCGAGCACGCCGTCGGTGACACCCGCCGCGGCAGCGGCACCGGCGGCGAGTGCGGCAAAACTCGCCTCGTTCAGCGACGCGGTAAAGCGCGCCGTGCCCACCGTGGTCAACATTTACACCAGCAAGGAAATAAAGGCGCAACGTCATCCGCTGACGGATGATCCGGTGTTTCGCTACTTTTTCGGCGGCGAGGCCGAAAGCCCCGCGCAAAAAACCAACAACCTGGGCTCCGGCGTGATCGTCAGCGAACAGGGTTACATCCTCACCAACGCGCACGTGGTGGAAGCAGCCGATGAGATCGAAGTGGCGCTCACCGACAACCGCCGCGCCCGCGCGAAAGTAATCGGTACCGATCCGGACACGGATCTGGCGGTGATCAAAATCGAATTACCCAAACTGACGGCGATTACCTTTGGCTCGTCCGAGACGGCGCAAGTAGGCGACGTGGTACTCGCCATCGGCAACCCGTTCGGCGTCGGGCAAACGGTGACCGCGGGCATCATCAGCGCGCTTGCGCGCAGCCAACTGGGCATCAACACCTTCGAAAACTTTATTCAGACCGACGCCGCGATCAACCCCGGCAACTCCGGCGGCGCATTGGTCGATGTGAACGGTAACTTACTCGGCATCAATACCGCGATTTACTCACGCACGCCGGGCGGGGCGTCGCTGGGCATCGGCTTCGCGATTCCCGCTACCACCGCGAAAATGGTGCTCGATCAATTGGTGGCCAGCGGCACCGTCACGCGTGGCTGGATCGGCGTGGCGGTGCAGGATTTGACGCCGGCGCTTTCCGAATCGCTGAATCTGGGCAACGCGCGCGGCACGCTGATCACCGAAGTCTTTAATGGCACTCCCGCCGCACAAGGCGGCGTCAGGCCCGGCGACTTGTTGACCGCGGTAAACGGCAATTCGGTCACGGATGCCTCCAGCATGCTCACCTTGATCTCCGCGATAACGCCGGGCAGCACCGCCACGCTCAAGGTCTTGCGCGCCCAAAAAGAGCTGGATCTGAAAGTCACCGTGGGTACGCGGCCGAAAATGCCGCGCAAAAAATAATCAATTAAATCAAATACTTACGTTTTTTCTCATCCGATCAGCGCGGCGTGTTTTGCTCTTTTTCAATCGCCGCCATTTCGTTGGCGGCGCGATCGGTGGTTAACGCGTCGCCGCTGGCCGGCACCGGCCTGATCGCGGCAAAAAAGCCCGCCGCGATAATCCCCACTTCGTAGAGCAGATAGGTGGGTATCAGCAGCGCCAGCATCGATACCGCATCGGGCGGCGTGAAAATGGCCGTGACGATGGCGGCGCACACCAGGAAGTAGCCGCGAAATTCGCGCAACTGCGCAATTGTCACCAGCCCCATGCGCACCAGCACAATTAGCGCCACCGGCACCTCGAAGGCGATGCCAAACGCAAGAAACATAGTGATCACGAACGACAGATACTCCCCGATATCCGGCGCAAGCGTCATGCTGCGCGGTGCAAAGCTGGCGATGAAACGAAACACTTGGCCAAACACTAGGTAGTAACAAAACGCCACGCCCACCAGAAACAACAGCGTGCTGCTCACCACCAGCGGCAGCACCAGCTTTTTTTCATGCGTGTAAAGCCCCGGCGCGACAAACGCCCATACCTGGTAGAGCACAATCGGCAACGCAAGGATAAACCCCACCATCATGGTGAGCTTGATCGGCACCATGAACGGCGTGATCACGCCGATGGCGATCATTTTGTCGCCTTGCGGCAGCTCCCTGGTGAGCGGCGCGGCGAGCCAATCGTAAATCGCGGACGGCCCCGGGAAAATACACAGCGCAACGAACACCACCGCGATGGCGAGCAGCGCCTTGATCAGCCGCTCGCGCAGCTCGACCAGGTGCGAAACGAAGGAGTCTTCACTCATGCGCGGTGGCTACGCCTTGGGCGTGGCGGGCGCGCTCGCTGCCGACGAAATGCCGGTGGGCACCGGTTCCAGGCCCAATTCCAACTGCGCGGGCGGCGCCTCGGGCGCCGCGTCAGCCATCGTGGTTGGCAGCGTAGCGGGCTGCAGCGGCTGCGGATCGGCGAACGCATCGGCGATCGGGTCGCGCACTTCGGCGAGCGCCTGCTGCGCGCTATCGCCGACTTGCTTGAATTCGTTTTCCACTGCGTTGATTTCGCCGCGCACCGTTTGCTCGATCGACTGCGCGGTGTTTTGCATTTCCTTTTGCAGCTTTTTGAGTTCGTCGAGTTCGGTTTCGCGGTTGATGTCGGCCTTGACGTCGTTCACATAACGCTGCATGCGCCCCAGCATGTGCCCCGCCATGCGCGCCACGCGCGGCAGTTTTTCCGGGCCGAGCACAATCAACGCGATAACCGCGATGACGATGATCTGGGAAAAACCGATGTCGAACATGAGGGCCTGGTGAACAGTAGACAGTGAACAGTTACCCCATCGGTGGAGCGCTGGGGTTACGGTTCACTGTTCACGGTTCGCTTAATCACGTCTTGGACGTTTCCTTCTTCACCTCGGTCTCGTAAGTCTGGCCGGCTTTGGGCGGGATCTCGCCTTTGGCGGCGGCCGCTTCGTCGGCCTTATCGCTTTCGGACTTCATGCCATCCTTAAAACCCTTGACCGCACTGCCCAGATCGCCGCCCAGGTTGCGCAATTTTTTGGTGCCGAAAACCAGCACGATGATCGCCAGCACGATCAGCCAATGCCAAATGCTGAATGTACCCATGAAATTCTCCTAAAGTTCTTCAATACGCCGCCAGGCGCGTTACGCTTGCGATTTGCGGGAAGCCTTTTCCGCCACGCCTGAAATACCCTCGCGCCGGTGTAATTCCGCCAGCACATCATCCGGCGTAAGCCCGTGCCACGTCAGCAACACCAAGCTGTGAAACCACAAATCCGCCACCTCGCGTACTAGATGGAGTTTATCACCCTCCTTGGACGCAAGCAGGGTTTCGGCGGACTCCTCGGCGACTTTACGCAGTATTGCATCTTCGCCCTTCGCCAACAGGCCCGCGACGTAGGAACTGGCCGGGTCCGTCCCCTTGCGCGCGGCGAGCGTCTCGCCCAAGCGTTTCAACACATTAGCGTCGATCATTTGTAGATCTCCTTGGGGTCTTTTAACACCGGATCGACCGCCACCCAGGTTTCGCCTTGCAGCCGGTAAAAAAAACAGCTCGCGCGCCCGGTATGACAAGCAATGCCGCCCACTTGTTCAATCTGAACCAGAATCACATCCTCGTCACAATCGAGGTGTATGGACTTGACCTTTTGCACATGGCCCGATTCCTCGCCCTTGTGCCACAGCTTTTTGCGCGAGCGCGACCAGTAATGCACCTCGCCGGTGGCGGCGGTGAGTTTTAACGCCTCACGGTTCATCCACGCCACCGTCAGCACGCGGCCGCTCGCCGCGTTTTGTGTCACCGCGGGGACCAGGCCGTCTTGCGACCAGTTGATTTTATTGAGCCAGGTGTCGTTCATTTTTTCGTGAGTCGTTAGGGCGGCTGAGTGAACAGTAAACGGTAAACAGTGAACCGTAACCCCGCGCCGTGCTGATTTTTACTGTTCACGGTTCACAGTTCACGCGTCACGCATTACAAACGCACTTCAATCCCCTTCTCGGCCATAAACGCCTTCGCCTGCCGCACCGTGTATTCGCCGTAGTGAAAAATACTCGCCGCGAGTACCGCATCGGCGCGGCCGTGCAATACACCATCGGCAAGATGCTCCAAATTGCCCACGCCGCCGCTGGCGATCACCGGGATTTCAAGGCTATCCGAAAACGCGCGCGTCAGTTCGAGATCGAACCCGACACGCGTGCCGTCGCGATCCATGCTGGTGAGCAAAATTTCGCCCGCGCCGAGTTCCTGCATTTTACGGCCCCATTCCAACGCGTCGATGCCGGTGGCTTTGCGGCCGCCGTGGGTGAACACTTCCCAGCGCAGCGGGCCTGCCCCGGGTACGCGCATCGCATCAGAATTACACTCGACGCGTTTCGCGTCGATGGCGACGACGATGCACTGCGCGCCATAACGTCCCGCCGCATCAGCCACCAGCTGCGGGTTTTGCACCGCCGCAGTGTTGATACTCACCTTATCCGCCCCGGCATTCAACAAACGCCGCACGTCGTTGACGCTGCGCACGCCGCCACCCACGGTGAACGGAATAAACACCTGCGCCGCCACCGCCTCGATGATATGCAAAATCAAATCGCGCTCGTCGCTGCTGGCGGTGATATCCAAAAACGTCAGCTCATCCGCGCCCTGCTCGTCGTAACGGCCCGCGATTTCCACCGGATCACCTGCGTCACGCAGGCCGACGAAGTTAACGCCCTTGACCACGCGGCCGGCGTTGACATCCAGGCAGGGGATGATGCGCTTTGCGAGACTCATAGTGATCAGTGAACAGTAAACCGCTAAAAGTAAACGGTGAACAGTAAACAGTGAACCGACCACCCCGCGCGATCGCTGTTCACGGCTTACTGTTCACTGATCACTGTTTACCCGACAACTCATCCGCCAACTTCTGCGCCTGCGCGAAATCGAGCGTGCCCTGATACACCGCGCGCCCGGTGATCGCGCCGGTGATACCCTCATTTTCGACCGCGCACAGCGCTTTGACGTCGTCCAGGTTGGTGACCCCGCCGCTGGCGATCACCGGAATGGAGAGTTGCTGGGCGAGTTTTACCGTGGCGTCGATGTTGACACCGCTTAACATGCCGTCGCGGCCGATGTCGGTGTAGATCACGGCTTCGGCGCCGTAGTCTTCGAATTTCTTGGCGAGATCGACGACATCGTGGCCAGTCATTTTCGACCAGCCGTCGACGGCGACCTTGCCGTCCTTGGCATCGAGCCCGACCATCACGTGGCCGCCGAACGCGCTGCACGCGTCGTGCAAAAAGCCCGGCGTTTTCACCGCCGCGGTGCCGATGATCACAAAGCTAACGCCGGCATCCAGATAGTGTTCGATGGTATCGAGATCGCGGATGCCGCCGCCCAACTGGATCGGCAGCTGGTCGCCCACCGCGCCGATGATCGCCTTGATGGCCGCGCCGTTTTTGGGCTTGCCCGCCGAGGCGCCGTTCAGATCGACCACGTGCAAACGTCGCGCGCCCAGATCGAGCCAACGCTTGGCGGTGGCGCCGGGATCATCGGAGAACACGGTGGCGCTTTCCATGTCGCCTTGTTTCAAGCGCACGCACTTTCCATCCTTCAGATCAATGGCAGGAATAATCAGCATGGGAGTGAACGAGGGGGACGATTTACGGCGGGACAGGATCGCGCGAGGGCCGCGCGGGGAAACGGTATGTCTAGACGATGACCGATTCAGAAATTGGGAGGGTTGTCCGTTACGACTATCATACTATAGCTCGACAAAATGCGTTTCCACGCGTGGCCGTTGTTGCGCCGTTGCGACAGCGCGTCAGCCCGCCACGTAATCAAGGCGTCCACGCTGTAAAGTTGGCGAGCAACCGCAAACCCGCGGCGGCGCTTTTTTCGGGGTGAAACTGTACCGCGAACAAGTTTTCGCGCGCGGCGGCACAGGTAAATTGCGCCGGATACCGCGCAACACCGGCGGTTAACGCATGATCGGCCGGCACCGGATAGTAGCTATGCACAAAATAAAACCGAGTGTTAGGCGCGATACCGGCCCACAATGGGTGTGCGATGCGCTGCTCGACCTCGTTCCAGCCCATGTGCGGCACTTTGAGCTTGTGGCCTTGCGCATCGGCAAGGTCATGCGCAAAACGCCGTACGTGGCCCGCAATCACGCCCAAGCCCGCTGTGTCGCCCTCTTCACTCCTATCGAACAACATTTGCAGCCCGATGCAAATGCCCAGAAACGGTTTGTCGCGCGCCGCGTCGATCACCGCCTCATAAAGCCCGCGCGCGCGCAACTCGCGCATGCAATCGGGCATCGCGCCCTGGCCGGGAAACACCACGCGCTCGGCCGCGCGCACCAGCGAGGGGTCGTCGGTAACACGCACGTCGGCCTTCGGCGCGACATGTTCGATGGCTTTGGACACGGAGCGCAGATTGCCCATGCCGTAGTCGATGACGGCGATCATTTCTAAATGAACAGTGAACGGTTAACAGTAAACAGTGGAAATCAGCGGATCGTGGGGTTACGGTTCACCGTTCACGGTTTATTGTTCACTATAAAGAGCCCTTGGTTGAGGGCACGCCCGCAACCCGCGGATCCAATTCTACCGCCACGCGCAGCGCGCGCCCAAACGCCTTGAACGCGGTTTCGGCCTGGTGATGCGCGTTGTCGCCCTTCAAGTTGTCGATGTGCAGCGTGACCAGTGCGTGATTGACAAAGCCTTGGAAAAATTCGCGTGTAAGATCGACATCGAACTCGCCGATGCGCGCGCGCACGAAATCGATTTTCATACTAAGCCCCGGCCGGCCGGAGAGATCGACCACCACGCGCGTGAGCGCTTCATCAAGCGGCACATAAGCGTGGCCGTAGCGGCGCACGCCGGCTTTGTCGCCGATCGCCTTGGCGAACGCTTGGCCTAGCGTGATGCCGATGTCTTCCACCGTGTGATGCGCGTCGATGTGCAAATCGCCTTTGGCGCTGATGTCCAGATCGAACACACCGTGGCGCGCGATCTGGTCAAGCATGTGGTCGAGAAAACCCACGCCGGTGGCAAGCTTCGCTTTGCCGCTGCCGTCGAGATTCAACGACACGCTGATTTGCGTTTCGTTGGTGTTGCGCGTGACTTGCGCTTGGCGTTCCATGTTTTCCTGTCGCGAAGAGCGATTTACGTAACTATCTGATTTTATTGATTTTTATAATTTCGCACAAGGCTTCGACCAAACCGGAGCATTGTTCATCCGTGCCTATGGTAATACGCAAGAACGGCGAGATGCGCGGCGGATTTTTGAAATGCCGCACGATGATACTGCGCTCGCGCAACTTGGCGGCGATGTCCGCACCGTCGCGCCCCGGATAACGCGCAAAAACAAAATTCGCCGCCGAAGGCAGCACTTCAAAACCGATGCCTTGCAAATCAGCAACCAGCCGCGTTTTGCTGTCGATCACCTTGCGGCACATCGCTTGAAAATAGGCTTCATCCTCCATCGCCGCCGTGGCGCCCGCTTGCGCAAAGCGATCCAGCGGATAGGAGTTGAAGCTGTCTTTCACTCGCGTGAGCCCTTCGATCAACTCCGCGCTGCCCGTGGCATACCCCACGCGCAACCCAGCCAGCGCGCGCGATTTCGACAGCGTGTGCGTCACCAGCAGTTGCGGATATTTTTTGATCAGCGGCACGCACGACTCGCCGCCGAAATCGACATAAGCTTCGTCGATCACCACCACCGATGCGGTGTTGGCTTGCAACAAGCGCTCGATTTCAGCGAGCGGCACGAACTGCCCGGTCGGTGCGTTCGGGTTGGGAAAAATCACGCCGGCGTTGGGTTTTAAATAATCGCCAATGGCGATTTCAAATTTATCGTTGAGCGGCACCGGCTCGTAGGCTATGCCGTAGAGCTTGCAATACACCGGATAGAAACTGTAGGTGATATCGGGAAACAACACCGGTGCGTCGTGTTTCAACAAGCCGAGAAAAACATGCGCCAGCACTTCGTCAGAACCATTGCCAACGAACACCTGCTCCGGTGTGACGCCGTGCCGCTGGGCGATCGCCGCGCGCAGTTTGTCGCTGCCGGGGTCGGGGTAGAGACGCAGCGTATCGCCCACTTCCGCGCGCAACGCATCGAGCACGCGCTTACTCGGGCCGTACGGGCTTTCGTTGGTGTTCAGTTTCACCAGGTTGGCGAGCTTCGGCTGCTCGCCGGGGACGTAGGGCGTTAGACCGTGCACGACCTGGCTCCAGTAGCGGCTCACGACATCACCAAAGCAACTCCTTCCCCTTCAGGGGGAAGGTTGGGATGGGGGTGGGGTTTGTTGGGAACATGTCACTCCATCCCCACCCTAACCCTCCCCTTGAAGGGGAGGGGAATCATCTTTGCGGGATTGCTTGTCATCACTTCACCCCGCTCTTCATCCGATACTCCGCCGAGCGCGCATGCGCCGGCAAGCCTTCGCCGTACGCCAGCTCCGCGGCGATCTTGCCCAGCCTCACCGCGCCTTCGCGCGACACATTGATAATGCTCGAGCGCTTCTGAAAATCATAGGTCGACAACGGCGAGGAAAAGCGCGCGGTGCGCGAGGTCGGCAGCACGTGGTTGGGCCCGGCACAATAGTCGCCCAGCGCCTCGGACGAAAAACGCCCCATGAAAATCGCGCCGGCGTGGCGGATTTTGGGCAGCAGCGCATCTGGGTCTTCCACCGACAACTCCAAGTGTTCCGGTGCAATGCGATTGACCAGCACGCACGCATCGTCGAGATCGCGCACGTGGATCAGCGCACCGCGCCCATCGAGCGAGACGCGAATGATGTCCTTGCGCGGCATGTCTTTAATTTGGCGCTCGATGCTGGCGGCGACTTTGTCGAGATAGGCCGCATCGGGGCACAGCAAAATCGCTTGCGCCATTTCATCGTGCTCGGCTTGCGAAAACAAATCCATCGCGATCCAGTCGGCGTCGGTCTTGCCGTCGCATACCACCAGAATTTCAGAGGGCCCCGCTACCATGTCGATGCCGACCACGCCGAACACCCGGCGCTTGGCCGCAGCGACATACGCGTTACCGGGGCCGACGATTTTGTCGGCTTGCGCAATCGTTTGTGTGCCGTACGCCAGCGCGCCCACCGCTTGCGCGCCACCGATGGCAAACACGCGATCCACACCGCAAATCGCCGCCGCCGCCAGCACCATGGCATTCTTTTCGCCGCCGGGCATGGGCACCACCATGATGATTTCCTTGACACCCGCGACTTTCGCCGGCGTCGCATTCATGATCACCGTCGAGGGATACGCCGCCTTACCGCCCGGCACGTAAATGCCGACGCGATCCATGGGTGTTACACGCTGGCCTAGCGTGCTGCCGGCGTCATCTACGTAAGTATTTGATTTTATTGAATATTTCTCATGGTAGTCGCGCACACGCTGGGCCGCTGCGGTGAGCGCCTCGCGTTGTGTTGCGGGCAGCGACTGCAATGCGGCGTGTAATTCGCTGCGCGGGATTTCCAGTTCGGCGAGCGACTTCGCCTCAACGCGATCCCAACGCGCGGTGTATTCGAGCACGGCCGCGTCGCCGCGTTTTTTTACGTCAGCCAGAATGTCGGCGACGACGGCATCAACCTTTGGATCGAGCGCCGCCTCAAACGCCAGCAACTCGGTGAGCGCCGTTTCAAACCCCGCATCGGCTGTGGACAAACGGCGCATGATCACGCTACCGCTTCGAAAAACGCATCGAGTATCGGCTGCATCGCCTTGCGCTTTAATTTCAACGACGCCGGATTCACAATCAGCCGCGAGCTGATCGGTGCGATTTCCTCCACCGCGACCAAATTGTTCGCCTTCAAGGTGCCGCCGGTCGATACCAAATCGACGATCGCATCGGCCAGCCCCACCAGCGGCGCCAACTCCATCGAGCCGTAGAGCTTGATCAAATCGACGTGCACACCTTTGGCCGCGAAATGTTCACGCGCGGTTTGCACATACTTGGTGGCGACTTTAAGCCGCGCGCCCTGGCGCACCGCGCGCTGATAGTCGAAGCCGTTACGCACCGCCACCATCATGCGGCAGCGCGCAATATTGAGATCGAGCGGCTGATAAAGCCCCTGCCCGCCTTGCTCGTCGAGCACGTCTTTGCCCGCAACGCCGAGATCGGCCGCGCCGTACTGCACATAAGTCGGCACATCGGTCGCGCGCAGGATGATCACGCGCACTTCGCGCTGATTGGTGCCGATGATCAGCTTGCGCGATCTTTCCGGATCCTCGGACGGCCGTATCCCCGCCGCGTTCAGCAGCGGCAGCGTCTCATCAAAAATGCGGCCCTTGGACAGGGCGATGGTAATCACGGCAGGAGAAACTTTATAAAACAAGATTTTAGCGTACGGGAGCCGATTTTCGTAGGATGGGTGGAGCGCAGCGGAACCCATCGCGTTAATCGTGACATGCCGCCGATGGGTTACGGCCTGTGGCCTCCACCCATCCCACAACTACAGTTTCATGCCCAGCCAAATCACTGTTTCCGTCGAGACCGCCACAATTGGCGTCAACACCTTCGGCCAAAACCGGCCCGGCTCCAGCCGGGCTGCAAACGCATCGCGATGTTCGCGCTCGTAGTCTACGATGCGTTGTATCGCGGCAACCGCGGCCTCGTCGTTGCCGCTCAACACATCGAGTTGATGCTGCAAATGGCCCAGCACCACGTTTTCCACCGCCACGGTGGTGGCCGCGATCGCCTGCCGCCTCAAAAGCCCGGTGATCAACCCCAACACGAATCCGCCGATGCCGCACAAATGATAGCTGCGGCAGCGCGGTTTGCCACGGCGTTGCAGTTCCGACCAGAAGATCGAACGATGTTTTTCCTCGTGCGCGCGGAAATCGGCCAGCTCGGAAGTCAGAGCGTGCAGAAGCAGGCGCGTGGCAACGATTTGGCCTTGATAAATATTCGCCGCGCCGTGTTCGCCGGCGTGGTTAACCTTGAGGATGCGTGCACCGAGTTCGGAGTCAGGCATACGAAGAGATTAGGCAATCACTTCCCGCGTCACCGCCCGAGCATCCCCAAACGACGCCACATAAACCGAATGCGTCCCCGGCCCGCCGGCAACCAGAATGCCGATGCCTTCCGGCCCGTCCGCCGCCGCGAGCATGGTGTCTTCGTTAATCGGCCCGATTTTGCTCTCACGCACCGCCTGAGTGCGCTGCAATTCCCGCGCCGCCATGCGCCGCGCGGGCATTTTCGATTCCTCCCACAAGCGGCGCTTCACTTCCGCCTTGCTCAACCCGCCGGCGTGCAAAATCGCCGCGTGCTGCGGGCCGAGCACGAGCCACGGCTCGCCGCCGATCCAGTAATCGTTGCTGGCCGGGAACATCATGGTGTCGGCGATCACGCGCAGCAACTCATCCGCATTGTCGGCGTGCGTGTTCATGTTGTGCGTGCCTGCCGCACCCACCACCGTCACCGTGCTTTGCTCGCGTTTAAAACCGCGCTCGACGTGCAGCGGCGGCCACGGGCTTTGCGCTTCGTTCTCGGCGCAGCAAAACGAAAACTTGCCGGGCTGGCCGTGGGTGGCACGGTCCATGTCGCCGGGCAGCGCGCCGCCGATGTTTTGCATGATGAGGCGCAGCGCGCGGCCGAGCGTGGCATTCGCCACCGTGCCTTGACCCAGGCAATTTGGTCCGGCATTCACGCTAAGTTGTTCGGCGATCGGGCCGTTGATGATCAGCCACACCGCCACCGGGTTGGTGGTGGCTTGGATGCCTTGCAAGTTGAACTCTGGCGCGCTCATCGCTTGGGTGGCCGCGATCAACACCGGCAGATAATCCGGCCGGCAGCCCGCCATCACCGCGTTGATCGCGATGCGCTCCACCGTGGCTTCGCCAAAACCCGGCGCGACTTTGGCGATGATTTCATCGGGCTTGCGCTGTGTGCACGAGAGCATGCGCGCCACGCGTTCGCGCGTGGGCGGCACGATGGGCAAGCCGTCGCTCCAGCGGCGCGCGTGAAAGAATTCAATGAGTTCGTCGAGGTCGTCGGGGGCTTCGACCAGGGTGGCACGGGTTAGCGGGCTGAGAGGCCTATTCATTCACCACCAAGGCAAAAAATGTTCCGTTCGGACTGAGCTTGTCGAAAGCCGTTCATATTCTTGGTTTTAAGCGGGCGCGTTTCAAAATCCGTCTTGCCCTGGCCATTGCAATCGCCCTTCGACGGGCTCAGGGCGAACGGTTGAAAAACCATTGAGAATGACGGAGCGAGTTTCACTTCGCCGCCGCCAACCTAGCAATCTCCGCCACGCACTGCTCCGCCAGCGCACGCACTTCCTCGCGCGTACGGCTGCCGAAGGGGTGCGGGATCACCGCCAGCGGCAAATTCGCGTGCCCGAGCGAGCGCGACTGCGCGCGGCCCAAGCCGATGAACGCGTTGGACACCACCGTCACGGCGGCTTTACCGCGTTTGGCGATTTCCACCCCGTCGTGGATACTCCACGACGTGCAGGAGCCTCAGTCGCCCGAGCCGGTGATCACCAGATCGCATTCGCGCGCGAGTTCTTCCAGCACCTCGTTTGGCGCCGCGGTTGCCACGCTACGTTTGCGCTTTTGGATCACCGCTTTCACACCGTAACGCTCAAGCAGCAGCTCGCCAAGATCCTGCGCCAGCAGATTGAAGTTGGGTTTGGTGTTGTCGATAAAACCGATCACCTTGCCCGACAAATCGGCGACGCGCTGGCGTAAATCTTCAGCGGGAGCCGCCATTGGCGCGGTGGGGTCGTAGACTTGCATGGTTGAATCCTTGTTTGAAAAACTTAAAAACCTTTGACGCAGATTGGCGCAGATGAACGCGGATTAAACCTATTGGTCGTTCCCGATTCATACGCAAATGAGGCGGGAACCCATAACACCTTAGCCCTTGAGACAACCTATGGGTTCCCGCCTGCGCGGGAACGACAGTGGTGGTTTTTCATCTGCGAAAATCCGCGTTAATCTGCGTCAAAAATTGTTTTTGCCGTTTATCGCACCCGCTTAATCCGCGCCCCCAACTTCGAGAGCTTCTCCTCGATCGACTCATAACCGCGATCAAGATGGTAAATGCGATCGACCACCGTGGTGCCGCGCGCCACCAAGCCGGCGATCACCAGGCTCGCCGAGGCGCGCAAATCGGTGGCCATCACCGTTGCGCCGTCGAGGTGATCGACGCCTTTCACCACCGCGGTGTTGCCGTCGACTTCGATATCCGCGCCCAGGCGCTGCAGTTCTTGCACGTGCATGAAGCGGTTTTCGAAAATATCCTCGTGCACCACGCCCGTGCCCTCGGCAATGCAGTTCAATGCTAAAAACTGCGCTTGCATGTCGGTAGGGAACGCGGGGTAAGGCGCGGTGCGCAGATTCACCGCTTTCAATTGGCCGTTGGGCGAAACTTGGATCCAATCTTCGCCCACTTCGATTTTGACGCCGGCTTGCTTTAATTTGTCGAGCACGGCGTCAAGCGTGCGGGGCCGCGCGCCCGTGGTACGCACGCTGCCGCGGGTGGCCGCCGCCGCCACCAGGAACGTGCCGGTTTCGATGCGGTCGGGCATCACGCTGTGTTGCGCGCCATGCAGCTTGTCGACGCCCTCGATGGTGATGGTGTCGGTGCCCGCGCCGTGGATTTTCGCGCCCATCGCGGTCAAGCACGCGGCGAGATCGGGGATTTCCGGCTCGCGCGCGGCATTTTCGATCACCGTCGTGCCCTCGGCGAGCGTCGCCGCCATCATGATGTTTTCGGTGCCGGTAACGGTGACCATGTCCATCACGATGCGCGCGCCCTTCAAGCGCGGCGCGCGCGCGATCATATAGCCGTGATCCATGGTGATGGTGGCACCCAGCGCTTGCAAACCCTTCAAGTGTTGATCGACCGGCCGCAAGCCGATGGCGCAACCGCCGGGCAGCGACACCCGCGCTTCACCCAGCCGCGCCACCAGCGGCCCCAGCACCAACACCGAGGCGCGCATGGTTTTTACCATTTCGTAGGGCGCTTCGGGCTTGCCGATATTCGCCGCGCGCAATTCGACGCCGAGTTTGTCGTCCACCGAAATCGCAACACCCATTTGCCCGAGCAGCGAGAGCATGGTGGTCACGTCGCGCAAATGCGGCACGTTACTCACCGTCAACGGCTCGGCGGTCAACAGCCCCGCGCACAAAATCGGCAGCGCCGCGTTTTTAGCGCCGGAAATGGCGACCTCGCCGTTAAGCGCCACGCCGCCTTCAATCGCCAGTTTTTCCATCGCACTACTTTCGCTCCGCCCACTGCTCCGGCGTCAAGGTCTGCATCGACAGCGCGTGGATTTCTTCGCGCATGCGATCCCCCAGCGCCTGGTACACCACTTGGTGCTGGCGCACCTTGTTCTTGCCGCGAAACAGGGGGCTGACGATCACCGCTTCAAAATGATGGCCGTCGCCCTGCACCGCGACGTGATCGCACTGCATGCCTTGTTCGATGTAGCCCTTGATTTGTTCGGGGGTGGTCATTGCTGCCTCTATGAATAGTCGCTTGTTAACTTCAGCGCGGATGATGATAGGCCCGCGCGCCGCGCCGGCACAAGCGCCGGCCGCGCTACACGCCGATCAACTCCGCCACGCCATAGAGCTGGATCAAGCTCTTTAAATTGGCGGGTAAATTCACGTAATCAATCGCGCGTTTATCGCGCGCCGCCGCGCGCCGCCATTCCAGCAGCACACTCACCGCGGTGGAATCGACTTCCGTCACGCCCGCCAGATCGACGGTCAAGCACGCCGCTTTAAACGCGCGCGTGCCCTCATCCAGAACCGCGTTCACGTTGGCGAACGTCACCGGCCCGGTTAACGTCGCGCGCCCGCTGTTTGCCGCGTCCAGCGCGATCATTTTGGCGCGGCCTGGGCACTGCGGTTTTTATCCGCCAGCGCCTTAATCAAACCGTCCACGCCGCTTTTTTGAATCTCGCTGTGGAACGTGTTGCGGTAGTTTTCGATCAAGCTCACGCCCTCGATCTTGACGTTGTAAACCTTCCAGCCCTCGGCGGTTTTTTCCATGTTGTAGTCCACCGCCACCGGCTGGCCGGCGGGCTGCTTGATCAGCGATTGCACCACCACGTCGGTGTCGCTGGCCGCCATGCGCACGGGCCGGTATTCGATGGTCTGATTTTTGTATTGCGTAAACGCCGTGGTGTAAGTGCGCACCAGCAGCGTGCGAAATTCGGCGATCAAACGCTTTTGCTGCTCGGCGCTCGCTTGACGCCAATTGCGGCCCAGCGCCAGGCGCGTCATCGACTGAAAACTGAAATGCGGCAGCACTTTCGCTTCCACCAATTCCAACACTTTCCTGGTGTTGCCCGCTTGCAGGTCTTTATCGCTGCGGATCAACGCCAGCACCTCATCGGTCACGCTGCGCGCGAGCGCGTCCGGCGCCAGCGCTTGCGCGTTTGCGCCCCACGGCGTCAAAAAAAAAGTCAATAAAATCAAATACTTACGTAAATTCATGTTAGACTCTCGCATTCCCGCACTATTTCTTGTCGCCGCCTTCCGCGGCCTTGCTGTACAAAAATTGGCCGATCAACCGCTCCAGCACCACCGCCGATTGCGTTTGCTTGATGCGCTCGCCGGCGCTCAAGTTCGCGGTGTCGCCGCCGCCTTCCAGGCCGATGTACTGCTCGCCCAACAAGCCGGAGGTCAAAATCGACGCGCTGGTGTCCTTGGGAAACTTGTAATCCTTGCCGATGTTCATGGTTACGCTCGCGACGAACCGTTCGTTGTCAAATTGTATCGATGCCACGCGGCCCACCACCACGCCGGCGCTTTTGACCGGCGCGCGCGTCTTTAAGCCGCCGATGTTGTCAAATTGCGCCACCAGCAGGTAGGTATCGCCCACGCCGATGCCGCTCATGCCGCCCACCTTCAATGCCAGCACCAACAGCGCGGCGATGCCGGCGATCACAAAAATCCCCACCCATAAATCCAGTGTCGCGCGTTGCATTACACCCCCTGAAACATCAAAGCCGTTAACAAGAAATCCAGCGCCAAAATCGCCAGCGACGAGGTCACCACGGTGCGCGTGGTGGCGCCCGACACGCCTTCCGCGGTGGGCGGCGCGTCGTAGCCTTCGAACAGCGCGATCCACGTCACCGCAAAGCCGAACACCACGCTTTTGATGATGCCGTTGACGATGTCGTTGCGAAAATCCACCGCGGATTGCATTTGCGACCAGAACGAGCCTTCATCCACGCCGATCAGCACCACGCCCACCAGGTAACCGCCGAATACACCCATGGCGCTGAACATCGCGGCCAGCAGCGGCATCGAAATAAACCCCGCCCAAAAGCGCGGCGCCACCACCCGCGCGATCGGGTCGACCGCCATCATTTCCATCGCCGAGAGCTGCTCGGTGGCTTTCATCAAGCCGATTTCGGCCGTCATCGCCGAGCCCGCGCGGCTCGCGAACAACAGCGCGGACACCACCGGCCCCAACTCGCGCACGAGAGACAACGCCACCAGCACGCCTAAGGCAGACTCCGAGCCATAGGTTTGCAGCGTGTGATACCCCTGAAAACCCAGCACCATGCCGACGAACAAGCCCGACACCAAAATGATGATCAGTGACAACACACCGGTGTAATACAACTCGCGGATCACCAGCCGCGGCCGCGCGAGGCTGGTACCCGAAGCGGCGATGGTGCGCGCGATAAAGCGCGCGGCGTAGCCCAGGCGCAGCACATTGTCGACGGTCCACGCGCCGACGCCGCGCACCGACAGATCGCGATGTTCCATGTCAGGCGCTCAGTCGCATGTCTTGGGCCAGCGTGCGAGCCGGGTATTGATAGCCCACCGGGCCGTCCATCTCACCGTAGACAAATTGATGCAGCAGCGCATCCTGGGTATGGCGTATTTCATCGGGCGTGCCGTGCCCCACCATCTTGCCGTCGGCGAGGTAATAAACGTAATCGACGACGTTTAGCGCTTCTTCGACATCGTGCGTCACCACGATCGAGGTCGCGCCCAATGCGGCGTTCAATTCCTTGATCAGATTGGTGATGGTGCCCATTGCAATCGGATCAAGCCCGGTAAACGGCTCGTCGTAGAGCATCAACATCGGATCGAGCGCAATCGCGCGCGCCAGCGCCACGCGCCGCGCCATGCCGCCGGAGAGTTCCGAGGGCATCAGCTTTTGCGCGCCGCGCAAACCCACCGCGTGCAATTTCATCAGCACCAGATCGCGGATCATCGCTTCCGGCAAATCGGTGTGCTCGCGCATTTGAAACGCCACGTTGTCGTACACCGACAAATCGGTAAACAACGCACCGAACTGAAACATCATGCCCATGCGGCGGCGCAGTTGGTAAATGCCCGCGGTGTCGAGCCGGTTGACCAACTCGCCATCCACCCACACTTCGCCGCGCGTTGCCTTGATCACGCCCGCAATCAAGCGCAGCAACGTCGTTTTGCCCGAACCGCTGATACCCATGATCGCCACCGTCGAGCCGCGCGGGATCGCCATGTCGATGCCGGTGAGTATGGGACGGGTGCCGTAGGCGAAACTTACGTCCTTGATTTCTATAATATTTTTATTAGGCACTGCGAAATTCCGGGTGCGCCTGAAGGGCTGAGAAATGGAGCGCATTTTAGCGGCTCGCCCGAGTAACCACAAATCGCGCGCCGGCAAAACACGCACGGCCTTGTGCCACAATCGCAGCCACATGACTGCATCGACCACGGCACCGGCACTCAGTTTCAACGGGGTGCACAAATCGTATGCGCGCGCGGCGTCGCCCGCATTAAGCGCGTTTACCCTGACGGTTAACGCCGGCGAATGCCATGGCCTGGTGGGCGCGAACGGCGCCGGTAAAACCACCTTGATCAAATGCCTGCTCGATTTTTGCGAACCGGACGCGGGCGCCATCGGCATTTTCGGCGTGCCGCATCGGCTCACCGCCTCGCGCGCGCGGCTTGCCTATTTGCCCGAACGTTTTAACCCGCCGCACTACCTCAGCGGCCGCGACTTTTTGCGGTTCATGGCACGCATGCATCGCGGCGCGTACGACGAAGGCGCGGCGGTGGCGATGGCGCAAGCGCTCGATCTGGATACCGCAGCGCTTAATAAACCGGTGCGCGCCTACTCCAAGGGCATGAACCAAAAATTGGGGCTCGCCGCGTGTTTGCTATCGCGCAAGGATCTGTTCATTTTGGATGAGCCGACCAGCGGGCTTGACCCGCGCGCGCGCATTTTGCTCAAACGCAAACTGAAAACGCTGCGCGAACACGGCAAGACCATATTCTTCACCTCGCACGCACTCGCCGATGTGGAGGAAATGTGCGATCGCGTGGCGGTAATCGACGGCGGCCAGCTTAAGTTCACCGGCACGCCGGCGGATTTGATACGCGCGCAAAACGCCGCCAACATGGAGCAAGCGTTCATGGCGCTTACCGCCATCGAGCCCACGAGCGAGCGCGCAAGCTGATCCACGCATTGAGCGCGAGCGCCCCGACAATCAACGCGCCGCCGGCGAGCGCCTCGGCATTGGGCGCCTCCCCCACACCCAGCCACACCCACAACGGCGCGAGGATGGTTTCGGTCAGCGCCAGCAGTCCCATTTCCGCCGCGCGCAGATGGCGCACCGCCAGCGTCATCAGCCAACAGCCCAAGCCCAGTTGCACGCAGCCCATCAGCGCCAGCAGCCACAAGTCGGGCGCATCCGCCGTCAACGGCCAGCCGAGAAACAACGCGGGTGTGAGCGCGATCAGCCCCGCCACAAACACCGTCGGCATCAAATCCGGCGCCGCACCGGCGACGCCCCGCACTTTGCGCACAAACAGAATCTGGCAGGCGTACAGCAGCGGTATCGCCAGCGCATACACATTGCCCAGCCAACGCCCGCTGCCCAGCCCCTCGCCGAACATGATCACGATGCCGGCGAGCGCGAACGCAATCGCCAGCCAGGTGTGCCACGCCAGGCGCTCGCGCAGAAAGATGAGGCCCGCCAGCGCCGTGGTCAGCGGCGACAAACTCATCAGCACAAAGGTGTTGGCCGCGGTGGTGTGGGTGAGCGCCAGAATAAAACAATAAATCTGCCCGGCAAGACACACGCTCGCGATCAAACCCGCCTTGCCGATGGCGCGCACGTTGGCGACGACGTTTCGCCCGCGCAATATCCAAAGCAGCGCGCCCAAAAACAACGCCATGAACAACGCGCGCCAAAACACGATCGCCCACACGTCGGCGAGCGTGAGTAGACGCACGATGATGCCGCCCAGGCTCCAGCACAGGCCGGCGCCGAGCATGAGCACGATGCCGCGCGCGCGGCTGACTGGAGGCAAATGAGCGATCAAGAAAATATTTTTTAAAATCACATACTTATGAAACCCTGCAACACGCGTATAGCATGCACGCGTGAGCACGCGCGTAACCGCGAATAAGCATGGGCACGCACGCCCAAGCTTCTCGCAAGCACTGTGGCATGCGTCACGCCGATAGTACCCGCTTAACGCTCAATCTGGCACAATCCGCCCAACATGAACGCACCCGCCACGCCACGCAAACCCGATTTGCTGATCGTCGACGACGATCCGCTGATTTCGGACACCTTGAGTTTTGTATTAAGCCGCGACTTCAATGTGTGCACCGCGGATTCGCGCCCGCAGGCGCGCGAGGTGTTACGCAAACTCGCCGAGCCGCCGGCACTCGCCTTGGTCGACTTGGGTTTGCCGCCCTCGCCACACCGGCCCGATGAAGGTTTTCGCTTGATTTCGGAACTCGTCGCCTACTCGCCCGACATCAAAATCGTGGTGCTGTCGGGGCAAAGCGACGAAGCCATGCGCGTACACTGGGCGCGATCGAGTTTGTCGCCAAGCCGGTCGATCCACCGGTGTTAAAGCAACTCTTGCTGCAATCGCTGCGCATCAACGCGGCGGAAAAAACCACCGCAACCGCCTCTAACCTGCTCGGCGGCACCGCACCCATCGACAAACTGCGCAGTCAGATCGCGCAGTTTGCCGCCTCGCCCTTCCCCGTGCTGGTGCACGGCGAATCGGGTACCGGCAAGGAACTCGTTGCACGCTCGTTGCATGAAAAAAGTTCGCGTGCTTCGCACACGCTGTATGCGTTGAACTGCGCGGCGATTTCGCCCACACTGGTGGAGCCGACGTTGTTCGGCTACGCCAAGGGCGCGTTCACCGGCGCGGTGGCCTCGCGCGCCGGGTATTTCGAGGACGCGCATGATTCCACCCTGTTCCTCGATGAAATCGGCGAGCTGCCGCTCGATTTACAAGCCAAACTCCTGCGGGTGATGGAAAACGGCGAGTTTCAGGGCGTGGGTGAAACCCAAAGCCGCAGTTCCAACGCGCGCGTGGTGGCGGCGACCAACCGCGATCTCAAACAGGAAATTCGCGCCGGGCGTTTTCGCGCGGATTTGTATCATCGGCTATCGGTGTTCACCATCGACGTGCCGGCGCTGCGCGAGCTGGGTGAAGATCGCATCGTGCTGCTAGATCATTTTCGCGAGTTTTACGCGCGGCAAGCTGGCACGCAACCGTTCACGCTGGGGCGCGAGGCGCACGCGATGTGGCTTGCCTACCCGTTCCCCGGCAATGTGCGCGAGCTGCGCAACATCGTGATTCGCCTGTCGACCAAATGCGCGGGCCTGGAAGTCAACGAAGAACAATTGCGCGCCGAACTGGATGGCGACACCGACACCATAGCCCCCGCGGTCGGCGGCACGCTGGCGGCGGATGAAGACACCATCATCGACGCCGCGCGCAAACAATTGCAAACCGCACGCGGTTTTAATCTCGACGAAACACTCGCGCGCTGGGAGCGTGGTTATGTCGAAGCCGCGCTTGATTTGACCCAAGGCAATCTCGCGCGCGCCGCCAAGTTGCTCGGTGTGAATCGCACCACGCTGTATTCGCGCATGCAAAACTACGCCGTCAACACGCCGGAGAAGTAGCGCTCGACGAAACCGAAATATTCAATTAAATCAATGTATCACGAATTTTTTGGTCTCAACCAGGCGCCCTTTCGCATCACCCCGAACACCGATTTCTTTTTTGGCGGCGGCAATCGCGGGCCGATCCTCGAAGCGCTGATTTACGCCGTCACCCACGGCGAAGGCATCGTCAAGGTGAGCGGCGAAGTCGGCAGCGGCAAAACCATGTTGTGCAACATGCTGATGGAGCGCTTGCCGCAAAACGTGGTGACAGTGTATCTCGCCAATCCCAGCGTGTCGCCGGATGAAATTTTGCACGCGATTGCGTTCGATCTGCAACTCGGCACTGCGGCAAACGCCACGCGCCTGGAAGTGATGCGCGCGCTGCAAGATTATCTGCTCGCGCGCCACGCCGAAGGCAAACGCGTAGTGCTGTTTGTCGAAGAGTCGCAAGGCATGCCGCTCGCGACCTTGGAGGAAATACGCCTGCTGTCGAACCTGGAGACGCGCAACGACAAGCTGCTGCAAATCGTGTTGTTCGGCCAGCCGGAGTTGGATGACAACTTGCGCCAGCCGCAAATCCGCCAACTGCGCGATCGCATCACCCACAGCTTTACGCTAAGCCCGCTTAACGCGAGTGAAATTCGCGAATACCTGATGTTTCGCCTGCGCGCCGCGGGGTATCACGGGCCGGATTTGTTTTCCGACAGAGTGGTGAACCTGATCGCGCGCGCCTCCGCGGGCTTGACGCGGCGCGTAAATTTGATCGCGGATAAAGCGCTGCTCGCGGCGTTTTCCGAAAACATCCACACGCTCAAGCCGCAGCACGTCGACGCGGCGCTGCGCGACAGTGAATTTAGTCCGGTGGCGCACGCAAGCGCCGCGCCGGCGTTTCCGGCGTTTCGTTGGGGCTGGGTTGCCGCGGCCTTGGGCGGCGTCGTGGTCGGTGCGGTAGCGGTGGCATGGTCTAATCGGCACAACACGGTGCCGGTCGCGGCAAACGTGACAGCGCCGCCGGCAACGCCACCGGCGGCGGCAACACCACCGGCGGCCGAAACCGCGCCGAACAACACGGTTGCCGCTGTCACGCAAACACCCGCGCCGGCGCCGGCGAACGCGGTGCCGTTCAACGACGACATCCTCGCGCAACGCCTCGAAGCCACCGCAAAATGGCTCGCCGCCGCAAACAGCACAACGTGGACACTACAAACCCTCTCCACCGCCTCCGAAGCCGACTTAAGAAACCATCTGAGATTTCTCGAAAAATCCATTGAAATCAATAGTGTTTTTGTGTATCGTAACAGCGGAAATACGGATCAAGCGCCGGTGTTGTCGGTGTTTTACGGCAGTTACGACACCCGAGCGGCGGCGGAACAAAAAATGCTGGAACTGCCGGCGCAGCTCAAGTCGAATCGCCCCCTACCGCGCACCGTGCAAAGTATCCGTGATGGGATACGTTGATTAACGATTGCAGCGGGTTTTTCGCGCGGCGCTACACCAAGCGCAAGGCGACAAGCGCAGAGGGAGCAGCATGCAGCCACGGCTGGCGTACACGGCAAGCAATAACAACCCGGTAGGCTCGAACACGCGCGGTGGTTTTGCACCCGCCACGCTCGCGGTCCTGTGCGCGACTGTCGCGAGCATTATCGCCGGCTGCGCCGCGCCGCCCAAGCCGCATGTGCCGCCTTCGCAGGGGCACATCATGGCACCCGCGCCGCAAGCGGAAGTCACCGCGCCGCAAGATATCCCCCCGCCCGCGCGCGTTTCCACCTTCGTGCCGCCGCCGCAGCCGCGGATCAAGCCGCAAACCTACAGCGTGGTGGTCAACGAAGTGCCGGTGAAGGAGTTGCTGCTCGCACTCTCGCGCGACACGCGGCAGAACATCGACGTGCATCCGGCGATCGGCGGGCTGGTGAGTCTAAACGCGATCAACGAAACGCTGCCGGCGATTTTGGAGCGCATCGCCAAACAAGTCAGCATGCGCTATGTGATTGAAGGCAATATCATTTCCGTGTTGCCGGACACCGCGTACATGAAGACCTATCGCATTCCCTACGTCAATATGACGCGGGATACCACCTCCACCGTGAGTGTGTCGGGCGAGATTGCGGCCGGCAGCGCCGCGGGCGGCGGTGCAAGCGCCGGCGCGGG
>VGIF01000040.1 GCA_016868015.1 Betaproteobacteria bacterium
TGGCCATCCGGAAATCATTTCAGTTTCGCAGTACCCTGGAAACACCGTTCTTCACTCGGGAAACGCTCGATTTATTCGCGAAATTGACCCACACGACTTCCCGAAGACCCTTTATTTTTTTGGGGCTGGCGACGTTGTTCCTGGTGTGAATTGCATTACGGCGGCCGGGGAATAATCGCCGCGCGCCCCTGTTAATCGAAACGGGAGAATCGAAAATCGTAACCCCCTGTCACGCGGCGCCGGACGCGCGCCGCGCCTGTTGCGGCTAAGCGGCGCCATGGACGAGTTCGCCGCACAGGTTTCGGCGGTGATACCGCGGCTGCGGCGCTACGCGCGCGCTCTCACCGGCGATACCCTGACGGCCGACGATCTGGTGCAGGATACGCTCGAGCGCGCGCTCACCAAGCGCCATTTGTGGCGGCCGGGCAGCGATTTGCGGGCGTGGATGTTTACCGTTATGCACAATATTTTTGTCAATCAAGTGCGCTCGCGCTCGGCTCAAAACACGGTGGCGCTGGAACAGGAGGCGTACGACGTGCCGGCAAAGGCAAGTCCGGTGGATTTGCTGGAACTCGGCGACATCGACGCCGCGATCCGCCAGTTGCCCGGCGAGCAACGCGAAGTGTTGCTGCTGGTGGCGCTCGAGCAATTAAGTTACGAGGAAGTCGCGCAGGCGCTCGGCATTCCCATCGGCACGGTGATGTCGCGGCTTTACCGCGCGTGCGAACGCGTGCGCGTGCTGCTCGAGGGCGGCGGCGCGAGTGGGCTGAAGGTGGTGAAATGAGCCAGCCGCAAATCACCGAAGCCAAGTTGCACGCGAGCATCGATGGCCGGTTGCCGGCCTCGGCGTTGGCGGATGTGCAGGCGTGGCTGCGCGAACATCCGCAAGACGCCGAGCGCATCGCACAATATCGCCGCCAGAACGCGGCGCTGCACGGCGCCTATGATGAAATCCTCAAGGAAGCGGTGCCCGATGGCCTGCTAAGACTCGCGCAACGCCCGCCGCGGCGCTGGTGGTTGCGCCACGCGGCGGTGCTGGCGTGGTTTGCGCTGGGCGGCGTGATCGGCGCCATTGGCGGCTGGAAATATCACGAAAGTTGGCGGGCGAAGGGTGTCCATGCCGACGCCAACGCGCAATCAATCCCTTATTTCGTGCGCCAGGCGGCGGTGGCGCACGTGGTTTACGTGCCCGAAGTGCGCCATCCGGTGGAAGTCGGCGCCGATCAGGAGGCGCATTTGGTGGCGTGGCTGTCCAAGCGCCTGAATACCAGGTTGCGTATTCCGCACTTGGGCGAACTCGGTTACACGTTGGTTGGCGGGCGTTTGTTGCCGGGGCACAGCGAAACGCGCGCGGCGGCGCCGGTGCGCAGTTCATGTATCAGGATGCGAAGGGCCAGCGCTTGACGCTTTATGTGCGCGCCGATCAGCAAGCGTCGCGCGAAACCGCGTTTCGTTTCGCGCAGGAAAAAAACGTCGGTGTGTTTTATTGGGTCGATCAAAAACTCGCTTACGCGTTATCCGGCGACATCGAAAAAACCGAACTGCTGCGCGTCGCAACTGCGGTCTATAAGCAGTTGACCCCTTGAATCGTTGCGCGCCGCTGCCGCCGCTGCATGAACAAATCGGCTTGCGATCATGGCTGCTACGCGTCTTGATAGCCGCTCGCGGTTTTAACGCAACTATTTGATTTTATTAATTATTTTTTGTGACGGGAAAGCCATTACGCGCGCCGCCACCCAAAAAACAACGGAGACTAAACTTCAGTCTCCGTTGTATGAGGCTACTGCTGATTACTTCTTAGCTGCCTTTTTCTTAGCTGCTTTTTTCTTTGCTGCTTTTTTCTTCGCTGCCATGTGAGTCTCCTTTAAAGTTAACTTTGGCATCGTTTGCTACGGATATTTTTCCGCAGCCCCATCCATAATTCTTGAACGTTGCACAACCACCAACCACTCACGACGGCGCGCAACGTGCCAGCGAAACCATGTATGGTGTGCACATTCTATGACACCGTACAAAAAAAAAGCAACACCTTTATTGACTTTTTTTGTGGATGATGCTCGCGTTTGTGCCATTCGTACAACACGCATCGGCTTGCGTGAATAGTGCACGGCGCGTCATGTGATGAGTAACCAGGCATGCACGGTGTTGTTTTAGTACAACGAGGTGCGCATATGACACGCGCGACACACGCTACTTCGGAACAATTTCGTTGGCGTAGAGTGCCGACAGCGTTTCGCGCTTGCGAATGAGATGTGCGTTTGCGCCATCGACCATCACTTCGGCGGCGCGTGCACGCGTGTTGTAGTTTGAACTCATGCTCATGCCGTACGCGCCGGCGGAGCGTATCGCCAATAAATCGCCCTCTTTCAGGGCAAGTTTGCGGCCGCGGCCCAGAAAATCGCCGCTTTCGCAGACCGGACCGACGATTTCCCACGCTTCAAGCGCGTTCGGACGGGAATCGACCGGCACGATGTCATGCCACGCTTGGTAAAGCGCGGGGCGCATCAAATCGTTCATCGCGGCATCGACGATGGCGAAATTGCGATCTTCGCCGCGTTTCAAGTACTCCACACGCGTTAACAACACGCCCGCATCACCGACCAGGTAACGCCCCGGCTCGAACATCAGCGTTTCCTTGCGCCCGGCCACGCCTTTGAGTATGGCTGCGGCGTACTCCTCGATGCTGCACGGCGCCTCTTCCGGTTCGTATTGAATGCCCAGTCCGCCGCCCAGATCGATGTGCGCAAGCTCGATGCCGTCGCTATTGAGCGCATGAACCAATGCCAGTACGCGCTCCACTGCCGCGGAAAACGGCGCGACCTCGGTCAATTGCGAGCCGATGTGGCAATCGATGCCGTCGATTTTTAAATTTTTCAGGTCGCGTGCGCGCCGATACAGCGCCAGCGCATCACCGTAGGCGACGCCGAATTTGTTTTCTTTAAGCCCGGTGGCGATGTAGGGATGGGTTTTCGCATCGACATCCGGATTGACGCGCAAACTCACCGGCGCGACCTTGTTCAGTTCTCCCGCAATGCGGTTGATACGCTCCAATTCCGACGGCGATTCGACGTTAAAGCACAGAATTCCCGCGTTTAATGCATCGCGGATTTCCGTTTCGGTTTTACCGACGCCGGAAAAGACAATCTTGCCGGGGTCACCGCCGGCCGCGATCACGCGCGCCATTTCACCACCCGACACAATGTCGAAACCGCTGCCCAGCTTGGCGAATAAATTGAGGATCGCCAGATTGGGGTTGGCCTTGACCGCGTAGCAAATCAAATGTGCGTGCGGCGCGAACGCCGCGGCAAAGCCGCGATACGCCGAGGTCAACGCCGTTTTGGAATAGACATAACACGGCGTGCCGTGCTGGCGCGCGATGTCGTGCAAGGCGACGTCTTCGGCAAACAGCGTGTTGTGGCGATAAGTAAACGCGGTGTCGCCGGCGCTCATTTAGCTTGATTGTCCGCCGGCGGCGTTGCGGGGGCCGCTGGCGCAGTGGCCGGTTTGGCGACCGGCTTGGGCAGTTGCAGCGGCGTGCGGTTGCCGCACGCGCTCAGCATGAACACAGCGGCGGTAATGATGAGCAATCGACGTATCGTTGAGCACATAGCGAAGCGGAGTCTAACATTCCCCGCGCTCAATCGGCCAAATAGCGATGCGCTTCGCGGCGGATCTCACGCCGGCGCGCGGCGTAATCGGCAATCACCCCGCCGACCACCGCCCAAAACCGCGGCGAGTGATTCATTTCACGCAGGTGCGCGAGCTCGTGCACCACCACATAGTCAATCAAGTGCGGCGGCATGTGGATCAAACGCCAGTTCAGCGAAATGCGCCCGCTGACGTGGCAACTGCCCCAGCGCGAACGCGCGTTGGACAGCTTGACCGTCACCGCCTCCAGCGTGAAGCGGCCGCGAAAATGTTCGATGCGTTCAAGAAAATGCGCAAGCGCCTGGCCGCGCAGCCAATGTATCGCCAGCGCCGACACGGCGTCGGTTGCGACGTTGGGAGAGCAGATTTGCAGATGCGTCCCGGTCAATGCCACGCGGCGCGCCCCTGGCGCAACTGCAAGTTGCAGCGGCAATCCCAAATACGACACCATCTCGCCGCTTTCCCAGCGCCGTACGGGCGCGCGCCGATCATCCCAGAACGCCAACTTGCGCAGCACCCACGACGCGTGAGCATGCAGCACCGATTCGATTTCGCGCAGCGAGGCGCGCGGCGGCGCACCCACGCGCAAACCGCGTTCGTCGATGGAGAGAGAAATACGCCGCCGGCCGGGGCTGCGATGCAAAATGTACGGCACCGCCCGCCCCTGCAACACCGCGGCGTTACTCACCACCGGATTGGCGGCGATCGGCGCGAACGGCAGCTCAAGTTGCGTGGTGAGCGGGGTGCTACGCGGCTTGGCCATGGTTACCGAGTTTAGGCATTTCGCTTTCGATCCAGTGTTCCACGCGCTGATTCAACTGTGCCGCCGACAAACCCGCCGGCGCAATCGGTTTGCCGATGCTGACCGTAATCAACCCCGGCCGCTTGATAAACGCATTCTTGCGCCAGCACTCGCCCGCGTTGTGCGCCACCGGCAGCGCCAGCGCACCGGTCTTCACCGCCAGCCATGCGCCCCCCGGATGGTACGTGGCTCGGCTGCCCGGCGCAACGCGTGTGCCTTCGGGGAAGATCACGATGCAAAAACCGGCGTCGAGGCGTTCGCGCCCTAGTTCGGCCATTTGCCGCAACGCTTTGCTGCCGGCGCCGCGATCGATGGCGATGGGCGAGAGCATCGCCAAACCCCAGCCGAAAAACGGCAGCCACAAAAGCTCGCGTTTCATCACCCATACCTGCGGCGGAAACAAGGTCTGCCACGCCAGCGTTTCCCACGCCGACTGATGCTTGGACAAAATCACGCAGGGCTCGCGCGGAATGTTTTCCGCGCCGATCACGCGGTAACGTACGCCGCAGATGACGGCTGCTGCCCCGGTGATCAAACGCGACCAGGTGGTGATGATGCGATAGCGCGTCAAGCGCGAAAACGGAAAGGTGAGGAGCGCGATCACCGCGAATACCGGCGTGATCAAAAGCTGAAACAGCGCGAACAGCGTGGAGCGCAAAAACGCCATCACTCGACGAGCGTATCCACCGCGGCGGCCAGATCCGCGTACACCCGCGTGCCCGGCGGCAGGTTGCCGGCACGCTGCGTCTTTTTGCCGTTGCCGGTCAATACCAGCAGCGGTTGCCCCTGCACCGCGGCGGCGGCTTCGAGATCGCGGATACTGTCGCCCACCATCAGCACGCCCGCCAGCTTGGTATTCAAGCGCCGCGCGATGTCGTCGTACATGCCGGTTTTGGGTTTGCGGCATTGGCAACCATCTTCCACAGTGTGCGGACAGAAAAAAACCGCGTCCACGCGCGCGCCGGCCTGCGCCAGCGCCTTGTGCATTTTGTCGTGAATGGCGTTTAACGCCGCCATGTCGAAAAAGCCGCGGCCGATGCCCGATTGGTTGGTCGCCACGATCACGTGAAACCCGGCTTGATTCAAGCGCGAAATCGCGTTCAAACTGCCCGGCAGCGGGCGCCACTCGCCGGGGCTTTTGATGAACGCCGCGCTGTCGTGATTGATGACGCCGTCGCGATCGAGCACGATCAGTTTCATGCGGCGAGTTTGGAGATGTTGACCACTTGATTGGTGAGCTCGCTCACCTCGCGCAGCAGCGCAAAGCGGTTGTTGCGCAAGGCTTCGTCCTCGACGTTGACCATCACCTTGTCGAAAAACCGCGCCACCGGTTGATGCAGTTGCGCGGTGATGAGCAGCGCGTCGCTGAACTGGCCTTGTGCCAGCAGGGTATCGACCTGGCTGCGCAACTCGCGGGATTTCGTCAGTAGTTGATTTTCTTCGGCTTCTTTAAGCCTGGCGGTGTCGGCTTTAACCGCCCTGTCGGCGGCGGCGGATTTGCTCAGGATGTTGCGGATGCGCTTGTCGGCCTCGGCCAAACCCGCGGATTCGGGCAGCTGTAAAAACGCTCGCGCGGCTTCGAGGCGGCTCACATATTCGAGCGGTTTGGGCGACAGATCGAGCACGGACTCGATTTCGAGCACGCCATAACCTTGCTCGCGCAAATAACTCTTGGCGCGTTCCAGCACGAAGTGGGCGGCTTCGACGGCGTTGGGCACGGCGGCGGCGCCCTTGCGTTCGTGTTGTGCCAGCAACGCGCCCTTGGGGAAGGTATCCTGCGCCATCGCCAGCAGCTCTTCGATGCGCAACGCCAGCCTGTGTTCGGCGAGGATGCGGATCACGCCCAACGCGTGGCGTCTGAGCGCGAACGGGTCCTTGTCGCCCGTGGGAATCGCACCCGTGCCGAAAATGCCAATAATCGTATCGAGTTTATCGGCGAGCGCGACATAACACGCTTCCTTGCTGTGCGGCAATTGGTCGCCGGCGAAACGCGGCCAATAATGTTCGGCGATCGCATCGGCCACCACCGCGGGTTCGCCGTCGTGCTGCGCGTAATAGCGCCCCATGATGCCCTGCAGCTCGGGAAACTCGCCGACCATGCCGGTGAGCAAATCCGCCTTGGCGAGCCACGCCGCACGCTCGGCCAACAGCGGGTCGGCGCCGATGGCGCGCGCGATTTTGCCCGACAAAAGCTGAATGCGCTCGACACGTTCCAACTGGCTGCCGAGTTTGTTGTGATAGACCACCTTGCCGAGCGGCGGCACGCGCGTTTCCAGTCGCGTTTTGCGATCCTGTTCGTAAAAAAAGCGCGCATCCGCCAGGCGCGGACGCACCACGCGCTGATTGCCTTCGATGATGTTCTTGGGGTCGGCCACCTGCATGTTGCTCACCACCAAAAACTTTTCGGTGAGCTTGCCCGATGCGTCAAACAGCGGAAAATATTTCTGATTGGTGCGCATGGTGAGAATCAAACACTCTTGCGGCACCGACAGAAATTCTTTTTCGAAGCCCGCGGCGTAAACCACCGGCCATTCCACCAGCGCGGTGACTTCGTCGAGCAGCGTCTCGTAATCGCCGAGGGTTGCGTTGTGTTGCGTGGCTTTGGCTTTGAGTTGTGACTCGATGCTTGCGCGACGAACGTTAAAGCTGGCGATGACTTTGCCTTCGCTGTTAAGCCGCGCTTCGTACTCGCCGGCGTTGGCGAGCACGATATCGCGCGCGCCGAGGAAGCGGTGGCCGTGGGTGGTGTTCGCGGCACGGATGCCCAGCGCGGTAACGTCAACCACCGACGCGCCATGCAACGCCACCAGCCCATGCGCGGGCCGCACAAAACCCACCGTGGTGGTGCTCGCCGGCAATTGGTAACTCATCACCTTGGGGATGGGCAAACGCTCGACGGCTTTTTCCAGCGCGGCTTGCAGACCCGCTTGCAAAGTTTGGCCGGCGGCTAGTGTCGGCAAAAACAGCATGGCGAGTTTGCCGTCGTTGGCTTTTTTGATCGAGGCCACGGCGCTTTCGTCGCGGCCGAGCGAGGCCAGCTTTTTCAGCAAGGCCGCGGTGGGTTTGCCGTTGGCATCGAGCCCGACTTTTTCCGGCAGCAGCTTTTCGTCGATTTGGCGGTCAGCTGCTTTGTCGAGCACGCTCGATAGGCGCGCGGCCAGCCGCCGCGGCGTGGTAAATACCTCCAGCACGCAATCGGCAGCGAGCAAACCACCGGCCTTCAATTCGTCGCGCAGCACGGTGGCGAATGCTTCGCCCAAACCCGCGAGCGCTTTCGGTGGCAATTCCTCGGTGAAGAGTTCGACCAGTAGGGGCGCGCTCATGCCGCTTTCCCCTTGCGGATCGCCAGCACGTCGTCGATATCCTCTTTGGGAATGAAGGCGAGCACCGCATCATCGGCAGCACGCTCAAAGCCCCGCGCCTTGCGCGAATTGTAATAAGCACTCGCCGCCGCGCGCGCCAGCGCCCGCACGCGCGCGATGTAGGCGGCGCGCTCGGTGACTGAAATCGCGCCGCGCGCATCGAGCAGGTTAAAGCTATGCGAGCACTTCATCACCATTTCGTAGCCCGGCAACGCCAGGCCCGCTTCGAATAATCGTTTCGCTTCGCTTTCAAACTGGCCGAACTGCTGTAGCAGCACTTCCACATTCGCTTGCTCGAAGTTGTACGTCGATTGCTCGACTTCGTTTTGGTGATACACGTCGCGGTATTTGACGCCGGGCGCCCATTGCAAATCGAACACGCTTTCCACGCCCTGCAAGTACATGGCGAGGCGCTCAAGGCCGTAAGTGATTTCGCCCATCACCGGTTTACACGGGATGCCGCCGACTTCTTGGAAGTACGTGAACTGCGTGACTTCCATGCCGTTTAGCCACACCTCCCAGCCCAGGCCCCATGCGCCGAGCGTGGGCGATTCCCAATCGTCCTCGACAAAACGAATGTCGTGTTGCAGCGGGTCGATGCCAATTTCTTTTAACGAACCCAGATACAAATCGAGGATGTTGGCGGGCGAGGGCTTGAGTACCACTTGATACTGGTAATAGTGCTGTAGGCGATTGGGGTTTTCGCCGTAGCGCCCGTCCTTGGGGCGGCGCGAGGGCTGCACGTAGGCGGCGTTCCACGGCTCCGGCCCGATGGCGCGCAAAAAAGTGGCGGTGTGAAACGTGCCGGCGCCGACCTCCATGTCGTACGGCTGCAGCAGCGCGCAGTGATTTCGATCCCAATAATGATTCAGCGCAAGGATCAGTTGCTGAAAGGTTTGCATGGCCACGTGCCGGTAAACCTCGAATTTTACAGGCATTTTCGCGGTGTCGCGCGTGAGCGAAGCAAGCCGATTCGTTGCAGGCAAACGTCAAGCGCTCAGCGCAAAGGTCTCGCAAAGACACTCGAAGTTTTGTTGTTGTTTTTTTGCGGGTGCTTCGCGCTTCTGCGGCTTTGCGGTAAAGGGGTTGGCGCTACTCAACACGCACGCGATTCATCGATCGCAGGCTCAGCATCAACACACATTGCTTTTGCTGGTCCGCCGCCAAGGTTGTGCCGACGCGCTAGCCTGTCGCGCGCAGGGCAACTTTTAGCCGCCTCAAAGCCGAAATAAAATATTCAATTAAATCAAATATTTACAAATTTTCGCTGTTTGTGCCCCGCTGCCAAACTTTGGCAAACGGCGCGCGCAACGCCGCCAGCAACATCAACGCGAGGAGCGCGAGCGCAACGCTATTGCCCCAACGCACGTAGGGCGTTGTGCCTTGATAGCCGGGTACCTCGTGTTCGACCACGGCTTGGGTAAACTGCGGCGCTGCTTTGAGCACGCGCCCGCGCTGATCGATCACGGCGGTCATGCCGGTGTTGGTGGCACGCAGCATGTAGCGGCCGGTTTCGAGTGCGCGCGCTTGCGAAATTTGCAGGTGCTGCGCCGGCGCGATCGAGCGGCCAAACCACGCCACGTTGCTGACGTTGACCAGCATGGTGGCTTGCGGCAACTGGCGAATGATTTCCGCGCCGAAAACGTCCTCATAACAAATATTTACCGCCACGCGCTGGCCGGCGACGCTAAGCGGCTGCTGATCGATGCCGCCGCGCGAAAAATCCTGCAGCGGTATCGCCAGAATATTGACGATCCACGCCAGCAGCGGCCGCAGCGGGATGAATTCGCCGAACGGCACTAGGTGTGATTTGCGGTAATACTGCATCGGCGCGCTGCCGACGCTCGCCACGCTGTTGTAATAACGGCCCTCTCGCGGGTCGCCTTGAATTTCCGGCACGCCGATCAACACGTCGCCGTTATTTTTTTTCGCATGCTCGGCGAGCGCTTGCAGGTACTGCGGCGGCACCTGATGCAAAAACAGCGGCAGCGCCGTTTCCGGCAGCACGATTAATTGCGCGCGGCTTTGCATCACCAGATCGGCGTAGGTATTGAGCGTGGCGTGCAGTTGGTCTTCGCGCCATTTCATATCCTGCTCGACATTGCCTTGCAGCAGGCTCACGGTGGCGGCGGCGCCGGTGGGCGTGGTCCAGGCGATGTGTTGCAGCGCGTAGCCGGCGGCGGCGAGGCTCACGATCAACGCCGCCGAGACACCGTGTACGCTTTGTGCAAGCCGCCAGCGCAGCGCGATGAACGCAATACCACCCGCGATCAGCGTCACCGCCAGGCTTACGCCGTAAATGCCCAGCACCGGCGCAAAGCCGGCCAGCGGGCTTGCCGCAATCTGCGAGTAGCCGATGCTGTTCCACGGAAAACCGGTGAAGATCCAACTGCGCAGCCATTCCGCCAGCACCCACAGCGCGGGGGCGCTGAGCAGCAGCCTGGTTAAAACCGTCCCGCCACAGCGCGCGACGCCCCAGCCGGCCAGCGCGGGAAACAACGCCAGAAACGCGCAGAACAAAAACGTGGCGAGCGCCGCCAGCGGCATCGGCATGGCGCCGAAGGTGTTTAGACTCACGTAAATCCACGACACCCCGGCAAGAAAAAACCCGAGCCCGAATACCCAGCCGATTTTGAATGCCGCCTTGGCCGAGGCCGCCCGCGACCATTGCCAGAACAGCAGCGCAAGGCACGCGAACGGCGCCACCGCGATATGAAACGGCGCGAAGCCCAAGACGGCAAGGGCGCCGCTGAAAAAGGCCAGGGTGAGGGACGAGGGGTGGGCGATGAGGGCAGCGCGGCTCGCGGGCCGCCGTTGACGGTTTTCGCCGTTCATCCGTTACGTCTTTTTCTTCACCACGTGCAGCAAATGAATGCGCCGGCTATCGGCGCGCAGCACTTTGAACGACAGATTGTCGAAGCTGATTTGCTCACCGCGTTTGGGGATATGGCCGAAGCGCTTTAACACCAGGCCGCCGATGGTGTCGTTTTCCTCGTCGTCGAACTCGGTGCCGAACACCTGGTTGAAGTCGGCAATTTCGGTCAACGCCTTGACGCGGTATTGGCCGCCGCATTCGGCGACGATTTTTTCGTCGACTTCATCGATGTCGTATTCGTCCTCGATGTCGCCGACGATTTGTTCGAGCACGTCCTCGATGGTCACCAGGCCCGCCACGCCGCCGTATTCGTCGACCACGATGGCGATGTGATTGCGGCTGGCGCGAAACTCCTTCAACAGCACGTTGAGCGGTTTGGATTCGGGAATAAAAATCGCCGGGCGCAGCATGTCGCGCACGTTGAACTCCTCCTCGCCGGCGTAGTAGCGCAGCAAATCCTTGGCGAGCAGGATGCCGATCACGTTGTCTTTGTTTTCGCCGATCACCGGAAAGCGCGAGTGCGCGGTTTGCATCACCATCGGAATAAACTGCTCCGGCGATTCGGCGATGTCGATCACATCCATTTGCGAACGCGGGATCATGATGTCGCGCGCCTGCATCTCGGAGACCTGCAGCACGCCCTCGATCATCGACAGCGCATCGGCATCGAGCAAGTCGCGTTCGTAGGCGGAGTGCAGCAACTCGATCAACTGCTCGCGGTCGTCGGGCTCCCGCAGCAAAAACGCGGAAATGCGGTGCAGAATGGAATGTTTGTCGCTAGGTTCGCTGGACATGGTTAATGGCGGGGGCGGGCGGGGGCAAATGAAGCGTGCGGCAAATCACAGATTTCGCCGTGTGTCATCCTTCATTCTTTCCGGTATGGATCAGCATACCCCAATTTTGCCATGATCCCGATTTCGCGTTTTTCCATCACCGCGGCATCGGCGCTTATTTCATGGTCGTAACCTTGCAAATGCAATATGCCGTGCACGGTGAGATGCGCATAATGTGCGGCCAGCGTTCTTTTTTGCGCGCGCGCCTCGCGCGACACCACCGGCGCGCACAGCGCGAGATCGCCTTCGAACGGCGGCTCCTCGCGAAACACGAAGGTGAGCACGTTGGTGGCGTAATCTTTTTTGCGAAAGTTGCGATTCAACGCCCGGCCTTCGGCATGCCCCACCACGCGCACGGTGACTGCGGCATCGCGTTGCAGCGCGGCGCGCACCCAGCGGCGAAATTGCGCGCGCGAGGGTAGGCCACGCGCCGATACCGCGTACTGCACCGCGAGTTTTAAGCGAGGCGCAGCCGTCATTCGGCGTCGTCGTCGTTCGGCTTCGCCGCGTCCGCGCCCTTGCCTTTTTTGCGCGCTTCGTAGGCATTGACGATGCGTTGCACCAGCGGGTGGCGCACCACGTCTTCCGCGCCGAAATAGGTGAAGGCAATGCCGCGCACGCGTTTTAAAAGTTCGTGCGCGTCGATCAAACCGCTTTTTTGGCCCTTGGCGAGATCAATTTGCGTCACGTCGCCGGTCACCACTACGCGGCTGCCAAAGCCGATGCGCGTTAAAAACATTTTCATTTGTTCGGGCGTGGTGTTTTGCGCCTCATCCAAGATCACAAACGCGTGATTGAGCGTGCGCCCACGCATAAACGCGAGTGGCGCCACTTCGATCTCGGCGCGCTCGAACATGCGCGCCACTTTGTCGTAGCCCATCAGGTCGTAGAGCGCGTCGTAGAGCGGGCGCAAATACGGATCGACTTTTTGCGCCATGTCGCCGGGCAAAAAGCCCAGGCGCTCGCCGGCTTCCACCGCGGGGCGCACCAGCACCAGGCGCTTTACCGCTTCGCGCTCAAACGCATCCACCGCGCACGCCACCGCGAGATAAGTTTTACCGGTGCCGGCCGGGCCGATGCCGAAGGTGATGTCGTGCGACTGGATTTTTTTCAGGTATTCGACTTGATGCGGCGTGCGGCCTTGCAGATCGGCGCGGCGCGTGATCAGCACCGGCTCGCCGCTCGCGGTATGGGTGTTCGGCGTGTGCGCGGCTTGCACCAGGCCAAGCTGCAAATCCTCGGGGTGCAGCGCTTGATGTGCCTTGCCGTAAAACGATTCGAGCACGCGCGCGGCAACGCGCGTCTTGTCGGGCGCGCCGGTCAAGGTGAAGTTTTCGCCGCGGCGCGAGATAGCGACTTCGCAGGCGTTTTCGATTTGCCGCAGGTTTTGATCCAGCGCGCCGCACAGATTGGCGAGCCGCTGGTTGTTGACGGGGGTGAAGCTGATTTCGAGGTTGCTGGGTTTCAAGTCGGGATTTTAGGCGATTCAGGCGACCGTTGGCGTGAGTTCGATCAACTCGCCGGCGAGCGAGTGGGGTAACGCCTGGGTAATCAAAACCTCGGCGTATTGATTAATCAACGATGCCAGCCCGGCGAAATTCACCACGCGGTTGTTATCGGTGCGCGCGGCCAACTGTGTCGCATCGCGCCGCGCGTGGCCGGTTATCAGCACGCGCTGGCGCGTGCCGACCATCGCGCGGCTTACCGCTTGCGCGTGCTCGTCGACCACGCGCTGCAAGCGTTGCAAGCGCGCGAGTTTTTCGGCCTGCGGCGTGTCGTCGGCAAGATCGGCCGCCGGTGTGCCGGGGCGGCGGCTGTAGATAAAGCTAAACGCGCCGTCGAATTTCACGTCGTCGATCAACTTCATTGTCGCCTCGAAATCCGCGGCGGTTTCGCCGGGAAAGCCGACGATGAAATCCGACGAAATCGAAATATCCGGACGCACTTTGCGTAAGCGGCGCACGATCGACTTGAACTCCAGCACGGTGTAGCCGCGCTTCATCGCCGCCAGCACGCGGTCCGAACCGGACTGCACCGGCAGATGCACCTGGTTGGCGAGCTTGGGAATTTTGGCGTGGGCGTCGATCAATCGCTGGGTGAATTCTTTCGGGTGCGAAGTCGTATAACGAATGCGCTCGATGCCGGGGATTTCCGCGAGGTATTCGAGCAGCAGCGCGAAATCGGCGTCTTCTCCATCCTCGGTTTTGGCGCGATAGGCATTGACGTTTTGCCCCAGCAGGGTGATTTCCTTCACGCCTTGCAGCGCAAGCTCCGCCGCCTCGGCCAACACGCTGTCAAAGGCGCGGGAGACTTCCTCGCCGCGCGTGTACGGCACCACGCAAAAGGTGCAGTACTTGCTGCAACCTTCCATGATCGACACAAACGCGCAAGCGCCCTCGATGCGCGCCGGTGGCAGGTGATCGAACTTTTCCACTTCGGGAAACGAAATATCAACTTGCGGTTTGCCGCTGGCGCGCCGCGCTTCAATCAATTGCGGCAGGCGGTGCAAAGTTTGCGGGCCGAACACCACATCGACATACGGCGCGCGCGCGACAATCGATGCGCCTTCCTGGCTCGCCACGCAACCGCCTACGCCGATCAGCACCTTGGGATTGGCTTTTTTGAATTGCCGCACGCGGCCAAGATCGTGAAACACTTTCTCCTGCGCCTTTTCGCGCACCGAGCAAGTGTTAAACAAAATCACATCGGCTTCGGCGGGATTATCGGTTTGCTGCAAATCGTGTGAAGCGCGCAGCACGTCCGCCATTTTGTCCGAGTCGTACTCGTTCATCTGGCAGCCGAAGGTCTTGATGTAGACTTTGGCCAAGCAAAAACCCGTGATTGATGTCCCGCCGTACGCGTATTTTTCAGACAAACCGGGATTATTTCCCGGCTTTATCCAGGGTGGCACGTTCAGTGGGCGTCAGAATGTAAATGCGCTGCACTTCGCCGTCCCGGTTGATTTGATACCACACATCGGCGTTGGGCGGGAGGCTCTGGTGCAATATGGTGCGATTTTCGGTATTAAAAATGATCCCGCCGGGCGCCAGGCGCAGGGATTCCCGGCCGATGCGAACCATTGGATATTGAAGATTTTCGCCGGTCATGCCGCGCTTGCCGTTTTGCGGCAATTGGCGGAATTGGGCCTCGCCAGAGGGCACCCAACCGACCGTGGTGAAAACACAGAAAGTCAATAAAAGCAATAGTTTAGCCATGGTTCACGATATCACAACCTGCACCTGGCGCGCAAACAGCGTTTAATAACACTGTTAGGCACGTCATCCAAATTTTCATTACGAGTGGTAACCTGCCGCGCCCCCTATCGCGTTGACCCGAGTGTTCGTACTTTCACGCACGATTGAAACAAGCGCGTATGGGACAATGCTTATATGGAAAAGGTGCTTCAAGTCGCCGCGCCTGAAAGCAGCAAGACTATCCTCGCCACGGTGAGTGAAGGTCGGCGGATTTATGTCGCCGCCGGCTTGATTGCGGCCTATGTTGTGCTGGACTGGTTAACCTACCAGTTTCCCGGGTATTTCGGTATTACGCCGTTTAATCCGCAAGCCGCGCTGGCGATCGCGTTGCTGATGTTTTGCGGGTTGAAGTATGCGCCGTTGGTGTTTTTCGCCGTCGCCTTGCGCGAAGTGTCGATACTCGCCGTGCCGCGTTCCTTGGAGGGGGCGCTGCTGGTGAGTGCCGTGCTCACCGCGGGTTATGCCGTGGTAGCTGGCCTGCTTACCCGGCGGCTGGGGATCGACGCCGCGCTTGACACGCGGCGCGACGTGGTGCGCTTGATTGCCGTCACACTGATCTGCATGTTCATCTGCGGCATTGCTTACGTCGGCGTGCTACTTTATTTGGGTATCGGCAGGGAAGGGCGCTATTTTTTTGGCGCGCGGCGTTTTTTCATCGGCTATAGTGTCAGCGTCCTGGTCATGGCGCCTTTGTTGTTGCTGGCGTTCTGCGCGCCGCGGTGGAAGCCGCGCGCGCGGGCGAACAAGGGCGCGGCTTTGCGGTGGTGGCGTCCGAAGTACGGGCGCTGGCTCAGCGTTCCTCGCAAGCGGCAGGGGAAATTCGTCAATTGATCGGCACATCGGTTACTCGCGTGGCCGAGGGCGCGCAAAGCGCGACCGGCGCGAGCCAAAAAATCGCGGACGTGAATGCCGCGATCGATCAGGTGTCGAGCGTGATCCGCAATGCATCGGAAGCCGCGCAACGCCAAAGCAAGGAAATCGATCAATTGGCGCGCACGATCCAGGAACTCGATCAACTCACGCAAAGCAACAGCGACATGGTGGACGCCTACACCGGCGCGGCGAGCGGACTGCGCGGCGAATCGCAACGGCTCGCGGGGTTGGTTACCCGCTTCAAACTGCCGGAACGCGATGCGCGATTAGCGCCGATGATGAACCAGCCCGCGCCCCGCCAAGATGAACCCTGGGACGATTCGCGGCGCCAACTCCCCCGTAGCAACGCCAACACGGGCGATTCGTGAGCGCTTATTCCGGAAAGAGTGTCGCCTGCCAAAACCCGACGTCGACCCAGCGCTCGAACTTGCGCCCCACTTGGGGAAAGTGCCCCACTTTCACAAAGCCGCATGATTCGTGCAACGCAACACTTGCAGCGTTGGGCAACGCGATGCAGCCGATTACCGCGCGCACGCCGCGCGCTTTGAGTTCGGCCAGCAATGCGCGATACAGGGGCTTGGCGATGCCGCGCCCGATGTAGTCGCGATCGACATAGACCGTGCTCTCCAACACATAGTCGTACGCCGCCCGCGTGCGCCAGCGCGAGGCGTAGGCGTAGGCCACCACCTTGTCATTGACCGTAGCGACGAGCCACGGGAAGCTTGCGGTGTATTCACGGATGCGCGCCGCCATCTCGGTTTCGCTCACCGGCGCTTGTTCGAAGCTGATCACGGTGTCGCGCACATAGGGGTTGTAGATGGCGCAAATGGCCGCGGCATCAGTTTCATTTACCACGCGAATATTCGCCACACTCATCACCATGCGCGCCCCACCATGTAAGCCCCCAATCCCATCAGGCTGACAAAAAACCAGCGGCGAAACACTTGCGGCTTGAGCTTATCGCGCACGCGCTGGCCCAGCAGCATGCCGGCGAGCGCCGGGATAATCGCCGCCAGCGACGCACCCGCCAGCGATAATGGGTACTGCCCGCGCCACGCTAACGCAAGCCCCAGCGCCACGGTCGACACCGTAAACGACAGGCCCAATGCTTGAATCAATTCGTCCCTGGTCAAACCCAGCGCGGTGAAATAAGGCACCGCGGGTATCGTGAAAATGCCGGTGGCGCCGCTTAACACGCCGGTGATCAGGCCCACCGCCGGCGCAGCCAGCGGTTCGGCGCGCGTGGGCACGCTCAAGCGCGGTGTGGCCAATCCGAACGCGCCGTAAAGCGCGAGCAGCACGCCGATCGCGGCCGCGGCCGTGTTGGCATGCGTGACCAATACGCCGATGCCGATGAAGGTGCCCATCACCACCGCGATCATCATCGTCAACAAGCGTTGCGTCACCGCGCGCGTGGCGGGCCCCGCCAGGTACTGCCACACGTTGGTGACGAGCGAGGGCGCCACCAGTATCGCCGCCGCCGCGGCCGGCGCCAATGTCAGGCTTAACAAACCCATCGCCACCGTCGGCAAACCCATGCCGACCACGCCCTTGACCACGCCCGCGATAAAAAAAACGAGGGCGATCCACGGGATCAAGGTGTAAGCGTCACTCATTTAGGGGTAGCACCCGGCCAGCGTCATCATGCCAGCCCAAGCTGGAACCCGGGATCGTGATTCGCGCCCAAGGCGCTGAACTGACGGCCGCGGTTAACCCTCGAGGCATATTCAATACGACGTCGGCCAAGTGCGCATCAAATGCTCCCCCACGCCGCCGTTCAAGCGCATGCGATGCACCTCGAGCATGCGTATCAGCCAGGCGCGTGTCCCGCGCGGGTCGATCACGTCTTGTGCGGTGTAAATGCTCGCCATGTCGTAGGCGGTGGTGCCCTTGGTCATTTTCTCGACCGCGGCTTTGAATTCGTCCGCATGGTCCGGCGAAGCGCCGTAGGCAATCTGCGCGCCGAATTCCGGCTTCATAAAACTCACCTCGGCGCTCACCCAACACGCCACCTCGTCGGCGTTGCCGCCCGCGCCCATGTTCGACACCGCCAGGCCGTAGCTTTTGCGCAGGATCACCGAGAGCTTGGGCACGGTGGTGAGCGTCATCGCGTTCAACCAGTTCATCACCTTGCCGGTGATGCCCACTTGTTCGCCTTCCACGCCGATCAAAAAGCCCGGCTGATCGACCAGCAGCACGATCGGGATGTTGAATGAATCGCACAACACAAAAAACGCCTGCACCTTTTGGCACTCCTGCGCGCCGATGGCGCCGCCCTTGAACAGCGGGTTGTTGGCGATGATGCCGACAGTTTTGCCGTCGATGCGCGTCAACGCCGTGCACACCGCGCGGCCGTAGCGCGATTTCATTTCGAACATGGAGTCTTTGTCGACAATCGTGCGGATGATTTTTCTGACGTCGTAGACTTGGTTGTTCGTCGCGGGCAGGATATCCATGATGTTGTTCATGTCCGCGCCCGAACCCGCGGGCACGGCGTATTCCGGCGGCGGCTCCTTATGATGGCTCGGCAGGTACGACAAAAACTGTTTGACCGCGTCGATCGCTTGTTCGTCGCTATCGACCACTTGATCGGCGATGCCGCTCGCCTCCGCGTGCACCTGCCAGCCGCCCAACACTTGCGGATCGACCGCGTTGCCGGTGGCCATTTTGATGAGCCTGGGGCTCGACACCGCCATCACCGCGCCCTTGCGAAACACACAAAAATCCGACAGTGACGCATACCACGCCGAGGAACCATAACAATGCCCCAGCGCCGCCGCCGCCCACGGGTTTTCGCGCACGCGCATGTATTCGACCGGGTCGTCCTTGGAGCCGATGGAATCCGCACCCATCACGTCGGGCATGCGTGCGCCGGTGGATTCGCCGAGGAATACAATCGGGATGCCGCGTTTGCGCGCGGCGCCTTTCATGTGCTTTAACTTTTTAATGTTGATATTGGCGCTGGAGGCGCCCTTCACCGTGAAGTCGTTGGCGATCACCGCCGCTTCGCGCCCGTTGATGCGGCCAAAGCCGGACACTTTGCCGTCGGCCGGCGTGTTGGCTTTGTCTTCGGGGCGTGACGATGCGGCGAACATCCCCGATTCGAGAAACGAACCGGCGTCGAACAGCCGTTCGACGCGTTCGCGCGCGTTGAGCAACCCCTCGGCTTTGCGCGCGGCGAGTTTTTGGGCGCCGCCCATCGCCAGCGCTTTTTGTTTGCGAGATTGAAGTTCACGAAGTTCATCGTCAAACGGCATGTCACACCTGGTGGGTTATCGCGTGCCCCGATCATACAGCGGGCGCGGCATTCCGCTAAACTCGGCGCCATCATGGCCCGCCACGCCGCCAAACCAACATCGCCGCCGCCGGCGGAATACCCCGAAATCCGCCCCGGTCAATCGATGGGGCTGCTAAAAGCGCTGCACATCCTCACGCGCGATGGGCGCATGAATCAGGACAGCCGGCGCAAGTTAAAACAGGTGTATCACCTGTATCAGTTTATCGAGCCGTTGCTCGAGCAGGTCATCGCGGATCGCGGGCGCGTTGCCCTCGCCGATATCGGCGCGGGCAAATCGTATCTGGGCTTCATCCTCTACGATTTGTTTTTGAAAGCTCGCGATGACCACTCGCACATCTACGGCATCGAAGTGCGCCGCGAGCTGGTGGACAAATCTGCCGCACTGGCCCGTGAATTAAAGTTCACACGCATGACGTTGGTGAACTCGACGGTGGCGCACGCCCTGTGCGACCCAACCCTCCCGCAAACGATCGATATGGTCACCGCGCTGCACGCCTGCGACACCGCCACCGACGACGCCATCGGCTTCGCGCTGCACAAGCAAGCGCGTTTTATCGTGCTCGCGCCCTGCTGCCAGGCCGAGGTGGCGGCGGTGCTGCGCAAACACAAGGGCGAATCGCTGGGCGAGAGCTTGACCGAGGTGTGGCGCCACCCGCTGCACACGCGCGAGTTCGGCAGCCACATCACCAACGTGCTGCGCTGCTTGCAACTTGAAGCGCATGGGTATCAAGTCAATGTCACCGAACTCGTCGGGTGGGAACATTCGCTGAAAAACGAGTTGATCATCGCAAGTTATAAGGATTTGCCGCGTGCGCGGGCGACGCGGCGGTTATTTGAGTTGATGGGGCAATTGGGGTTGATGGCGTTAAAGGAACGGTTTTTTTTGCCGGGTAACGCGCCCGTCACTGCGGCGCGGGAACGAGGCCATGGATAACGTAATAACGTAAGTTTTCTGTTTTGTGCAATGCCTTGAGCAAAGATACGAAATGAACACCACACCCAATCGCGAACCGAACCTAGCCATGTTCACCAAAAACCGCGAGAACCCAGCCTACGCCGCCGCGCGCTTGGGCGCGGAACGCGTGGCCGCGCGTTTTAAGGCACGCATCACGCATTACGTGCCGGTGGTGCCCGACAGCGTCAGCGAGCAACAGGCGTTTGTCGAACAAGCGCTCGCCGCCAAACCCGACGCGGTATTGTTCGTCGCCACCGATGCCGAAGCGATGGTGCCGTCGATCCAAAAACTCAATGCCGCGCGCATCCCGGTGTTTTCGCTCGTCAATCGCCTGCTCGGCGGCGAGTGGCTGTGCCACGCCGGATCGGACGATGTGGCGCTCGCGAAGGATGTGTATAACTATTTGATTTCATTGATAAATTTTAAAGGCCGCGTGTTGGTGCTGGAAGGCACCGCGGGCTCGATGTCAGGCCGCGACCGGCTCGCGGGTTTTGCGCAGGCGTTCGCGGCACATGCGCACGTCACCCGCGTAATGAATGTGCCCGGCGAGTTTTTGCAAAGCGCCGCGCGCCGCGAGATGGCGCGCGTGCTGGCGGACGGCGTGGCATTCGACGCCATTCTCGCCGCCAATGACGCGATGGCGTTGGGCGCGATCGACGCGCTCGAAGCCGCCGGCCGCAAGCTGGCGCCGATCGTCGGCGTGAACGCCGTGCCCGAGGCCATCGCCGCCATCAAAGCGGGCAAGCTCACCGCCACCGCCAGCTTTGACGCGATGAAAATGGCCTGCCTCGCCACCGAAGCGGCGGTGCGTCACCTGCGCGGCGAAACAGTGCCGCGCAACATCACGCTGCCGGTGCAGATCGTCGATCGCGGCAATTGCGCGGCATGGGATCAACCGTTTGAGGCACGGGCATTGCCGGATTGGCACGCGGTGGTTAGATAACCGCAATCCGGCGCTTACAACAGCTCCGGCGTCATCACCGCGCGCAACAGCGCGAGGCCTTTTTTGTCACGCCGCACGCTAAGCCACCACACGCCGGCTTTTTTCACGGAAAGTTCGCCCTCGGCGCCGGTCAGCAAAAACGATGCGACATGGCCGAGCGTGGGCTGATGGCCGACGATTAACGTGGCGCCCTGCGCTTTGGGCGCGCCCACCGCCGTTAACACCGCCGCGCAATCCGCGCCCGGCGCCAACGCTTCACAAGTCTCGAACGGGCGCTTGAGCGCCTGCGCGGTTTCCTGCGCGCGCAGCGCCGGGCTCACCAGCACCACGGCGTGTTCGGGCAAATGTTGTTCCAGCCACTGCGCCATGCGCTTGGCCTGCCTGCGGCCTTTTTCAGTCAGCGCGCGCTGGTGATCGGGGGATCCCTCGGCCGCGTCGGCGTGGCGCCACAAAATCAAATCCATGATTGTTTAGTTCGCGTTATTTGAAGCAAGCCGCGTCAACAAGGTTTGCTGCGCGCCCGGCACACTTTCGCCGCCGGCGCCAAGTTGATAGCCGCCGTGCTGATCCATGTGCCAGCACTGCGCCTCGCACTCGAGGTACGGCGTCAGGCCCTCGTCAATCACGCGCTGCTTCAATTGGGCATCGAGTATTGGAAAGCACACTTCCACTCGCCCGAAAAAATTGCGCCCCATCCAGTCGGCGCTCGACAAATACACCTCGTCGCGGCCATCATTCAAAAAATAAAACACCCGCGAGTGCTCCAAAAAACGCCCCACGATCGAGCGCACCCTGATGTTATCCGACACCCCCGGCACCCCCGGGCGCAAGGCGCACACCCCGCGCACGATCAAATCGATTTGCACCCCGGCCCTGGAGGCATCATACAGCGCCGCGATCACCTCGGGCTCCAGCAGCGCGTTCATTTTAGCGATGATGCGCGCACGGCGTCCGGCTTGCGCGTGCGTGGTCTCGGCACGAATCGCGCGCAGCATATTCCGGTGCAGCGTAAACGGCGCAAGCCACAGGTGTTGCAACTTGCCGGCACGGCCAAGTCCGGTCAACTGCATAAACACTTCGCTGACATCACCCGCCAGTTTGTCGTTGCAAGTGAACAAACCAAAATCGGTGTAGAGCTTCGCCGTGCGCGCATGGTAATTGCCGGTGCCCAGATGCACATAGCGTTTCAGGCCCGCCGCCTCGCGCCGCACCACCATCATCATCTTGGCGTGCGTTTTATAACCCACCACGCCGTACACCACGTGCGCGCCGGCATCCTCCAGGCGCTGCGCCCAATTGATGTTGGCTTCTTCGTCAAACCGCGCCAGCAACTCCAGCACCACGGTGACTTCCTTGCCGCTGCGCGCGGCATGCATCAGGCTTTCCATCAACACCGATTCGCTGCCGGTGCGGTACACGGTTTGTTTGATCGCCACCACGGCCGGGTCGCGCGCCGCTTGCTCTAAAAACGCGATCACCGGCTCGAACGATTGAAACGGGTGATACAGCAGCACGTCGCCCGCGCGCACGGCATCGAACAGGTTGGCTGCGCCCGCCAGCTTGTCCGGCCAACCCGCCCTGAACGGCGGAAACTTCAAGTCAGGCCGGTTCACGCTGTCAGGCACGCTCATCAAGCGCACCAGATTCACCGGCCCATCGACGCGGTAGACATCCGCCGTGTCGAGCTTGCATTGCGTGGTCAAAAACTCGGCGATCGGTTGCGGGCAGTTGGCGGAGATTTCCAGGCGCACCTCGTCGCCGAACTGGCGATGCGGTAATTCGCCGCGCAACGCCGCGCGCAAATCCTTCACCTCCTCCTCGTCGACGAACAAATCACTGTTGCGTGTCAGGCGAAACTGGTAACACCCCAGCACCTTCATGCCGCTAAAGAGCTCGGCCATGTGCGCTTGCATGATGGCGCCCAGCGAAGCGAAATCGCGCCCGCCCGGTGTTTGCGCAAGCTCAGCGGGCAATTCAATCAGCCGCGGCAACACGCGCGGCGCTGGCACAATGGCGATACCCGAATCGCGGCCGAAGGCATCCTTGCCCTCCAGTTCCACCGCAAAATTTAAACTCTTGTTGAGCACGCGCGGAAACGGGTGTGCCGGATCGAGCCCGATCGGCGTGAGCACCGGCATCACTTCGCGTGTGAAATAAGCCTTGGCCCACGCCAGTTGCGCCGACGCCAAATCGGCCGCCTGCAAAATGCGGATACCCTCGCACTCGAGCGCGGGCCGTATGTCCTCGTTATACAGCCGGTATTGCGCGGCGACCAGCTCTTGCGCTTCTTGCGCGACGCGCCGGTACACCTCTTGCACGGGAATACGCTCGGGTCCGACCGCGCGCGCGCCGGCTTCGATTTCCGCGTGCAGACCGGCGACGCGGATTTCAAAAAATTCGTCGAGGTTGTTGCTGACGATGCACAAAAAACGCAGCCGCTCGAGCAGCGGCGTCGCCGCGTTCGCCGCTTGCGCCAGCACGCGGCGATTAAACGCCAGCAGCGCGAGTTCGCGGTTTAAAAACAGTTCAGGCGCGGGTGTCGCTGAGCTCATTACCGCCCCCGCGCATGGCACCGTGCGCTAGGGCTGATTCGGCGCGACGTAGCCCGCGGCGTTGTCGGCGCCGCCGCCAAAAAAATGCTTTTCCATTTGCTGCGCCAGATAGTCACGCGCTTTTTTGTCGGCCAAGTTCAAGCGGTTTTCGTTGACCAGCATTTTTTGTTGTTCGAGCCACTGCTTCCACGCTTCCTTGGAGACGTTGTCGTAAATGCGTTTGCCGAGCTCGCCCGGATACGGCGGGAAGTCGACCCCCTCCGCTTCGCGGTCCAGCTTGATGCATTTGACCATTCGTGCCATGCGTAACCTCTTAATGTATGCGGCCGATATTACAGAATGATGTCACAACACCCGAGCGTAATACTACTGTTGCGGTTGTTACGTAAGTATTTGATTTAATTAAATATTTTGTGAGGCGCTAACCGCTACAAGCGCTTGATCAGCACCACCGAACGGCGCTGATAGTTGTACATCTCGCGTTTTTGCGCCGGCAATTCGTCAACGTTTACTTCCGCGAAGCCGCGCTCGACAAACCAATGCTCGGCGCGCGTGGTGAGCACGAATATTTTTTTCAAGCGCTTGCGGCGCGCGCGTTGCTCCATGGCTTCCAGCAAACGCTCGCCCGCATCGCGGCCGCGAAAATCCGGATGCACCACCAGGCACGCGAGTTCCGCCGCGCGCTCCTCGGCAAACGGGTAGAGCGCCGCGCAGCCGATGATCATGCCGTCGTGGTCGAGCACCGCAAAGCGGTTGATCTCCATTTCCAGCAAATCGCGCCCGCGCTTGACCAGCGTGCCGTCGGCCTCCAGCGGCTCGATCAGCGCGAGAATCGCGCCGATGTCGGTGATTTTGGCATCGCGCATTTTCTCCACCGGATCGGGCGCGATCATGGTGCCCACCCCATGGTGGGTAAACAGTTCCTGCAGCAGCGCGCCCTCGGCGTGGCGCGAGATCAAATGCGCGCGCTTAACCCCTTGCTCGCACGCGCGCACCGCGCACGGCAAATACAATTGCGCGTCGCCGTCAAGCACGGTGTCTTTGCGATTGATGAGCTTGCGCGCTTGCAACGGCGTTAACTCGCGATACAAATGGCCGCGCGCGCTGGTGACGCCGGAGCGGTCGGTCATGAAAATCAGCTTCTCTGCCTGCAGCGCCACCGCCACCGATTCGGCGACGTTCTCCAAGGCGACGTTGAAAATTTCACCCGTGGCGGAAAACCCCAGTGGGGAAATCAGCACCAGCTCGCCGTAATTCAAACGATCGTTGATCGCGGGCACGTCGACCTTGCGTACCTCGCCGGTGTGCTGCAGATCGATGCCATCGAGTATGCCGATGGGCTTGGCGGTGACGAAATTGCCGCTGGAGACGCGGATATCCGCATTGGCCATCGGCGAATTGGGCAAGCCCATCGACAGCAGCGCTTCGATCTCCACCCGCAGCCGGCCGCTTGCCTCCTTGGCGCAGGCGAGCGTGATATCGTCGGTCACCCGCAAGCCCCGCACGTAACGCGTCTTGTGCCCCAACTCGTTTAACTTGACGTCGATTTGCGCGCGCGCGCCGTGCACCACCACCAGCCGCACCCCCAGCGCCGCCAGCAAATTCAAATCGTGATTCAAGCCGACAAAGCGATTCTCAAGCACCACTTCACCGCCAAACGCAATCACAAAGGTGCGCCCGCGAAACGCGTGGATGTAAGGCGCCGCGGCGCGAAACCATTGAACGAATCTGTCGGGAGTTGAAACCGCCATTGCGTTATCGCCAAGTTGAATGCAGCGGGATATTACGCGGGTTTATAGGGTAAGACCAGCGCGCGCCGGGGATGCGGCGCAACTGCAAACGCATGGCGTACTGGCGGGCGATGCGGCAGTTGCGATGGCTGGCGTTATGACTGCTGGTGAACGCATTTGGCGGTGTGAGAACGATCCCCGGTTCGCCGGGTACATCGTGACGCGGGCTGGTCCAGCGTATGGCTTTGGGGATGTTGTGATTCAAGACCCGCCCCTTTGCCCTGACGTTCGTCTGACTTTTTTGTTTTTCCCTTTTTCTTTTGTCCGTTTTGATATCCTCGACCACCCGCAACGAACATAAGGCCAAGGAACCCGCATGAGACGCGATAACCACACGCGCCTGATCGTCAAGCGCAAACCGCCTATCGCGGTAGTCACTTTGCACGAACCCGGTAAACGCAACC
>VGIF01000041.1 GCA_016868015.1 Betaproteobacteria bacterium
CCGGCTGTCCCAGCCGCAGATATTCAAGGCCGACTTCCGATAGTGGGCGCAATGCAGCACATACCTTGGGTTCCGCGGCAAAAAACCTGAGCGCTTCGTTCACCGTCATGTCGAGCACGTCGGCGATCGATTTGCCTTCGAGCGTGACTTCGAGAATTTCTGGCCGATAACGCCGGCCGTCGCAATCGGGGCATCTTAAATACACGTCCGACAAAAATTGCATTTCGACATGCTCAAAGCCGTTGCCGCCGCACGCGGGGCAGCGGCCGTTGCCGGAGTTGAAGCTGAAGGTGCCGGTGGTGTATTGGCGTTCGCGCGCGAGCGGCGCCTTGGTGTAAAGCTCGCGAATCGCATCGAAGGCGCCGACGTAACTTGCGGGATTGGAGCGCGTGGTGCGCCCGATCGGCGATTGATCGACCATCACCACTTCATGGATGTGTTCGTGGCCGATCAGCGCGCGATGCGCGCCGGGCGCTTCCGACGGCTTGCCTTTGGCTTTCAACAACGCGGTGTAGAGCACGTCTTGCACCAGCGTCGATTTGCCGGAGCCCGACACGCCGGTGATGCACACCAGATGGCCGAGCGGAATCGCGACGTCGATATTTTTTAAGTTGTGTTCGCTCGCGCCACGTAGTTCCAGCTTGCGAGTTTTTGTAGAAGGCGCATCACCACGCACGCCGCTATCCGCACGCAAGTCGCCGGCAAGATATCGGCCCGTAACGGAAGTATTTGATTTTATTATATTTTTTGTTTCGCCAAAATAAACGATTTCGCCGCCGCGTTCGCCCGGCCCCGGCCCCATGTCGAGAATGCGATTCGCCGCGTGCATCACTTGCGGATCGTGTTCGACGACGACCAGCGAATTACCCGCGTCGCGCAGCTTGTGCATCACGCCGATCACGCGCCCCATGTCGCGCGGATGCAAACCGATGGACGGCTCGTCGAGCACGAACAACGTGTTAGTGAGCGAAGTGCCGAGTGCGGTGGTCAAGTTAATGCGCTGCACTTCGCCGCCGGACAACGTGCGCGATTGGCGGTCGAGCGTGAGATAGCCCAAACCCACATCGCACAGGTAATCGAGGCGCGTGCGAATTTCAGTCAACAACATCGCGGTGGCTTCGTCGGCCATTTGTGGCAGGGCGAGGTTGCGCACCAACTCGCGGGTGCGCGAGATGGGTAGCAGCATTAGGTCGTGTACGTTGAAGTGTCCTTCTTCCGTTCGCCCTAAGCTTGTCGAAGGGCGGACGCCGTTTTCCTTCAATTTCCAACACAACGCCTCAGCCTTAAGCCGCGCACCTTTGCATGTCTCACACTCGGTGTATGCGCGATATTTCGACAGCAGCACCCGCACGTGCATCTTGTAAGCCTTGGTTTCCAGCCACTTAAAAAACCGCCCGACGCCGTACCAAGTGCCGGGCCAAGATTTACGCCAACTCACCCACTCCGGTTCGCCATCGAGCACCCAACGTTGGTGTTTTTTCGAGAGTTCGCGCCACGGTGTGTCGAGCGGGATGCCGCGCTTTTTGGAGTACTGGTCTAGATCGTCCTGACACTCGTGATAACTCGGTGTTTGCCACGGCTTCACCGCACCTTCGCGCAGCGTTTTGGATTCGTCGGGTATCACCAAGCCGTAGTCGACGCCGATCACGCGCCCGAAGCCACGGCAGGTATCGCAGGCGCCGAGCGGGGAGTTGAACGAAAACAAGCTGGGGGTGGGGTCTTGGTAGTGGATGTCGCATTCGGGGCAGTGCAGCGCCGTGGAGTGCCGCCAAGGGGCGTGAGGCGTGAGGGGTGAGGCGTGAGGCGCGTCCCCTAGGGTGTTAATGTTGACTCTGCCATTGCCAACTTTTAGCGCGGCTTCAATCGCCTCGACAACGCGCGCGCGCTCTGCGTTGCCGGCGCGAAAGCGGTCTTGCACCACTTCAAAGCCGTCTTTGTCTTCGCGCAAAAATCGGGTGTAGCCCTGCGCTTCGAGCAGTTTTTTGACCTCTGCCGCGGAAAAATTTTTCGGCACAGGCACGGGAAACGTAATCGCCAGCCGCGGATCGCCGTTATCCGCCGCGCGCCGCTTCAGCTCATCGAATATCGATTGCGGCGTATCGCGCACCACTTTCGCGCCACAGCCGCGGCAATACAGCTGCGCCGCGCGCGCATACAAGAGTTTGAAGTGATCATTCAACTCCGTCATGGTGCCGACGGTAGAGCGCGAGGTGCGCACCGGGTTGGTCTGGTCGATGGCGATCGCCGGTGGGATGCCTTCGATGGCATCGACTTGCGGGCGGTCCTGGCGATCCAAAAATTGCCGCGCGTAGGGCGAAAAGGTCTCGACGTAGCGGCGCTGGCCTTCGGCGTAAAGCGTGTCGAACACCAGCGAGGATTTGCCGCTGCCGGAGACGCCGGTGACGACGATCAACTCATTCGTGGGCACATCGAGCGACAGATTTTTGAGATTATTCTGGCGCGCGCCACGAATGCGGATGTACTCCATGGGGTTTTGCGGGAGAAAGTGAAAACGAACGGGTTGGCCCGATGATTTTAACTCGGCTTGGCGTGATCACCATGCATCGCTACAATCGGCGCCTGCACAGTGCAGTGCGGAGACCGCGATGGCAAACGCCGAGATCAAACAAATCAAGAAGTTCGTGCACCCGTATCGCATCAAGTCGGGCAAGGCTTTTCGCTTAAAAGATATCGATCCTGGCGACACGCACGGGTTGAAATCCGAATTCAAGGGCGAAGCCAAAACGCTGCTGGAAAAAGGCGTCAAGCACCTCTCAGACGTGCAGGCGCGGCTTTACGCGCAAGACCGCTGGAGCGTGCTGGCGATGTTTCAGGCGATGGATGCAGCGGGCAAGGACGGCACCATCAAACACGTCACCTCCGGCATCGACCCGACCGGCGTGCAGGTGTATTCGTTCAAGGCGCCGTCGAGCGAAGAACTCGATCACGATTTCATGTGGCGCTGCATGAAATCGTTGCCGGAGCGCGGGCGCATCGGCATTTTCAACCGCTCGTATTACGAGGAAGTGCTGATCGTGCGCGTGCACCCGGAATATTTGCAAAAGCAAAAACTGCCGCCGGAATTGATCGGCAAAAACATCTGGGACCAGCGTTATGAAGACATCCGCAACATCGAACGGTATCTCGCGCGCAACGGCTACTTGATTTTGAAATTTTTTCTGAACGTCTCGAAAAAAGAGCAGAAAAAGCGTTTTCTCGAACGCCTCGACGAGCCGGAAAAGCACTGGAAGTTTTCCGCCACCGACGCCGTCGAGCGCCAGCATTGGAATGCCTACATGGCGGCGTACGAAGACATGATCCGCAACACCGCCACCGAATACGCGCCGTGGTACGTGGTACCGGCGGACAACAAATGGTTCACGCGTCTGGTGGTGGTGGGCGCGATCATCGAGCGCATGGAGGCACTGGAACTTAAATTTCCGGTGGTTGATGCGGCGAAACGTAAATCGCTGGCGGAAGCGCGGCGCATGCTGGTGAATGAAGAGAACAACGGTAAAAAATAACCTAGAGGAGAGCGCAATGAAAGCAGTGTTGCTGACGGGGCCAGGAAAACCTTTTGAACTCGCCACCGTACCCGACCCCACGCCCGGCCCGGGCGAAGCGGTGGCGCGCGTGCTGGCGTGCGGCTCGGGTTTGACCATTCATCATGCGCGCGCGGGGCGGTTAAAGCTTAACCACTACCCACGCATCATCGGGCACGAAATCACCGGCGAGATCGTCGCGCTGGGCAGCGGCGTCACGGATTTGAAGGTGGGCGACGGTGTGACCGCTTATTTTTATTTGACTTGCGGCCATTGCCACTGGTGCCGCATCAACCGCGAAACGCTGTGCGATAACTTCGGCGGTTACGTCGGGCGCGAAACCGAGGGCGGCTACGCCGAATACATCAAGCTGCCGGCGCGCAGTTACCTGAAATACCCCGAGGGCATCGACTGGCGCAAAAACCCGGCCGAAGCTGGCGTGATCACCGATGCGCTGGCAACGCCGCTGAAAGTAATCCGCCGCGCGCGCGTGAGCCCGCACGACACCGTCGCTGTCATCGGCGCGGGCGGCGGTTTGGGCGTGCACATGCAGAAGGTCGCGAAGTGGGCGCGCGCGGCCAAGGTGATCGCCGTCGATAAATCCGCCGCCAAATTCGAGACCGCGGTGAAATGCGGCGCGGATGTGTGCATCGATGCCTCGGCCGGGCGCGTGGCGGAGCAGCTGCTCGAAGCCACCGGCGGCAAGGGTGTCGATGTGGTGGTCGATTTTGTCAGCAACGCCAGCACCCTCGAGCCCGCGCTGAATGCCATGAACAAGGGCGGGCGCATCTTGACACTCGGCGGCCACGGCCAGCCGGTGCAAGTGCAAGCCGCGAAGCTGCTGCGCAACGAAATCGAGTTGATGGGCAGCCGCTACGCCACGCGGCAGGAAGTGATGGATACGCTGGAGTTAGTCGCGCGCGGTGAATTCAGCGCGTTGGTGACCGACAAAGCGCCGTTGGAGCAAGCCGAAGCGCTGCATCAGCGCTTGGATAAAGAGTTGATTATCGGGCGCGCGGCGTTGGTGATGGTGTAACTACGCACGCGCAACACCGCTATCGTCATTCTGGCGAAAGCCAGGACCCAGGTTGTGAACCCACGCGCAGTGCAAATCAGCAGTGCTACGCACTGAACCGCTACGACCTGGATTCCAGCTTTCGCTGGAATGACGGGTGAGTTTTAAGGCGCAAAAAAAAATGAATAAAATCAAATACTTACGAACAATCGGCGTAGTCGGCCTAGGGATCATGGGCGGCATGATGGCCGAAGCCCTATGCGCCGCGGGCTACAAAGTCGTGGGCTACGACCCGTCGGCACTCGCACGCAAACGTTTACAAAAAGCCGGCGGGCGCGCGCTGGCATCTTCTACCGCGGTGGCGGCGGCAGCCGACGTGCTGATCACTTCGCTCGCCAAGGCCCGCGTGCTCGACGAAGTCGCCGGCAAAATCGCTGCCGCGAAACGAAACAAAAGCCGCACACCGCTGATCGTGATCGAAACCAGCACGCTCACACTCGACGACAAACAACGCGCGCAACAAGCGCTTGGCCGCGCCGGTATACAAACGCTCGATTGCCCGATCAGCGGCACCGCAGTGCGCATGAAAGAAGGCGGCTGGACCATATTCGCCAGCGGTCCGCCGGCCGCATTTAAACGTGCCAAGCCGGTGCTCGACGTGTTCACGAAAAATGTGAAATACGTCGGTGCCTATGGCAACGGTACCAAAATGAAATTCATCGCCAACCACATGGTCGCGATTTACAACGTGTGCGTGGCCGAAGCCATGACCTTCGCGCGCAAAATGAAACTTGACCCGCAGCAGGTGTGGGATTTGTTTGCGGGTAGCCCCGTGCTCGGCAACGGCATTTTCAAACTGCGCGGCAAACTCATGGTCGCGCAAAACTACCTGCCCGCCACCATGAAAATCGAAGTGTGGCAAAAAGACATGCAGGTGATCGGGGACATGGCGAAGTCGGTCGATTGCCCGCTGCCGCTGTTTACCGCTTGCGCGCCGCTTTACACCACCGCCATGGCGCAGGGGTTGTCGCATCACGACACGGCTTCGGTTTGTGAAGTGTTGGGGCGGATGGCGGGGTTGAAAGGGCGTGAGGCGTAAAGCGTAAGGGGCTGTTGTGGTAAGGCGGGAGTAGCGTAGCGGGTCCCGCATTTGCTGGTCGCGTGCGATAAAAATGGCGGGATGCGCTACGCTCCTCCCGCCCTACGTCCCTTCACGCCTTACGCTTTTCCGCCTTCAACTCCGCCTCCAGCTCCGGCAACGCCGCCTTCATCACATGAAACGCATCGAGCGACGCCGGGCCGCCGCAATACAAAAACGAGTGCAGGCACAGTTCGCTGAGCTCCTTTTTGCTTATGCCGTTGCGCAGCGCGCCGCGCAGGTGCACGCGAATTTCGTTGGGGCGATTTAGCGCGATCACTTGCGCGAGGGTGATGAGGCTGCGGTCGCGCAGCGACAAGCCCTTGCGGTTCCACACGCTGCCCCAGGCGAATTCGGTGGCGATTTCCTGGAACGGCAGGCTGAATTCGTCGGCGTTTTGGAAGGCGCGTTTGACGTAGTTCGCGCCCAGCACTTTGCTGCGCGTGGCGATGCCGGCTTTGAAGGCTTTGCTGCAGGTGGGTTTTGTCATCTTGATTCAACTTTCTGTTGGTAGAGAAACGAAACGGTGATCACGCGGGGCGTCAATTGTTCTTGTAGGGTGGGTGCAGCGTAGCGAAACCCACCGTTCGCGTGTTTGAGATATCGCTCAAGGTGGGTTACGGCGCCGCTGCGCGGCACCTCCATCCACCCTACAAAATCACAAATCATGCGGCGTGTGCGATGCCCCTTCTAACGCGTTGGCGATGTTGGCGTTGGGATCGAAGCGCTGCGCAATTTCGGCACTCTTCGCGCGTTCGGCCAAGCGCTTGGCGTCTTCTGGCAGCAGCATCCGCTGGGCGACGAGTTGTTGCACGGCCTCGTTGACGCGTTGCACGTAAGCCGCGTGCGAGCCGTAACGTTCCTCCAATGAGAGGCGCGGGTCTTTTTTGGTTTCACGCTCCGCGCGCGTGACGGCCAGCGGGAAGTAGCTGCCATCGCGGTCGCACAACTCGCCGTCGGGGAACGGTGTTTGGTAAAGGTTCCAACCGGTGTAGGTGGCAAGCGGTACGGAGATATCCGGCAGACGTATACCGGACGTTTCGTTACCGTCGGCGTCGACTTGCGGCACGCGCGCGCCGTAGATTTTCGTTGCATCGACATCGGGTTTGATCCAATCGCGCAGCAAACGGATATCGTTCATGCCGGTGAATTTGTTGGCGCCGGGTATCGCAGGAAAGCGCACTTCACCCGATTTCACCAGCGTGCCATCCGCAACGCGCGGCACGCGCGAGGCGGGCGGCGCCTTGCCTTCGCTCACCCATTCGTCGAGCGCGATCAACAACGCGCGCAGCGCGGGGTTGGGGCTGTGCGGGTTGCGCAGGTTGGCGCACGAGCCGTAGGCCGGGCGCAGGCCCACGGTGCCGCCGTGTTGCGTGCTGGCGACGAGATAAACGCGCGAGTTTGCCGGCAGTTCGACGTCGCGAAGACCCAATGGATCGGTGGTGAGCAGCGATGCGCCCTTTTGCCAATACTCGGTGGAGGTGTTGGTTTCGATGAGTAGCGGGTCGAAGCCGTCGTTGCGAAACAGCGCGTCGGTCTTGCCGGAGTGCGGATCGCTCATGCGCGCGGTGGAAAACGGAAACTGCGTTTCCGGGAACGCGCGGTCTTCGTGCTGCGTGCTGGTGCGCACGGGCTGGCCGAATTCGTAATTCATGAACACGCCGCCGCCGCCGGCGATGTGCGAGAAGACGCCGTCGAACACCTTGCGCGCGGCTTCGTCCTGGTTAAACCCGTCGTGGATGAAATCGCGTAAAAAACGCCCGCTCCACGAGCTGCCGTAGGCGAGCGTCGCTTTGATGCCGCGCGCTGGGTTGTTTGCACTTTTGTCGTTACGCAAATACGAAATCAAATCGCGTACCGCGGTGAAGCCGATGCCCAGCACCTTGGGGTTTTTCGCCGGGTAGTGAATCTCATAGAGTGTGCCCGGCTGCGGGTTGGTGCCTTCGGGGAGCAAGGCGATTTCTCGCGCGTTGATGAACTTCCATCCGTTCGCCGGAATTTCTACGCGCGCATCGGCCTCGTTGCGGCGCGTGGTGAGCTGGGTCTTGGCTTGATCGAGCGATGCGGCTTCGTGGGTCAGGCGCATCGTCTTCCACTTGGGCGCATCCTTGCCCGCGGGCGCGCGCACGCGGGTGTCGGCGACGATCTCGTCGCGGATGACTTTTTCAATCGGCGCTCCGTTGTGGGTGGCGTACACGGTCGACAGCGCGAGATTGTTGTTCGCGCGCGGCGCATCTTGATCGAGGCTGCTCCACACCAGCGTGTAGCCGCGGCGCAGCAGCAAACCGTTGCCCGCATCCGTCATCGTCTTGGGATCGTTGCTGTCGGCGAGCGTTGCCGGCATGGCGTCCATGAAGCGCGTGTGCATGCCTTTACGGCCGCGGTTCACCACGTCGTATAAGAGCTTGCCGCTGCCGCGCGCGGCATCCGCCGGTCGCAGTATAAAAAACTCGCCTTCGTATTCGACGCGGCCCGCGGCGTTGCGCGGCGCTTTATCGATATTGACAATGGCCTTGTTGCGCGCGTCATTGGGATCGAGCGCGCCTTTGAAGGTGCCGCGCACGCGTTCGTAGGCGCCGCTGGCGCCGAAGGTTGCGCCGTCGGCGAAAGGTTCGATGGCGGTGATTTTGAGGTCGGTGAGCATGGCGGTGGCCTGTGGAATGTAAGTGCCAAGGATAAAAACAATGAAGTACGCAATCAAATGCCGATTGAATTTAATCGCCATAGTCTCCGCTGTCATTCCCGAGCCATGCGCAAATGAAGCGGGAACCCATAGGGTTTCTCCAGTGATACTGTGTTATGGGTTCCCGCCCGCGCGGGAACGGCAGGGGGGGATTACTATCATCGTGCTCCGACACTTGTCAGTTAACGACGACCTCAATCCCAATCTGGCGACCTTCCCGCCGGCTTCGCAATGCGCCCATCGGGCCGCGCCAGCGCGTGCAAGCGCTTCATTTCGTCATCGCTCAACGTGAAATCGAAAACATTGAAATTCTCCGCTTGCCGCGTGGGGTTGGACGAACGCGGTATCGGGATCACGTTCGGTTGCTGCAAATGCCAACGCAACACCACTTGCGCGATGGTTTTGCCCTTGGCGCGCGCGATTTCGGCCACTACCGGGTCGCTTAACAGTTTGCCGCGGCCGAGTGGGCAATAGGCGGTCATCGGCAGATTCAAACGCCGCACCGCCGCCAGCACCTTGGTCTGATCGAGGTACGGGTGGTATTCGACTTGCAGGTTTTCAATCGGCTCGGGGCACAGGCGGATCGCTTCCTCGAGCATCGCGATGTTGAAATTGGCGACGCCGATGTGGCGTGTTTTTCCCTGGCGTTTGGCTTGGGCCAACGCGGTCATGGTCTCCGCGAGCGGCACTTGGTCGGGGCTGGGCCAGTGCACCAACAGCAGGTCGACATAATCGAGCTTGAGGTTGGCCAGGCTTTCATCGACCTTGCGCGCGAAATCGTCGCCGCGCAGGTATTCATGCGACACCTTGGTGGTCAGAAAAATTTCTGCGCGCGGCACGCCGCTCGCGCGGATGGCGTCGCCGACGGCTTTTTCGGTGAAGTATTTCCACGCGGTGTCGATGTGGCGATAGCCGATTTTGAGTGCGCTGGCGACGACTTCGCCGTAGCCGTCGATGTCCGAGTCGTCGCCGATGCGCCCCGTGCCAAAACCCAGGCGCGGCATTTTGATTGTCGTTGGTGCAAAAACAGGAATAGCAGCCATTTTAAAATATTCAATAAAATCAAATACTTACGATATTTCGTTATTTTGCATTACCGGCAGTCAGCATAAAGCCGGTTTGCCACGCGCCGTCAATCGGCAGCGCCGCGCCGTTGATATGCGCGCCCGGCGCGCTGCATAAAAATACGCCAAACGCGGCGATGTCGCTCGGCAATATCGGGCGTTGGCTGTGCTGGCGTACGCTTAACAAGGTGTGCAGCGCTTGCTCGTGGCTTTCGCCGCTGGCCGCCATCTGGCGAGTGATTTGCCCTTCCGCGTGCGGGGTCAACACCCAGCCGGGCATCAGCGCGTTGATGGTGACGCCGTGCTGCGCACATTCGAGCGCCACCGCGCGCGTCATGCCGATCAGCGCGTGTTTAGCGGTGACGTAATCGACGCGGTTGGGCACCGCCATGCGGCCGTGGATCGAGGACATGTTGATAATGCGCCCCCAGCCGCGTTGCTTCATGCCGCGCATGGTCAGGCGTATGGTGTGAAACGCGGCGCTGAGATCGACCGCGATGGCGCGATCCCATTTGTCGACCGGGAAATCCTCGATCTTGTCGTAGTGGCGCACCACGGCGTTGTTGACGAGGATATCGACGGGGCCGAGCTTTGCCTCGGTTTCGCGCACCAGGTCTTCAATCTGCGACGGCACGCCGACGTCCGCGCCGTGGTAGGCGACTTTGACGCCGTGTTCTTGTGCTATTGACCCACGCAGTTTTTCGATGGCGGCCGGTTCGCCCAGGCCGTTCATCATCACGTTGCAGCCTTCAGCCGCGAACGCACGCGCGAACGCTTCGCCGATGCCGCCGGTGGAGCCGGTGATGAGCGCGGTTTTACCTTTCAACATGTTTTGCCTCGTACGGTAGTGGGGATCGAACGGTGTCCGAGTATACTCGCAAGCGCCGCCCATGGCGCTTACGGAGGAGTTATGAAAAGTTTGATACGTTCGATGGTTTGCGCAATTTTAATGCCCCTGTCATTGACGCCGGTGAGCGCGGCCGCGCAGACTGCCGCGGACGCGGCGCAAGCCTATCCGCAGCGGCCGATCCGCTGGATCGTGCCGGCGCCGCCGGGCGGGGGCACCGACGCAGTGTCGCGCATCATGGCGCCGCGCCTGACTGAACTGTGGAAGCAGCAAATCGTGGTGGACAATCGCGGCGGCGCGCAAGGCAGCATCGCTACCGCGATGGCGGCGAAATCCGCGCCCGATGGGTACACCATACTGTTTACCTTCTCCGGCCCGATGGCGGTCAACCCGCATGTGTTTCGCGAGGTGGGTTACGACGCGCTGAAGGATTTCGCCGGGCTTACCCGATATACGCAGCAGCCGATGGTGATGAGCGCGCATCCCACGGTGCCGGCCGCGTCGTTCAAGGAACTTGCGGCGCTGGCGAAAGCAAGCCCCGGCAAGTTCACCTTTGCTTCCAGCGCGTCGCTGCAGCATTTGGGGGGCGAGCTGTTTAATCTGGCGGCGGGCGTGAAACTCACCCATGTGCCGTACAAGGGCGCCGGCCCGGCGGTGCTCGATTTGCTGGGCGGCAACGTCAGCACCATGATTTCCAACCCGACGGCAGTGGTGCCGCACATACGCACCGGCAAGCTTAAAGCGCTGGGCATACTCGGCGGCCAGCGCATCGAGGTGTTAAAGGAGGTGCCCACCGCGGTGGAGCAGGGCTTTAAGGAATTCGCCGATGTGATCGAGTGGTACGGCATGGTGGCCCCCGCCGCCACGCCGCGCCCCATCGTGCGCCGCTTGAACGAGGGTTTGGTGCGCGTGCTTAACATGCCTGATGTGCAAGAGCGCATCCGCGCGCTGGGCATGACGCCCGCGCCCAGCACGACGGAGGAATTGGAAGCGCTCATTCGCGCGGATCACGCGCTGTGGGGCGGCGTGGTGAAGCGCGCGGGGGTGAAGTCAGAGTAGCCGCACGGGTTGCACGGCATCATCCTTCACGCCTTGGCGTTAATTTGTAAGTACTTGATTTAATTGAACTTTTTATTTTAAACCGGTTGCGAGCAGTTGCGCGAATGCCTGCGTGCCCAGTTTGCCGCCCAAGTCCGGCGTGCGGGTTTCGGGTTTTTGCAGCGCGGCGTCGACGGTTTTTTCGAGCAGGCGCGCGGCATCGTTGAATTCGCGGCGCTGGTGCTTGTCGCCCAGCCAGTCGAGCAGCATGCCGGCGGAGAGCAGCAACGAAGTTGGGTTTGCCTTGTCCTGCCCCGCGATATCGGGCGCCGCGCCGTGTTGCGCTTGCGCGCAGCAGGCGTCATCGCCCGCCATGGTGGAAGCGGCAAGGCCAAGGCTGCCGGAAATTTCCGAAGCTTCGTCCGACAAGATGTCGCCGAACATGTTGGTGGTGACGATGCAATCGAACTGCGTAGGGTTGCGCACTAAGAGCGCCGCCATGGCATCGACGATTTTTTCGTCCAGTTCGACATCGGGGTAGTCTTTCGCCACCTTGTGCACTTCGCGCAGGAACAGCCCGTCGGAAACGGTGAGCACATTGGCCTTGTGCACGGCGGTCACCTTTTTGCGCCGGCGGCGCGCCCAGTCGAACGCCACTTTCGCGATGCGCTGCGATTGACGCGCGGTGACTTTGCGTACCGCCATCGCCATATCCTCGGTGGGCATGAACTCGCCGCGGCCCATGAACATGTTGCGATCGCCGTAAAAACCCTCGGTGCATTCGCGGAAAATCACCAGGTCGATGGGTTTGCCGGTGAGACCCACGCCCATGCGCGAAATGGCCGGGCGGATGTTGGCGAACAAATCGAGCTTCACGCGAAACTCACCGGAGGGATTGATGCCGCCTTTTTCGCGTTCCGGGTACTGCAGGTGATCGACTGGGCCCAAGATGATGCCGGGTGCGGCGCGCGCGGCTTGCATCACATCGGGCGGCAGCGTCGAGCCTTTGCTTTTGAGCGTGGTGAGACCGATGTCGCGCTGATCCCATTCGAGGCCGAGTTTGAACTTGGCGTTGATGACATTGAGCACGGTCAACGTGGCCTGGGTGATTTCCGGGCCGATGCCGTCGCCGGGGAGGACGAGAATTTTCATAAAGGTTCCTTGTTAAAATGCGTGGACACAATAAACAATCAGACGACGACAATCAATCGACGGAGTTGAAATGGCACTGCAAATTATGGCGCAAGCCGTCGCGGCCGATTACACGCGCGACCCCACACGCTGGGGCACGGCGGAGATTGCGGCGCACTTTCCAGGTTTCGAACACCTGGACGTGCGCACCGGCGGCGCGGTGATCCGCTTGCGTCACAGCGGTGCGGCCAACAACAAGCCGCCGTTGCTGCTGGTGCACGGCAATCCGCAAAATCACACCTGCTGGTACAAAATCGCCGCGAAGCTCGCGCGGGACTATCACGTGATAACGCCCGATTTGCGCGGCTACGGCGACAGCTCGTTGCCCGACCCCGGCCCCGATCACGCCCACTACAGCTTTCGCGCGATGGCACGAGATGTGCTCGACATCATAGATCAGTTTGGTTACGACACGTTTTTCGTTGCCGGCCACGATCGCGGTGCGCGCACCGTGCATCGGCTGTGCATAGACCACCCCGAGCGCGTGCGCAAAGCGTGTTTGATGGACATCATTCCCAATCACTATGTGTGGAACAATCCGACCAAGACATGGGTGATCGGCACCTGGCATTGGGCGTTCATGGCGCAGCCGGAGCCGTTTCCGGAGCGGCTGATCAGCGCGGTGCCCGCGGAATATTTTTTGAAAAGCCGCATGGTGATTCGCGGCGGCACCGGCCTGGGGTTTTTGAGCGACGGCGCGCTGCAGGAATACATCCGTTGCTACACCCTAAAAACCATCACCGGTTCGTGCCGCGATTATCGTGCGACCGCCACCTGTGACTTCACCATGGACACCGCCGACAAAGATAAAAAGCTCGCCATGCCGCTGATGCTGCTGTGGGGCGCGCGCGGGCACGCGCCGGAGCGGGCGCGCGAGTTTTTGAATATTTGGCAGCAATACGCGTCGAATATTGTGGTTACCGATCCGCTGAACTGCGGGCACTATATGCAGGAAGAAATGCCCGATCGAATCTACGATCATTTTGTGAAGTTTTTTGTCGCTTAGGAATGCGCATGCTGTTGGGCTGCATCGCCGACGATTTCACCGGCGCCACCGATCTTGCCAACAACCTCACGCGCGGCGGCATGCGCACGGTGCAAACCGTGGGCGTGCCCTCCGCGCCCTTGGCCGACGATGTTGACGCCGTGGTGGTGGCGCTAAAGTCGCGCACCACATCCGCGGCGCACGCGGTGGCGCAATCGCTGGCGGCGTTGCGCTGGCTGCAACAGCACGGCTGCCAGCAGTTTTATTTCAAATACTGCTCGACCTTCGACTCCACGCCCGCCGGCAACATCGGCCCGGTGACCGAGGCATTGATGGCGGCGCTGAATTGCGATTTCACCATCGCCTGCCCGGCGTTTCCCGAAGCCGGGCGCACGATATTCAAAGGTTATTTGTTCGTGGGCGAGGTGCCGCTTGACGAATCGGGCATGCGTAATCATCCGCTGACACCGATGACCGATGCCAATCTGGTGCGCGTGCTGCAGGCGCAGATGCAGGGCAAGGTCGGGCTCATCGATTACGTCACGGTGACGCGCGGCACGGAAGCGATACGCGCGCGTATCGCCGCGCTCAAGGCCGAGGGCGTGAAAGCCGCGATTGTCGATGTGCTCAACAACGATGATCTGATGCGCTTGGGCCCCGCCTTAAGCGATATGCCGCTGGTCACCGCGGGCTCCGGCGTGGCGATCGGCTTGCCGCATAATTTTGTGGCGAGCGGCGCTTTGCACCCGTCGAACAACGCCACTGCATTGACGCCCGCGAGTGGGTTTCGCGCCATCGTGTCGGGCAGTTGCTCGGTGGCGACCAACGCGCAAGTGGCGCATTTCATCCAACACGGCGGCGCCGCGCGTGCCATCGATGCGATCAAACTGGCGGCGGGCGAACCTGAAGTGCAGCGTGTGCTGGCGTGGGCCAAACCGCTACTGACCAAAGGCGCGGTACTGATTTACTCGACCGCGGCGCCCGCCGATGTGCAAGCGATCCAGGCGAAGCTCGGCGTTGACAACGCCGGCCAACTCATCGAGCAAGCGCTGGCAGACATCGCCCGCGGATTGGTCGATGCCGGCGTCGGCCAACTGGTGGCGGCGGGCGGCGAAACCTCCGGCGCGGTGGTGCAAGCGCTGGGCATTAACGCGCTGCGCATCGGCGCGCAAATTGACCCCGGCGTGCCGTGGACGCAAAGCGTCGGCGCTTCGAACGCCACCCCGCGCATTACGCTCGCGTTGAAATCCGGTAACTTCGGTACCGAGGATTTTTTCACCAAAGCGTTCAGGATTTTGTCATGACTGAAAACCAGCTACGCGAGCAAATGGCCGAGCTCGGCAAATCGCTCTACGACCGCGGCTTGGCGCACGGCAGCGCCGGCAATGTCAGCGTCAGGCTGCCTGACGGTTATTTGCTGACGCCGACCAACTCCTGCCTGGGGCGGCTCGACCCCGCGCGCATTTCGCGCCTGGACGGCAACGGCAAGTTGTTAAGCGGCGATGCACCGTCAAAAGAAGCGTTTTTGCATCTGAACATGTATCAAGAGCGCAAGACCAGCGCCGCGGTGGTGCATTTACACAGTTTGCACGCGGTGGCGGTGTCGTGCCTGGATGGGCTCGATGCGCAAAACGTGTTTCCGCCGATCACCGCCTACGCCATCATGCAGGTGGGCCAACTCGCGCTGGTGCCGTACTACGCGCCGGGTGACATGGCGTTGGCTGAGGCGGTGCGTAAGGTCGCGGGCAAACATCACGCGGTGCTGCTGGCGAATCATGGGCCGGTGGTGGCGGGCACTTCGCTCACCTCGGCGGTTTATGCGATTGAAGAGTTGGAACAAACAGCGCGTTTGGTGTTGCTGCTGCAAGGGCATCCGACGCGTATGCTCACGCCGGAGCAGATCGCCGATCTGAACCGGCGGTTTCCGGGATAGACACGTAGTTTGAGGGCAAGCTCATGGCAAAAGTCGTCGCGCTGTATCGTTATCCCGTCAAGGGCTTTACGCCCGAACGCTGCGAGCGCTTGAAGGTGTTACCCGGCGGCCGCATCGCTGGCGACCGCGTGCTCAACTTTCGTTTCGCCGATGCGCCGGTGGCGGACACCGCGTGGTGTCGCAAATATCACGGCGTGGTGCTGGCGAATACGCCGGGGCTCGCGCGCTTGTCCGTTCGCTTTGATGATGTTAAGCAAACGCTGCACATGGCATTCGGTGATTCGCTGCTCGCTGAAGAAGCGCTGAACACCACAGGGCGGCAACGGCTGGTGGCGGCTTTAACGCAGTACGTGCACTCGCTCGATGAAAACCCACTCAAGGATCATCCCGAGCGGTCGCCGTTAAAGCTGGTGGGCGACGGCGTGACGCCGCGTTTTCAAGACAACGAAGCTGGCCAGGTCACGCTGCACAGCCGCGAGAGCCTGGCGTCCGCGGGTGCCGCACTGCATGATGCCAATCTTGATGAACACCGCTTTCGCCACAACATCGTGATCGAAGGCGTGCCGGCGTGGCAAGAGCAAGCATGGGCCGGCCAGCGCGTGCGCGTGGGCGCGGTGGAGTTCGAAACCGTGGTGCCCAAGGTGCGCTGTCTTGCCACGCATGCTAATCCGCAAACCGGCGAACGCGATTTGCAGGTGATGCAAACGCTGACACGGGCGTTTAATCAACAACAACCGACGTTTGGGGTGGGGATGTTGTCCAACTCCGGCGGAGAAATTGGTGTGGGCGATGAAGTGAGTGTGATGTAGCGAGCACGACAAAATTGCCGTTCACCCTTCGATGCTTCGACATTGCTCAGCATCAGGGCAAACGGCCATTTTGTAAACCCGTTCGCGCTGAGCTTGTCGAAGCGCGAGCGCATTTTTGCAGTGTATTACTCGGCTTTGCGAGAATTACTCCGCTCGCTCCACCGGCGTCAACGTCGCCGCCATACCCGGCGGCGGCGTGTGATGGATCGAGCCGCGCTTCATGATGCGTTCCTTGCCGCCGACGCGTTCGATCATCGCGGTTTGATCGGCGCGCGCAAGTTTTTCCACGGCATCGGGGTCGAGCACTCGCGTTAACGCCGAGGCGCATTCGGCTTGAACTTGCGCGTGCGCGGGCTTACCCGCAAGGTCGTTGCGCTCGTACGGATCGGCTTCGATGTCGAATAACATCGGCGCAAAGCCGGTGTAGTGCATGTATTTGTATTTGCCGTGGCGTATGCTGAAAGAACCGCTGATCGAGGCCGAGGCATGGTATTGCGCCAGCACATTGCGTTGCGGCTTCGCGCCGTTGGCGATGTCGATCAACGACGTACCCGGCAAATCGCCGTCGGCGGCATCGAGTTTCGCGCCCACCGCCTGCAAAATCGTCGGAAACCCATCGACCAGCGACACCGGCGTATCGACGACTTTGCCTTGCGGAATGTCCGGCCCCGCGGCAATCAACGGAATGCCCGCCGACTCCTCGAACAACGTCGACTTCGCCCAAAAGCCGCGCGTGCCGAGATTCTCGCCGTGATCCGAGCCGTAAATGACGCGTGTGTTATTGAGCAGGCCGTTTGCCTCCAGCGCGCCCAGCACGCGGCCGACGTTGCTATCCATGTACGTGGTGCAGCCGTAGTAGGCGGCTATGACATGGCGCACATCGTCTTCATTCTTGAAGCCTTCGTCGTAGGGGCGAATCTTGCGCATGGCGTCGAGATGGGGATGGCGCGGCCGCTCGGCGTGCGCGTAACGATCGGGCATCGGAATATTCATCTTGCGGTACATCTCGTATAACTCGGGCGGTGCCTTAAACGGCGGGTGCGGACACACGAAGCCGACGTAGAGCACCCACGGCTTGTCGTGTTTTTTCTTGCCGTCCGTGGCGAGCCATTTGCACGCGGCGTCGGCGATGTCACGGTCGTAGCGCGAGTAGCTCGATTCGCCGGGCCCGGCCTCCGCCGGTACTTTGCGGTCGCCGGTGCGGACTATGATTTCATCGCGAATGAGCCCCGATAAATCGCCCAGGCCATCGGCGATATGCATCGGCATGACTTCTTCATCGAAGCCGTTGCGCTTGGGCGCCGAACTCACGTAATGCAGCTTGCCGATCGACACCGTGCGATGCCCTTGCGCCATGGTGCGATGGCCCCAGCTCGGCACGCTGCCGTCGTAGGCGATCGCGTTATCCCAAAAACGAATTTGATGCACATGGCGCCCGGTGGCGAACGCCGCGCGCGCCGGCACGCAAATCGGGCAGGGTGTCGAGGCCGCAGTGAAACGCGTGCCGCGCGCCGCCAGTTTGTCGAGATTGGGCGTTTGCACCAGCGGGTGGCCGTAGCAGCCCAGCACGCGCTTGTTGTGTTGATCGGAGAGGATGACCAGGATGTTGGTGGGTTTCATCAGGTTCGCCGGTGTCGCGGGGGTAGACGGAGATAGGGGAGGCATTATGCGACGTTCGCGGAAGTGGCGAAAGATACGCGTCCATGCTTAGCCGCGCCCGGTGTAGAATGCGCGCTCTCATTTCGCCTGCGGACGATTTTGTGATGAGCCTCGCCCCGTTTCACCTCGCTTTTCCCGTCACCGATCTGAATCAAGCGCGCGCGTTTTACGGCGGCTTGCTGGGCTGCGCCGAGGGCCGCTCCGACAATGAGTGGATCGACTTTAATTTTTTCGGCCATCAAATCGTCGCCTACCTCGCGCCGCAAGAGGCGGGCAAAAGCGGCACCTCCGGCGTGGATGGCGATGCGGTGCCGGTCCGGCATTTCGGTTTGGTGTTGCCGATGAACGAGTGGGAAAAACTGCGCGATCGCTTGGTCGCCGTCGGCACCAAATTCATCATCGAACCTCAGGTGCGCTTCGTCGGCGAAATCGGCGAGCAATCGAGTTTGTTTTTTCTCGACCCCAGCGGCAACGCGCTGGAGTTCAAGGCGTTCAAGGATCCGTCCAAGCTGTTCGCCAAAGCTTAGCGCTTAGGCCGCGCGGCGGTGGCGATCCATCAACGTGCGTGCATGGAGAAACGCATGACGCTCGAATCGTTCCACGCCAAAATCGCCACGCCGTTCGCGGTGCTGGGCATCTGCACCGTGGGCGAGCTGGTGACCGACATCGAATACTTGCCGCGCGCCGCGGCAACCCTCGCGCCGCTGAATAAACTGGCGGAGCGTGCATGCCGCCAACTCGAACGTTATCTCGACGATCCGCAGTTTCGTTTTACGCTGCCGTTCGAGTATCGCGGCAGCGATTTTCAATGCCGCGTGTGGCGCGAGATCGTCAAAATAAAGTCAGGAAAATCAAATACTTACAAAAATATTGCGCTGCGGCTCAACAGCGCGCCGCGGCCGGTGGGTAGCGCTTGCGGCAAAAACCGGCTGCCGCTGTTAATCCCGTGCCATCGCGTGTTGGCGTCCAATGGCATCGGTGGTTTTATGCACGCGCGTAGCGGCGATCCGATTGCGATCAAGACTTGGTTGCTCAAACATGAAGGCGCCGACTTCTGAATCCGCCGCGTTGATCGATGAGTTTTGCGACGCGTTGTGGCTGGAAGACGGCCTGTCGCGCAACACCCTCGATGCGTACCGGCGCGATCTCGAACAGTTCGCCGTGTGGCTGACCGAACAACACGGCAAGGATGCGCACGCCGCCGATCACGGCGACGTGCAGGGCTACCTCGCACACCAGTTTCGCAAAAAAGCGCGCGCATCGAGCGCCGCGCGCTTGTTGTCGAGTTTAAAGCGGTTTTTTCGCTGGCTGCTGCGGCAAAATCGCATCAAGACCGACCCGACGTTGAACATCGATGCGCCGAAGCTGCCGCGCAGTTTGCCCAAGAGTTTGACCGAAGCCGATGTCGAGGCCCTGCTCGCCGCACCCGATGTCGAAACGCCGCGCGGCGTGCGCGACAAAGCGATGCTGGAAACGCTGTACGCCAGCGGGTTGCGAGTGTCCGAATTGGTGACGTTGAAACTGCCACAGGTGAGCCAGAACGATGGCGTGGTGCGCGTGCTCGGTAAAGGCTCGAAGGAGCGCTTGGTGCCGCTGGGAGATGAAGCGCTGCTGTGGGTGAAGCGCTACGCTGCCTCGGGCCGGCTTGAGTTGCTCGCCGGCCGCGGCAGCGAGGATTTATTCGTTACCGCCCACGGTGAGTGCATGACGCGCCAATCGTTCTGGCAAATCGTCAAGCGTTATGCGTTGCAAGCGGGTCTGAAGACGCACATTTCACCCCACGTGCTGCGCCACGCGTTCGCCACGCATTTGTTGAACCATGGCGCGGATTTGCGCGTGGTGCAGTTGTTGCTGGGCCACTCGGATATTTCCACCACGCAAATTTACACGCATGTGGCGCGCGAGCGCTTGAAACAACTGCATGCCATGCATCACCCGCGCGGCTGATCAGAGTGTTTTTGATCCGCGCTCGATGGTCACGCCCACTTGCTTGACGTTTTTGAGCGCGGCAAGCTTGGTGATGCCGACCTTTACCCACGGCGCATTAAATTCGCCCATGATGATTGCGGCGACCTGTTCGGCCAGTTTTTCGAGCAGTTGAATTTTGTTGTCTTGTAATGCCGCTTCGAGGCGGCGCACTACTTGGGCATAGTCGATGGTGTCGGCGAGTGCATCGGATTGCGAGGCGTGCGCGCCGGTGATGCCGATTTCCAGATCGAGTTGTACGGTTTGCGGCGCGACACGCTCCCAGTCGTAGAGCCCGACCTTGATGTGCAAACGAAAGTCGCGGATAAAAATGGTGTCCATTGGGCGTGAGGCGTGAGGCTTGTCTCGGCTTCGGCTAGAATATTCGCCTCATTTTATGTGAAATCCCATGACAACGCTTTTTCTCGCGGTGCTTGCATACTTGCTCGGCTCGATTTCTTTCGCCGTGCTGACCAGCCGCGTGTTTGGTTTGGTCGACCCGCGCACGTATGGTTCCGGCAACCCCGGCGCCACCAACGTGCTGCGCTCGGGGAGCAAGGCTGCGGCGGTGTTGACGCTGATCGGCGACGCGATGAAGGGCTACTTCGCGGTGTGGCTCGCGCAGCGCTTTGCCGCCGCGGGCGCGCTCGAACTCACCATGGCGCTGGCGGGCGCGCTGGCGGTGATTGGCCACATGCTTCCGATCTTTCATCGTTTCGAGGGCGGCAAGGGCGTGGCGACCGCGCTGGGCGCGCTGTTCGGCTTTAGTGTTTATCTCGGCTGCGGCGCAATCGCGACGTGGCTGGTCATGGCGCTGTTTTTCCGCATGTCCTCGTTCGCGTCCATCACAGCGGCGCTGTTTGCGCCGTTTGCGACATGGATGTTATTTGGGATTACACACCCGTTTTTTGCCAGTGTGTCGCTGGTGGCGGCATTGCTGATTTATTGCCACCGCCAGAACATCAGGAATATTTTGGCGGGAACCGAGAGCAGGATCGGGCAAAAGGCGAAGACCACCTAAGGCCGCTTGAATTCCAGGATATCCAAACCCAGATAACGGTCGGCCGCATACACCAGCCCGCGGTCATCCACCTCCACGTCGTTGGTCTGCGGGCAAGGCTTGCCGCCCACCGGCTCCGGGATAAACCAGCCCACTTCCTGCGGCGAGGCCGGGTCGGCGATATCGACAATACGCAAGCCGCCGGCGAACCACGCGCAATACATTAGCGTGTCGCCGCCTTTCCAGTGCTCCTGAAACTGGTGCGCGCCAAAGCGCCCCGGCGCCACGCGCGCCCACGGCGATTCGAGCTCGCTTACTTCGAACACGCCCAGCGGTTTGATGTTGGCGGTATCGGTGATGTCGAAGGTCCACAGTGCAGCGTGCGGACGGCCGCGGCGCTTGGCGACTTCGGCGTCGTTGTGCACGTGGTCTTCCTCATCGATGGCTACCGCGATATCGCGGCCGTTGATTTTTTTGGTGAGGCCCATGAAGGTGTGCGAGGGCTCCGGCATCGGCGGATGATAGTTGTAAGCGCCGATGGTGTGCGGTTTACGAATGTCGGTGACATCGACGATGCGCACGCCACCGTGCCAGCAGCCGGCGAACAAGCGGTTGCCCACGCGCACCGTGTGATGCAGCCGATGTTGACGGCCCGGCCAGGTTGGCTTTTCACCGCCGGCGATGTGTTGGCCGGGGATATGCCAGCGCGAAATTTCTTCCGGCTTGGACGGGTTTTTTAAATCGTAAATCACCAAAATATTGCCGATGTAACCCGGCATCTCGGTCGAGATGTAAGCGTAGTTGGCATCCATGTCGAAGCGGTGCGTGCCGCGGCCATGGGTTTTGACGTGGGTGATGAGCTTGGGATTTTTTTTGTCCTTGACGTCCCACACCTTGAAGCCGCCCATGTTGTACGGCGTTTTTTCCAGCGCTTCCACCGCGGGGATGTCTGCTGCCGAGACGCCAAGCCGCGCGGCGAGTTCGGCGTGGGTGGGGTCGCGGCCCAACTCGGCTTTCATCACCGTTCGCAGCTTGGGCAGCTCATCGGCTTTGCGGCCGATCGCCGTCATGTTCTGCTCCATGTTGGTGATCATGAGCTCACCCACCGCGCGCGCCTTGTGGCTGTGCGAGCCGTGGTCGCCCACCGGCAACTGCGACACCACGCGCGGCTCTTTCGGGTTAGATACATCGAGAATGCTGGTGCCCAGGCCGTCTTTGTTGGTGATGTGGCCGACGTAGGCGTAATTGCCGTCAACCAAAATTTGTCCCGCGCCTGGCAAATCGAGATGGCCGAGACGCGTGACGTTGTGCGAGAGTTTGGCGGGGGCTTGATCCATGGCGGCATTCCTTTTGAGATGTGCATGAATTTTACTCCGCTACATCGGGTAAAGTGGCGCCTTTGCATCGAACGCATCGAGGATTATTTTGGCTCAAACAATACTGGGTGTCTCGCCGCTGATGCGCGAGTTAAGCGCCTACATCGCGGCCGCGCCGCGCCGAATGCTTCCGGCGGACGCCGTGGAATGCGGCAAGCATCATCTGATCGACACGCTGGCGGCCATCGTCTCGGGCTCGCGGCTGGTGCCGGGTGAAATGGCGATACGCTACGCGCGGCAGTTGGGTGGCGTGAAAGAGTCGCTGGTGATCGGCACACGCTTGATGACCTCGTGTGTCAACGCCGCGCTCGCCAACGGCATGATGGCGCACGCCGACGAAACCGACGATTCGCATCCGCGCGCGCAAGCGCACCCCGGCTGCGGCGTGGTGCCGGCGGCGTTGGCGATGGCCGAGCGCGAAAACGCGAGCGGGCTGGCGCTGCTGCGCGCGGTGGTGCTGGGTTACGACATCGGCACGCGCGTGGCGATGGCGCTGGGCTCGTGGGCGCTGCGCGCCAAGGGGCATTCGACGCACAGCTTCGGGCCGCTGTTCGGCGCGGCGGCGGCGGCGGGCGCGCTGGCGCGGTTGGAGGCGGCGCAGGTGCGTTACTTGTTGTCGTACACCGCGCAACAGGCGTCCGGCATCGAAACCTGGGCACGCGATAAGGAGCATGTGGAGAAGGGGTTTAACTTCGGCGGCATGCCCGCGCGCAACGGCGTCACCGCGGCGACCATGGTGCAGGCGGGTTTTAGCGGTGTGGACGACGTGTTCGCGGGTGAGAAGAATTTTTTATCGATCTTCGCGGCCAAGCTCGATGCGCGCGCGCTCACGCGCCGTCTCGGCAAAGATTACGAGGTGACGCAAACCACGATCAAGCGCTGGTCGGTGGGCTCGCCCATCCAAGCGGCGCTGGATTCGTTATCTGCGTTGATCGCCGAGCACGGCATCAAAGCCGCCGACGTGGAAAAGCTCACGGTGACGGTGAACAAAATCGGCTCGGTGACGGTGAATAATCGCAGCATTCCCGACATAAACATCCAGCACTTGCTGTCGGTGATGCTGCTCGACGGCACGGTTACGTTCGCCTCCTCGCACGATGAAGCGCGCATGCACGATGCGCGCATCGCCGCGCTTAAAAAGAAAATCGAGCTCCACGGGCGCGAGGATTTCGAGCACCCGCGCCAAGGCATGGTGGAAATTCTCATGCGTGATGGCCGGCGATTGACCCATCACACCCAAGCGGTCAAAGGGACGGCCAAAAACCCGTTGACGCGCGCCCAGGTCGATGCCAAATGTCTCGACCTCACCGCGCCGATTTTGGGCAAGGCGCGTGCGCGCAAATTGATCGACAGCGTGTGGCGCATCGAGAACGTCAAAAACGTGCGCGAGCTGCGTGTGTTGCTCAAAGCCTGATGCTGCGGTTAACGGAACTCAAGCTGCCCCTCGATCATAGCGACGACGCGTTGCGCGCCGCGATCGTCGATCGCTTGAACATCGATGTTGACGACGTGCTGCGTTACAACGTGTATCGCCGCGCGGTCGATGCGCGCAAACGCAGCGCGATTCAGTTGACTTACACGCTCGATGTCGAAGTTGCCGATGAAAGCGCGTTGTTAAGCAAAAATAAAAATATCAATAAAATCAAATGCTTATGTAAATCACCCGATACCGGCTATCGCTACGTCGCGCGCGCGCCGCAACGCTTTGAAAATCGCCCGCTGGTGATCGGCAGCGGGCCGTGCGGTTTGTTCGCCGGACTGCTGCTGGCGCAAATGGGGTTTCGGCCGCTCATCGTGGAGCGCGGCAAAGTGGTGCGCGAGCGCACGCAAGACACTTGGGGTTTGTGGCGGCGCTCGCAACTGAATCCGGAATCGAACGTGCAATTCGGCGAAGGCGGCGCGGGCACGTTTTCGGACGGCAAGCTTTATAGTCAAATTAAGGACGCGCGTTTTCTCGGTCGCAAAGTGCTGACCGAGTTCGTCAAGGCCGGCGCACCGGAAGAAATTTTGTATGTCGCCAAGCCGCACATTGGCACGTTTCGGCTGGTGGGCGTGGTGGAAGCGATGCGCGCGACGATCGAGTCGCTGGGCGGCGAGTTTCGTTTTCAAAGCCGTGTGGTCGATTTAATCATCGAGCAGCGGCAAGTGCGCGGCGTGGTGTTGTCTAACGGAGAAATCATCAATGCCGATCACGTGGTGCTCGCCGTCGGCCACAGCGCGCGTGACACGTTTCAGATGCTGCATGAGCGCGGCGTATATATCGAGGCTAAACCGTTTTCGATCGGCTTTCGCATCGAGCACCCGCAATCGCTGATCGATCGCGTGCGCTGGGGCAACTTTGCCGGGCACAAGCTGCTCGGCGCCGCCGATTACAAGCTGGTGCATCATTGCAACAATGGCCGCTCGGTTTACAGCTTTTGCATGTGCCCCGGCGGTACGGTGGTGGCGGCGACTTCGGAAGCCGAGCGCGTGGTGACCAATGGCATGAGTCAATATTCCCGCAATGAGCGCAACGCTAACGCTGGTATCGTTGTTGGCATTACCCCTGACAAGGATTACTCGGGCCACGTGCTCGCCGGCATCGATTTTCAACGGCGCTGGGAGTCGGCGGCGTTCGTTGCGGGCGGCGGTGACTACCGTGCGCCGGCGCAGCGGGTGGGGGATTTCCTCGCGGGGCGTGCGTCGAGCGCGTTGGGCAGTGTGATGCCGTCGTATCAACCCGGCGTGCGCATGACGGATTTATCGGCGTGTGTGCCTGATTTTGTGATCGCGGCGATCCGCGAAGCGCTGCCGGCTTTCGACCGGCAGATTAAAGGGTTTGCGATGGACGATGCGCTGTTGACCGGCGTGGAAACGCGCACTTCGTCGCCGATCCGCATTAAACGCAATGCCATGTATCAGAGCTTGAATACGCGCGGTTTGTATCCGGCGGGCGAGGGGGCGGGTTACGCGGGGGGGATATTGTCAGCGGCGGTGGATGGGATTGAGGTGGCGGAGGCGGTGGCGGTGAGTTTGGTTGCCCAAGAGAAACGCCAATGACAAACCGTTACGTCGTTCCCGCGCGGGCGGGAACCCATAGGATGGTGCCGGTGGCAACGGCGTTATGGGTTCCCGCCTGCGCGGGAACGACACAGTGGTGTTTAATGCGCGTTCTTTGCG
>VGIF01000042.1 GCA_016868015.1 Betaproteobacteria bacterium
AATCATTTGTCGGGGGAATTGTTCAAATCCATGGCCGGCATCGACATGACGCATGTGCCGTACAAAGGCGGCGCGCCCGCGCTCACCGCGCTGCTAAGCGGCGAAGTGCATGTCATGTTCAGCAGCAGCGGCGGGGTGATGCCGCATGTCAAGGCCGGGCGAGTGCGCGCGCTCGGCGTGACCGGCGCCAAGCGCGCCGTAGCGCTGCCGCATATTCCCACCATCGGCGAAGCCGGCGTGCCCGGTTATGAAGTGCTCGGCTGGTATGGCATGGCGGCGCCGGCAAAAACGCCCGTGGCGATCATCGAGCGCCTTAACGCCACCATCAACCGCGCGCTGCCGGAGGTGCAAGACCGTTACACCGCGCTGGGGCTGGAACTCGCCGGCGGCACCCCAGCGCACTTCGGCGCCTTCATGAAAAACGAATTCGAAAAATGGGGCAAGGTGGTAAAACTCTCGGGCGCGAAGTTGGAGTAAGCTCGCACCGGCGCATGGCCGGCGCGGCAATGCGAGCAGGCCCCAGCCGTGCAAGCGTGCAAGCGGCAAGGGGTTTTTTTGTACAAGGAAAATAATGCGTTTTACAAAATCACTCGCCAGCGGGTTCGCGGCTTCATCGTTGGCGCTGTTTTCGCTGGCGGCGCTGGCGCAGCCCTACCCCGCCAATAGCGTGCGCATCATCTCGCCGTTCCCGCCCGGCGGCGGCAACGACACGGTGGCGCGTTTTCTCGCGGCCAAGTTGCCGGAGCAAATGGGCGGCAACTTCGTCGTTGAAAACCGCGCCGGCAGCGCCGGCTTGATCGGCGCCGATACCGCGGCGAAATCCGCACCCGACGGCTACACCCGGCTGGTCACCTCGCCGGAATTCGCGATCAACCCGAACATGCGCGCGAAAATGCCCTACGACACGTTCAAGGATTTTGCCTTCATCTCGCAGTTGACCAGCGGCCAGTTCATGTTGTCCTGCCACCCCTCGCTGCCGGCGAAAACCCTGCAAGACGTGCTCGCGCTGGCCCGCGCGCGGCCGGGGCAAATCAACTATGCCAGCTCCGGTTCCGGCGGCATCAACCACCTGGCGGGCGAATTGCTGCAATCGATGACCGGTATCAGATGGACCCACGTGCCGTACAAGGGCGCCGCGCCGGCGGTGGTCGCCACCATGAGCGGCGAGACCGAATGCGCCTTTACCAGCACCACCGGCGCGGTGGCGCATGTGAAAGCGGGGCGGTTGCGCGCGATCGCGCTCACCGGTAACCGGCGGTTCACCGAATTGGCGAACGTGCCCACCATGGCCGAAGCGGGCGTGGCGGGCTACAGCGTCACCGGCTGATACGGTTTTTACGCACCCGTTGGCACGCCGCAAGACATCGTCAAGCGCCTGCACGAAGAATCGCGCCGCGCGCTGGCAAGCCCCGACATCAAGGAGCGGCTGCATCGCGCCGGCAACGAGCCGGTGGGCTCCTCGCCTGCGGAATTCGCGGCGTTTGTGCGTGTCGAATACGACAAGTGGGCCAAGGTGATCAAGCAAGCCAATTTGCGCATTGACTAACACTCAGCACGTTTCATTCGCGGCAGCGCTTGCGTTACTCGTTGCGCTCGCCGGCTGCGGCGAGCCCGCGCAGCATCCCGCGCTAAAAGCCGCGCAACTGCCGCCGCTCGTGCCGGTGCACCGCTACGCGCATCGCCCGGATGCGCAGCGCGATTTTCAGCTCTCGCCCGACGGGCGCAAGCTGGCGTGGATCGGCCCGCATTGGAAAAAAAGCGCGCTATTCGTACGCAACAACGACACCGGCAAGGTGCACCGCTACGCCATGATGAGCGGCAGTTTGTCGTGGACGGCCGACGGGCGGCGGCTTATCTCCACCGGCGTGGACACGGCCGGCGCCGAGAACACGCATGTGTTCATGCTCGACACCGACGACCCCGGCGCCCACATCGTCAATCTCACCCCTTATACCGGCGTGAAGGCGGCGCTGCACCAACTGCCCGCCGCCAAGCCTGATGAGGCGCTGGTGTATCACAACCGCCGCGACAAAAAAGTGTTCGATCTTTACCGCATCAATCTCGCCACGCGGCAAGAAACACTGGTTGCGCAAAACCCCGGCAACGCGGTGGCGCCGCTCACCAGCGCGAGCGGCGCGTTTCAAGGCTGGCAACCCTCGCGCGAAGCGCTGCGCACGCCCGAATATCGCGCCACGCCACGCGCGGCGCGTCAAGTCGAACTCACCCGCAACCCCGACGATACCTTTCGCGTGCTGGGCGCAAGCAAGGATCGCTCGCTGGTCTGGGCGCTCTCCAACCGCGGCCGCGACCGCATCGTGCTGGTGGCGGTGAACACGCGCTTGCAGTGGGAAAAAGTGCTGTTCGAAGACCCGCACGTCGATGTGACCCGTGTGACGATGAGCCGTGTCAGCGGCGAACCGCTCCTCGCTTATGCACAACCCGGATTTCCGCACACGGAAATTCTCGATGCCAGGCTGCGCGCCGATCTCGACCCGTTGTTAAAAACGCTCGATAATGAACCGTTCGCCCTGGAATTGGTGAGCGCCGACGCGCGCGAGCAACGCCTGGTGCTAACACTCACCACCATTGCCACGCGCAAGCACTATTTGCTCGATCGCGCGCGCAACACACACATCGTGCTCGGCGAGGAACTCGCCGAAGCGCGTGCCGCCGCGCTCGCCGGCGTCAAACCGGTGACGATCATCAGCCGCGATGATTTGGCGTTGCACGGTTATCTCACACTGCCGCGGGGCGTCGCGCCGAAAAAACTGCCGTTGGTGCTCAAGGTGCACGGCGGGCCGTGGCTGCGCAGCGGTAACCCGCTGCGCTCGGAAGATGCCGAGAACGCGCACTTTCTCGCCAACCGCGGCTACGCGGTGTTGCAAATCGATTTTCGCGGCTCCACCGGCTACGGCAAGCGTTTGCAAACCGCCGCCATCGGCGAATTCGCCGGCAAAATGCACGATGACTTGCTCGATGCCGTGCGCTGGGCCGTCGATCAGGGCATTGCCGACCCGGCGCGCGTGGCGATCATGGGCTGGAGCTACGGCGGCTACGCGGCGATGGTGGGCTTGACCGTGACACCGCAAACCTTCGCCTGCGGCATCTCGCTGGGCGGCCCCACCGATCTGGCGACGTTGATCGAGGCTTTTCCGCCGTACTGGCAAACCGATTTATCGATGTGGCACGACTACGTCGGCAACCCGGCGCTCGCGCAAGACCGCGAGGACATGACGCGCCGCTCGCCGTTGACCCACGCCGCAAAACTGGAAAAGCCGCTGCTCATGGTGCACGGCGCGCAGGATGTGCGGGTGCGCATCGATCAAGCCGAACGCATGGTGCAGGCGTTGCGCGGCGCGGGTAAGCCGGTGCAATACCTGCGCATCGAAGAAATGGGCCACGGTGCCAGTTGGTGGGTGCACCGCCACCAATTTTTGCGCGCCAGCGAGGTTTTTTTGCAGCGCTGCCTGGGCGGGCGCGCGAGCCGCTTTGAGCCGTACGACACCCTGGCGTGGGCATGGCAGCGCGTGTCGCGCTACCACAAAAAGCTGCAGCGCCGCGAGTAGGCACAAAAACAAACCCCGCCGCAGCGGGGTTTGTTTTTTCGACTAAAACGCGTTAAGCGCTCTTTCTCCTGCGCACCACCACGCCCAGGAACGCCAAGCCCAAGCCGAACAACGCCAAGCTGGCGGGCTCGGGAACGGCGGTCGGCGTCGGCGGCGCGGTCGGGATAAAGTCCGGCGGCGGCGGGGTCGTCGGATCATCAGGATTGTACGGGGTGTCCGGCGACGTAGGCCCTTGGGGCTGCGGCGGAACATTGGAGACAATCACGTCAGGCGCAGGATCACCAGGTCCCTGCCCCGGCGCATTGTCATTGCTCGGGGCGGGTGTCTGCGGCGACGACTGACGCGCTGAACCGCCCGATCCACCCACCAACGGCGATCCGCCATACGAAGCCGTCGACGTCAGCGCCAGCAATTGCGCGGGCCCCACGCTACCGCCCCACGAAGAGCCGCCCCCGCCACTGCTGCTACCGCCATGCGCGCCCAGCGCATCGACAGCACCAGCATCGTGATAGCTGACACTGATTTCGGGATTCGGCGCATCGTTCATCGCAAGCACAAATGTCGTGTCTGAGCGCGAACCGGCATCGCCCGCAAACGCAAACACCAACCCACGCGGATCAGGCGCGTTCAACGATACTTCGCGGCCGCACTTGGGCAACCCGATATCGTCGCAGACGTTGGATAAATCGTCACCAGTCAAATCGAGTGCGGGCGAGTGGGCGGCCGAAGGTAACCCGTTAAACGATGAACTGGTGAGCGAACTCTAAAGCAGTATGCCGGCGAAAATGCCCAGCGTAAGGCTCCGCTGCACATACACGCGTGCAGGCGTTTATTGCGGTTGCTCATCCCGCGCAAGCACGCTGTCGGCCGGGGTTGCCGTCATTTTGTTGTCCGCTTCGTTCGCGCTAATTTTGTTTGGCAAGTCTTCACGCATGATTGAGATCCCTCTACCCCCGCAGAAGTATCTGCTAAGGAAACACTGAACAAGTCCTTCGACGAGATCAGGACGAACGCTAAGTTATTGATTCCGTTCGTGGTGAGCCTGTCGAACCATGAATGGAATCAACTTATTCAATGTTTCCCTAACAAATAACGGCACCAATGCCAACTACCGGACTACCCAACCAACCACCCTACATCTATTACCACTACCTACTATCACCTACTACTTTAGTCCTAGGATACACCGCCAAACGTATTTGGTGCATAAACAATTGTTTCCGAAAACATGCAATTGGGTTAATCGCAACAACGCTGTTACAGCCATCTGCGTTGATCATGAGAGTTTGTTAAGTATTTGTAATTTTGTATGTTTTTTAAGGGACTACAAAATTATCTCCGCCACGAGATGAGAAAAATGTTACTGGCTGAGCATGGATCGCGGATTTGCCATGCGCATATTAGGTAGACATCCCCAGCTCTAACGGTTTTCCATGATTTATCTGTTGATGCGTCGCCTTTCCCATGCACCCGGCCATCATCTGGAGGCTATCCCCGGTCGAGCACGCGGATTTGTGGGGCCGCCAAGCGGGAGCATCCCGGCAGCAGACGAATACAGCGCGCCACAACGCCCTGGATGGAATGAAGCGCCGGCTGCGGCTGATCGGATTGCGCCTCTGGAACACATTTTAGTTATAAAAAATATTCAATAAAATCAAATACTTACATATACGCTCGTAACGCCCGTCAGCTACCCCTTGCACATCGGTGCGCGGATGATGCTGCGCGCGCTTGCTTTACAGTGCGCGGGCGGGCAAGGCATCATGCTTTGCGACCCTCCACACACGCGTTAACCGCCGCCACCCCGCCATGAAAATCACCGAAGTCAAAACCTATTCCACCTCGTACCCCGTGAAGGAGCCGTTTTCCAACGGCATGCGTACCACGCGCGAACGCGCGTTCGGCATCGTCGAAATCATCACCGATGCCGGCATCAGCGGCTGGGGCGAAGGCGCCTCGCTGCCGGCGCGGCGCGCGATCGACAACAACGTGGTCGGCAAAAACCCGTTCGACTATGAATTGATTTGGAGCGCGCTCAACTACGCCGGCGTGGATGGCGCCGGCATCGCCGCCATCGACATCGCGCTGTGGGACATCATGGGTAAGGCGCTAAAGCAGCCACTTTATGCGTTGCTCGGCGGCGCGGTGCGCCAAAACGTGCAGGCGTACGCGACCGGTTTGTTTCGCCGCAATGTGCCCGACCACACTGTAGCGCTGGTCAACGAAGCCAAGAGCTACGCCGACGCGGGCTTTAAAGCAATGAAAATGAAAGTCGGTTTCGGCCCTGATTACGACATCAAAAACGTCGCCGCTGTGCGCCGCGCCATTGGCGACGATATTTTGTTCGCGGTCGATGCCAACTGCGCCTACGACTGCGGCTCGGCGATCGCGGTGGGCAAGGAAATGGCGAAAAGCAATTTGCTGTGGTTCGAAGAGCCGATCGCGCCCGACGACGTCGAAGGTTATCTCGAAGTCAAACGCGCGCTCAACATCCGCATCTCCGGCGCGGAGCAATTGCGCAACCGCTGGGCGTTTCGCCGCATGATTCAAGAGCGCGCGATGGACATCATCCAGCCCGACGTGTGCGTGTGCGGCGGCATCACCGAGTACCGCAAAATCCACGCCATGGCGAGTGCGAACCACGTGCGGGTGATCCCGCACATGTTCGGCACCGCAATACGGCTCGCCGCCTCGATGCACCTACTCGCCACGCTGCCCGATCAGCCGCGCGCGCACGAACCGTTTCCCACGCTCTTGGAATACGACATGAGCGAAAATGCGCTGCGCACCGAGTTGGCGCTTAACCCGATCGTGCACAAACACGGCGTGGTTGCGGTGCCGCAAGGGCCGGGGCTGGGCATCGACATCAATCGCGAGGTATTGCAAAAATACACGGTGGGCTGATAAAACACCTGGAGGAGCAACAACATGTTTTGCCAAAACAAAAAATATCGCGCGCTGATCGCCGGCGCATTGCTGACGTTCGCGGCACACGGTGCGCTCGCCGCCGAAGCCGCCTACCCCAACCGCCCCATCCGCATGATCGTGCCGTTTGTCGCCGGCGGCGGCACCGATTTGCTGGCGCGGCTGGTGACGCCGCGCATGGTCGATTTGCTCGGCCAGCAAATCGTGGTCGACAACCGCGGCGGCGCGGGCAGCGTGCTCGGCACGCAAATCCTCGCCAAGTCGCCGCCCGACGGCTACACCATTGCGATGTTCGATACCGCGTTCGCCATCAACCCAGGCTACGCCGACAAACTGCCGTATGACGCCGAGCGCGATTTTAATTTCGTCGCCATCATCGCCACCTCGCCCACGCTGCTGATCACGCATCCGGGGCTTAAGGTGCGCACCATCCAGGAATTCATCACCCACGCCAAGGCGAACCCCGGCAAAATCCGTGCGGCCTCCGCCGGCGTCGGCTCGTCGAGCCATCTCACCACGGCGATGCTCAACAAGGCCGCGCAAATCAATACGCTGCACATCCCCTACAAAGGCGCGGGCGCGGCGATTCTGGACATCATCGGCGGGCATTCCGACGTCACCTTCGTGGTGCCGGGTTCGGTCGCGCCGCATATCCAAACCGGCGCCTTGATCCCGTTGGCCATCACCGGCAAAAAACCTTCACCGCTGCTGCCCAACGTGCCGACATTCGCCGCCGTGGGCCTGGACGTGAACCCGGAATCGTTTCGCTTTATCGGCGCGCCCGCGGGCATACCCGCCGCCGTGGTCAGCCGCCTCACCGGCGCGCTGAACAAAATCATGCCGGTGCCCGAATTTCGCCAGCGGCTCATCGACAACGGCTTCGAGCCGGAATATCAAACCGGCAACGACGCGCGCGCGTTTGTGATGAAGGAAATCACCAAGTGGCGCCAGGCGGTGAAAGATTCAGGGGCGAAGGCGAATTAGCGGCGCTGCAAGCCTAAGCGGCCTTCACCTTAGTTTCCGTGCGCCCAATCGGCAACACGCCCCAGTGAATCAACAGCGCTGTGATCGACGCCGTCATCGCGATCGCGCACACCGCGAGCCAGCCGTACCAGGCGAAGGCGTTGCTGGTTAAAAACGCGCCCACCGCGTTGCCGCACCACACGTGCATGCCGAAAATGGTGTTGGCGCGCGCGCGTGAATCGGGCGCGGCGGAATTCACCAAGGTTTGATTCGCCACCATCGCGGTGCGCAGCCCGCAGTCGAGCAAGATCGCGCCCAGCACCACAAACGCGATTGACCACGCGGCAAATCCGAACGCAAGCCACGCGCAAATCATCACGGTGACGCCGGTGGTCACCACCGGCGTAGCGCCCGCGCGGTCCATCCAGCGCCCGGCGGGGCGCGCCACCAAAATGCCCGAGGCGCCGGGGATGCCGATCAGGCCCGCTTGTGTCGGCCCCACGTTATGCAGCGCCGCCATCATCGGCGCCACCACCGCCCAAAAGCCGCCGTAGCAAATACCCAGCAAAAATTGGATCGACACCGCGCGGCGCACCGTGCCGTGTTGTTTGTAAATCGCGAAAATCGAGCCGAGCAATTCGCTGTAGCGCGCGTTCGTGGTCGGGCGCGTGTGCGGCAGCCACGCGATCAAGGCGATCACCAGCAGCGCCAGCATCGCCGTCGATAAACCATAACTAAAACGCCAGCCCAAATGCGTGGCGATGAAACCACCAGCGACGCGCGCGAACAAAATGCCGATGAACATCGCCATCAGTTGCGTGCCCACCGCGCGCCCGCGATGTTGCGGCGGCGCGATTTCCACCGCGATGGAAATAAACACCAGGCCCACCGCCGAGGTGATGCCGGTGACCAGACTCGCCGCCGCCAGCACCGCGATCGACGGCGCCGCCATCATCACCGCTTGCGCCACGCCCAGCACCGCGATCATGCCGATGATCAAATAGCGCTTGGAGATGCGGTCGCCCAGCGGCACCAGCAACGCCACGCCGATCAGCATGCCGCCAAACGAAAGCGTGGGTATCCAACCCGCCGCCGCGGGGCTCGCCGCGAATTCGGCTGAGATGCGCGCCAGCATCGGCGTCTGATAATGAATGCCGCCGGCGATGACAAACGCCGCGGCGATCAGCAACGCCATTAGCGTACGCGGGTTCGGCGGACTAGGCGTCGCAGGCGGCAAAATGGGCGCCAAACAAAAATGTCAATAAAATCAATATGTTACGTTAATCCAATGAGATACCCAACGGTTTCGCCAGGCGCTGCCACTTGGCGAATTCGGCGCGCATGAGTTGGTCGAATTGTTGCACGCTGATATCGCTCGCCTGCACGCCGGCGGCAAGCAATCTTTCTTTGACATCGGCTTGCCGCAACACGCCGCGCACCACGCCGTTGATGCGCTCGATCACCGGCGGCGGGGTTTTCGCCGGCGCGATGATCCCGTACCAACCGCTCACCTCGTAACCGGGCAAGCCGGCTTCGGCGATGGTGGGCATGGCCGGCAGCGCGGCGCTGCGCTGCGCGGTAGTGACGCCCAAGCCGCGAATCTTGCCCGACTGGATGTGCGGTCGCGCCACTGCCACCGTGGAAAAAAATATCGCCACGCGGCCTGCCAGCAAGTCGAGCATGGCCGGCCCGCCGCCCTTGTACGGCACGTGCAGCATTTTCACGCCCGCGAGCGAGGCGAATAACTCCGCCGCGAGGTGCGTGAGATTGCCGATGCTCGATGAGGCATAGACGATTTTGCCCGGCTGCGCCTTGGCCGCCGCGATCAGCTCCGGCACGCTTAACGCGCCCGCGGCGGGATGCGCCACCAGCACGTACGCGCCGTCGCCGAGCAACACCACTTGCGCGAAATCGCGCGCGCTGTCGTAGGGCAGTTTCGGGTACAGCGCGGGATTCACCGCGTGCCCCGCCGCCACCATCAACAGTGTGTAGCCATCGGGCGTGGCCTTGGCCACCAGTTCCGAGCCGATGATGGTATTGCCGCCGCCGCGATTGTCGATCACCAGTTGCTGGCCCAGTTGTTCGCTGACCCTGGGCGACAACACGCGCGCCACGGTGTCGTTCGCGCCGCCGGGCGGATAGGGCACCACCAGGCGCAGCGGGCGCGTGGGATAGGCGTGCGCCGCGCCGCTTGCCGCGGGCTGCGCGGCGGCAAAGCCCGCACCCAGCCACCAGCCGGCCATCATTGATGCCGCGGCGGCATATCCCCATGCCCTTTTTTGCTTATGGTTACGCATATCAAGCCTTATTCAATGGAACACCCATTATCGCACCTCCCGCCGCCGCTTTTCGAAACACCCAGCGCGATGGGGCGAGTCGCGGCATAATGAATACCTGACTGATCGGGGCCGTTTTTTTGCGCACGTGCATTGCCTTCATCCCCGCCCCATTTGTAGCCGCACAACATTCACCACCACACCTGCGTATGAGAATCCCTCTGCATGGCACGCTCGCCGCGGCGATGCTCACCGCGCTACCCGCCCTCGCACAACAACCCGCCTACCCTAACCGCCCCATCCGCGTGATCTCGGGCTTCCCGCCGGGCAGCAGCGTCGATGTTTTGGGACGTTTCATGGCGATCCGCATGTCCGAGCGCTTAGGCCAGCAATTGGTGATCGACAATCGGCCCGGCGCTTCCGGCACCATCGGCGCGGACATCGCCGCGCGTGCCACGCCGGACGGCTACACGTTGTTCATCATGACCGCCTCGCAAATCTTGAGCGTGCCGTTGATCAAAAAACTGCCGTACGATCCGGTCAAATCGTTCAGCGCCATCAGCCCCATCGGCATGGGCCCGCTGATGCTGGTGTCAAACCCGTCGTTCGCGCCCAAGACGGTGAAGGATCTGATCGAGCTTGCGAAGTCCAAACCCGGCGGCTTGACCTATTCGTCCGCCGGCAATGGCAGCATCAATCACTACGCGGGCGCGCTGTTCGATCACGCCACCGGCGCGCGCCTGTTGCACGTGCCGCACAAGGGCGGCGCGCCGGCGTTTCTCGCGGCGATGACGGGCGAAGTGAATCTAATGTTCGCCACGCTGCCGTTGTCGCTGAATCAAATTCGCGCGGGCAAGGTCAAGCCCTACGGCATCACCGCGCTTAAGCGCTCGCCGCTGGTGCCGAACATTGCGCCGCTGGCGGAAACGGTGCCCGGCTTTGAAGTGATCACCTGGTGGTCGTTCGTCGGCCCCGCCGGGCTGCCCGCGCCGGTGTTAAAACGGCTCAACGCCGAAATCGTCGGCATCCTCACCCAGCCCGATTCCGCACAGCGCCTGGCCGCCGAAGGCGCCGAGCCGTGGCCGCTGTCGAGCGAGGCATTCGCAAAAATACTCAACTCGGAACTCGAAAAATGGACACGCATCGCACGCGACATCGGTATCCACGCGCAGTAGCGCTGGCGCTGGCACTGGCGCTGGCGATGGACTGTGCGCTGCTATCGCCGGCGCAAGCCCAATCGTACCCGAACCGGCCGCTGCGTTTGATCGTGCCGTTTCCGCCGGGCGGCGGCAACGACATCCTCGCGCGCGCGGTCGGGCAGCGTCTGGCGGAATCGATCAACCAGCAAGTCATCGTCGATAACCGCGGCGGCGCCGGCGGCATGGTGGGCGGGCAAATCGCCGCTACCGCCGCGCCCGACGGCTATACGCTGTTTCTGGGCAGCCTTGGCAGCCTCGCGCACAATCCGGCATTGCGCACCAACAACCCCTACGACCCGCCGCGCGATTTCGCCGCGGTGACGCTGCTCGCGACCTCGCCGTTCATCCTGGTCGCGCACCCATCGGCGCCGGCAACGGTCAAGGATTTGCTCGCCGCCGCGCGCGCCAAACCGGGCGTGATCAATTACGGTTCGGCCGGCACCGGCTCCTCGCTGCACCTCACCGCGGAATTGTTCAAGCACGCCACCGGCATAAACCTCACCCACATCGCCTATAAGGGCACTGCGCCGGCGATGACCGAATTGATGGCGGGCCAGGTGCAAGTGATGTTCAGCACCATGCCGCCGGCGTTGCCGCAACTGAAGGCTGGCCGGCTGCGCGCCCTGGGCGTGACCGGCCCCGCGCGCGCGAAGGCCGCGCCGGAGGTGCCGACGGTTAGCGAGGCGGGCGTGCCCGGCTTTACCGTGGAAAACTGGCAAGGCATCGTGGTGCCGGCAAAAACCCCCGCCGCGATCATCGACTATTTGCGCCGCGAAATCGCCAAAGTGTTGGAGCAGCCCTCGATGATCGGCGTGCTCGCCGCGCAAGGTTTGGATGCGGCGCAAGTGCCGGTGAGCGCGCCCGCCGAGTTCGACAAACGTATCCGCGAGGAAATCGCGAAGTGGCGCAAGCTGGTGCAAGCGGCGAATATCCGCGTAGACTAAGCGCGTGCGGCACATGCCAGAGAGTTTACTTAAGTATTTGATTTAATTGATATTTTTATTTTGGGCCTGAAGAGGTTTCGATCATGAAATTCAGCAACTTTTTGTTCACCGCGTCGATGGATCCGAACAAGGACGGCCAAGTGATCGACGAAGCGCTGCGCGAAGGCCAGTTGTGCGACCAACTGGGCATGGACATGCTGTGGCTCGCCGAGCACCACTTCGACGGCATCTGCGCCTATGTCGATCCGGTGTCGTTTGCCGCAGCGCTCGCGGCGTGCACCCAACGCATCAATATCGGCTTCGCGGTGGCGCAAATGTCGCTGCATCACCCGATCCGTATGGCCGAGCAAATGGCGCTGATCGATAACATCAGCAAGGGCCGCTTGCTGGTGGGCCTAGGGCGCGGCACGGCGTACAACGTCTACGACTACCAAGGCTACGGCATCGATCCGAAAGAAGCGTACGAGCGCCTGCTCGAAGCCGAGGACATCATGATCAAGGCCTGGACCACGGAAAACTACCAACACAAAGGCAAGTACTGGGACATCAAGCTGCCGCAACTGCGCCCGCGCCCCTACACCAAGCCGCACCCGGCGATCGTGCGCGCGTGCTCCGGCGAGGAAGCGATGCTCGGCATGGCGCGCGAGGGGCGACCGTTTTTGATGAACATTCAAACCAACGAGACCACCAAGCACCGCATGGATTTGTACCGCAAGACCATGCGCGAAGCCGGTTTTGATGACGCGCACGTCGCAAAATGTGTCGACAACACCTGGGTGTGGCGCAACATTTTCGTCGGTGAAACCGACGCCGAAGCCGAACGCCTGGCGATGCCGGCGTGGCATACGCAACAGGAATTCCGCGCGGCGATGCGAAAAAAAGTCTATGCCGAGCAGGGCTTGATGCTAAAAGAAGAAAAGACCACGCCCGCGCGCGATCAGCAGCAGCATTCGATTTTGTGCGGCTCGCCGGCGACCGTGGCTCAAGCGATTTCCGAGATCGACAAGATCGGCGTGGGTGGGTTGATTTTGGTTTTCCGTTTAGGGCCGATGCCGTTTGAGGTAGCGGCGCACAGCATTAAGCTGTTTATGAGTAAGGTGGCGCCGCAGTTTCAGAAAAAAGCGGCAGTCACGGCGTGACGAACAATAGTTTCATCGATCGATCGGTGCCGACACCATGCAATACATGAAACTTAACGTAGCCCAACGCGAGCAAATGCTCGCTGGCTTGGACAGCATGCCTACAGTACTTCGCCAAGCATTCGCCGGTTTGACCCCGGAAGACCTCACCCGGCAGGGCCCCAATGCAAGCTTTTCACCCATCGAACAAGTGTGGCACCTCGCCGACTTGGAACGCGAGGGATTTGCCGTGCGGATCGACCGGCTGCTGAACGAAACCGCACCGAACCTTCCAGACTTCGACGGCACGCAAGTAGCCCTCAAACGAAACTACCGCGCGCTTTCTTTCGAGGCGGGTTTGCACGCGCTCGAACAAGCGCGTTCGCGCAATGTCGACGTGTTGCGTGATGTACCGGTGGCGTACTGGTTTCGTACGGGCAAACAAGAAGGCGTTGGTGAGGTGTCGTTGTGCGATATGCCGGGTTTCATGGCGCAGCATGATGCGGCGCATAAGGAGGAAATTGCCGCTTGGCGGCGAGCCCGCGATGCGAAACGCTCGTAACCACTACGGAGTAAGCCGCATTAAAAGGCGTTTCCGCGCGCTCCAAACGCCAACATCATTCACCGATGCAAAGCCTAATGACCAAATCGCCAGAACAGTAGCAAGCTGGAATACGTTTATCGCGAAGCATGGCTCGTTTGCCGATGAGTATTCGTCGCTCACACCGCATGACCGTAAAGACTGATTCCTATTCCGTGACGATCCCCCCTTTCCCGGCTTGGGGTGCTACCATTTAACCATGATCGATTGGTCCTCCTGCCCAGCCGTTGAACAAGACCCCGAACGCGTGAGCGGTGCGTGGGTGTTTCGCGGCACACGCGTTCCCGTGGCGGCGTTGTTTGAAAACCTCGAAGCGGATGCCTCGGTCCACGAGTTCCTTGAATGGTTTCCTGGCGTCACCTTGGCTCAAGCCCGCGAGGTACTTGAACATGCGGCTCGCTCCACGCTGCAGGCCGCGTAGGTGCGCGTGCTGTTTGACCAGGGAACTCCCGTTCCGCTACGGCACGCGCTTATCAATCACAGCGTCGTTACCGCTTATGAGCAGGGTTGGGCCACGCTGAAAAACGGCGACCCATTACGTTCTGCGGAAGCCGCGGGGTTCGATGTGCTGGTCACCATCGACACGAATCTGCGCTACCAACAAAATCTCACCCTCCGGCAAATAGCGATCTTGGTCCTTACAACCACGAGTTGGCCGCGCATTCGGACGGCCGTTGAAGACGCCGTTTCGGCGGTAAATGCCGCTACGGCCGGCAGCTATGTCGAAGTCTCGTTCCCGCAAAACAAATAACCACAGATTTCAAGCGATGAAGTCGGCGCCATAGCGCCGCCGTTACCCTCAGCAAAATTGAGCTCCCCATGAACCGCAACCTCTGGCTATTGGCCGCCGCGCAAGGCCTGTTTCTCACCAACAACGTGTTGTTCGTCGCCGTCAACGGCTTGGTCGGCCTGTCGCTCGCGTCCGTGAGCTGGATGGCGACGCTGCCGATTTTGGGCTACGTGGTGGGCGGGGCGATTTCAACCGGGCCGGTGGCGCGCTCGCAAATGCGCTGGGGGCGCAAGGTGTCGTTTCAGATCGGGCTCGTGGTGGCGTTTTTTTCGGCGCTGCTCGCGGCCTACGCGGTGTACGGCAAAAACTTCTGGCTGTTGGTCAGCGCCACCGTGATCGCCGGCTACTACAGCGCAAATGGTCAACTTTATCGCTTCGCCGCGGCGGAACTGGCCAAGCCCGAGTATCGCGAGCGCGCGGTGTCGATGGTGCTCGCCGGCGGCATCATCGGCGGCGTGTTCGGGCCGAACCTCGCGCAGTGGACACAGCATTTGAGCGCCGAGCCGTTCGCCGCGGCGTACGGCGCGCTGGCGGTGGTCGCGCTGGTCGCGATGGGTGTGATCGGCTTGGTCAACTTCCCGCCGGTGCCGCCGAAAAAAACCGGCGACCACAGCGGGCGGCCGCTCGGAGAGATCATCCGCCAGCCGGTGTTTATCGTGAGCACCGCGGCGGCGGCGCTGGGCTACGGGGTGATGAACATTTTGATGGCGGCCTCGCCCATCGCCATGCAAATGTGCGGCCACCCGTTCAAATACGCGGCGCTGGTGCTGGAGTGGCACGTCATCGGCATGTTCGCGCCGGGGTTTTTCACCGGGCGGCTGATTCACCGCTATGGCACGACGCCGATCCTCGCCGCGGGCGTGGCCCTAAACGTGCTGTGCGTGGTGATCGCGCTCTCCGGCGAGACGGTGACGCACTTTTTGATCTCGATGTTCCTGGTGGGCGTGGGCTGGAACTTTTTGTTCACCGCGGGCACGGCGCTTTCGCTCAAGGCCTACCGCCCGGAAGAAAAAGACAAAACTCAGGCCGCCATCAACTTCTGCGTGTTCGTGGTGATGGCGATCACCTCGTTCTCTGCCGGCGCGCTGGTCACCACCAGCGGTTGGACGCTGCTGAATTACATCTCGCTGATCCCGATCGGCATCGCCGGGCTCGCCGTGTTGTGGTATGCGATGCTGGAGCGCCGCCCTAATGCAATTTAGAGTTGAGCGTTGGAAGTATCCCGCACGACGGGGCGAGGTTACCGTGAACGCCGAACACGCAACGCCGAACTGCGCGCAACGCACTACTCCGCCTTCACCCCGGTATCCGCAATCACCCTGCCCCAGCGTTTGATCTCCACCGCGAGATAATCGCGCAGCACCTGGGGCGCGCCACCTACCGGCACCATGCCCAGCGACAGAAAACGCGCGCGCACCTCGGGCGTTTGCAGTACGCGGTCGATGTCGCCGCTGATTTTTTGCACGATTCCTGCCGGTGTGCCGCCGGGCGCGAAGTACGGGTACCAGCTCGTCGCGTCGTAGCCCGCGATGCCCGCTTCGGCCACCGACGGCAGATCGGGCGCGAGTTCGACGCGCTTGGCGCTGGAGACCGCCAGCGCGCGCGCCTTGCCGCTTTTGATATGCGGCAGCATGGTGGAGATGGGGCTGAAGATGACCTGGATTTCGCCCGATAGCAGCCCCGTGATGGAAGGTGCGCCGCCCTTGTACGGCACGTGCAACAGGTCCGTTTTGGTGATGCTTTTAAAAAGCTCGGTCATTAAATGCACCAGCGAGCCCACGCCGACCGAGCCGTACGACAGTTTGCCCGGCTGCGCGCGCGCAAGGTTGATCAACTCCTGCACCGACGTTACCTTGACGCTGGGGTGCACCGTCAGGATGTACGGCGATTGAATCGCCAGCGACACCGGCGCCAAATCCTTCACCACGTTGTAGGAAAGCTTGGGATAGAGCGAGGGCGCGGTGGCGACCGAGCCGTTGGTCACCAACAGCGTGTAGCCATCGGGCTGTGCGCGCGCGACAATTTCCATGCCGAGCGTGGTGCCGGCGCCGGGGCGATTGTCGGTAATCACCGGCTGGCCCCAGCTTTGCGCGAGCTGTTGCGCGATCAAGCGCCCGACCACGTCCACGCCGCCGCCGGGCGTAAAGGGGTTGACCATGCGCACCGGGCGCTCAGGCCAGGCGGCGGCTTGCGTACTGAGCAGCGCGGCGATGATCGCCGCGCCTCGCGTCGTTCGGTTGATTTTCATTTTTTCGCCAACTCCAGTTCCAGCAAAAACGCCCGCACCTCGGCGTAATCCTCATCCATGAATTTTTTGAACTTCGCCGCCGGCATGAACTCCGACACGCCGTTTAAATTGGTCATTTCGTTTTTCCACTCCGCGGTTTCCACGAGTTTTTGGTACGCGGCTTCCCAAAACGCCACTTGCGCCGGCGTCATGTTTTTGGGGCCGAACATGGCGCGCCAGTTCGACACCACGGCGTTCGCACCCTGCTCGCGCCAGGTGGGAATGGTTGAAAAAAATCCCGGCAAGCGCTGCGCGGAAGACACCGCGATCACCCGCACCGCGCCGGATTTCATGTGCGGCACCCAACTGCCCACCGACACCGGCACCGCGTCGACATGGCCGCCCAGCATCGCGACGATCGCCAGCGCGCCGGATTGAAAAATCACGTTGCGCGATTTCTTGATGTCGACACCCGCCGCTTTTAACGCCGCCGCCACGCCCTGATGGTTGGTGTTGCCCAGGCTGGTGGCGATGCCGAAGCTCACCGCAGTGGGGTCTTTTTTCAAACGCTCGATCAAATCGCGACCTGATTTGATCGGTGAGTCGGCTTTCACCGCGATGCCGATGTATTCGCCGAACAAATTCGCCACCGGGGTCAACTCGGTATAGGGCGCCACGGTACGGCCCATGGCGTGGGTGGTGAGCACCGATTTGCCGCTGTGGAACAAATAATGGCCGTTGCCGGCGAATTGGTTCAGGTAAGTTTGCGCCACCGCGCCGCCACCGCCGGTCTTGTTTTGCACCGCCAGCGCCGGATCCACCAACTTATGCGTGGCAAAGGTGGCTTGCATCAGGCGCGCCATGCGATCGGGTCCGCAGCCCGGCGCGCAGTTGACGATGATTTCCACCGTGTTTTCAGGTTTCCAGCTTTGCGCTTGCGCGCTCGCCGCCAGCATTCCCAGCAACAGCGCGCCCAGCAGGAAACTGCGTAAAGCACCGAATGGGAACACTTTCACCTCCTAAAAAATATTCAATTAAATCAAATACTTAAGTACATGTAGGTCAGCAAGGGAATTCCCCTTGAAATAGTGTGGGATTGTAGCCTTTCTGCAGCGGCCTGCCGCTGCCGATCCCACATCCTTTATCGCCATCAAGTGCACCAATTAAAACTAGAATTTATAATTTTTTTGTAAATTCTGCCTGTTACGGAATCAAATCAGGGTGGATTCTAGTCAAAATATCAGCCTGTATCCCTTCAACCCGCCTGCCGGTGTCACCAAGCGTTTCTCGCGGTTCGTCATGTCCTTCGCAGCAACAGACCAACCCTCGGACCAGCCCTTGGTCCTGTGCGTCGAAGATGACAGCGATCTTGCGTACTTGTTACAGTTTATCTTGGATCGCGAAGGTTTCGCCGTGCAGCAAGCCGCCGACGGCCAGATCGCGCGGCGCTGGATCGAAGCGGCGAGCGCGCCGCCGGCGCTGATTTTGCTCGATGTGATGTTGCCGCACGCCGACGGTTACGAGCTGTTGGATCTGATCCGCGCGCGGCCGGATTGGGCGCAAGTGCCGGTGATCATGTTGACCGCGCGCTCACGGGAACGTGACGTGGTACGCGCGCTGGATGCCGGCGCCAGCGAATATATCGTCAAGCCGTTTAAGCCCGATGAGTTACGATCACGCATCAAACGCCTGGTGAAAAAAACCAAATGAAAACCCGTTTGCCCGGACTGCTCTACCCGCTGCTCACGGCGGCAATCCTCGTCGCGCCGTTAACGCACGCCGCCGAGGGCATACGGCTGCGCACCGACGTGGAGTTTGGTTACGGCGCCGAGCGTTTATCCAACAACACCCCCGACTGGCAGAACATTTTTGTCGAAGGCAGCCATCGCTTCAAAGACCGCCACGCCGTGTTTGGCGGCCTGCGCGCGACCGAACGCTTCGGCCTGTGGGATCAAGAGGCCTACGGCTCGCTGCACTACCCGATCGCGCCGACGTGGAACCTGGCGGTGGAAGGCAGCTTAAGCCCCGCGCACGAGGTGTTGCCCAAATTCACCCTGGGCGCGCAAATCCAAAAGCTGTTGCCGCTGGGCTTGATCGCCGGCGTGGGTTATCGCCACAACGAATACACGCGCTCGCAAAGCGCCCTGCGCACCTTTTCGCTGGAGCGCTATTGGGGCGATTTTCGCGGCGCTTACATGCTGTTCTCGGGCAAACCCGAGGGCGGCGGCTCGGCGCCCGCGCACCGCTTTCAGCTCAATTACTACTACGGCGAAAACGTGAGCAGCGTGGGCCTTTCCTTCACCACCGGGCGCGAAGTGGAAAACGTCGGCGCGCCGGCGGGGCTACGCACCACCGACGTGCGCAACTGGACGATCTCCGGGCGCCATTGGTTCGCGCGCGACTGGGCCGTCACCTACGATCTGATGACACACCGTCAGGGCGAGCTTTACCGCCGCGACGGTTTACGGCTTGGGCTGCGTTATCGTTTCTGACATCGCCGATCCGGTTTTACGCTTCGCCGCGCTGACCGCGGCGGGCGCTGTTGCACTGGTGGTCGTTCTGATTGCCGCGATATTGCTGGTACGCGCGGCGCGCAAGCTTGGCGAATGGCGCGCACGGCGGCTTGCCCGCGACTGGCGGCCGGTGCTCGCGCAATGCGCGGTGGCGGCGCCGGAAACGTTTCCCACGTTACGCGCGCGCGAGCGCTACACCTTCCTTGACTTGTGGAACCATCACTACGAGCTGCTGCGCGGCGAGGCACAGCACCACCTGCGCGTGCTGGCGCGCGGCGTGGGCATCGCGCCCTTCGCGCGACGCTTGCTGCAAAGCAGGTCGATGCGCCAGCGGCTGATTGCCATGACCACCCTGGGCCACTTGCACGATACCGCGTCGATAGCAACGCTCGGCGCGCTCGCCCGCCACCGCTCGCCGACCTTGTCGTTTGCCGCCGCGCGCGCGTTACTCGAAATCAGCCCCGCCACGCAATTGCCGCAGCTCTTGCCGCTGATCGCCGCGCGGCGCGATTGGCCGCTTTCGGCAATCGCGCTGGCGCTCAAAGACTTGGGCGCGGACACCATTAGCGAACCGCTGGCGCACGCGGCACTCGAAGCATCGCGCGAGGCCAGCACACGCCCCGGCGTGCCGCGCTTGGTACACTTGATGGAGCTCGCCCACGGCAGTGCCATCTGCAACGACGTCGACCAGCTATTGCGCCGCGCCGAATATCTGGGCCCCGAGGTGATTGCGCCGTGTCTGCGCCTGCTCAACGACCCGCGCCAAGCGCATTGGGCGCGTCAATTTCTGTCGCACAACGTGTGGTACGTCAGGGTCGCCGCTGCTACCACCTTACAGCGCATCGGCGGCGCCGAAGATTGCGAACGGCTCCTGCCACTCTTGGGCGATGCCCACTGGTGGGTGCGCTACCGCGCGGCGCACGCACTGGCGCGGCTACCGGGGATGGCGCCCCAGCGGCTCGATGAACTCGCGGCCAACACGCGCGACCGCTTTGCCGCGCAAATGCTGCGTCATGTCGCGGCCGAGGAGCGGTTTGCATGAACGGCGCGGACGCGATGCTCGTCGTGCAGTGGATGTTCGTCGGATTTTTCGTCGCGATCAATGTAGGTTACATCGCGCTCAATCTGGTCGCCGCGGTGGCGTTAAAGCGCTACCGCGACGCCAACGTTTTAGAAGCGCTGCCCGATTTATATTCGGGCCTGGAACCGCCGGTGTCGCTGCTGGTGCCGGCGTATAACGAGGAATCGACCATCGACGCCTCGGTGCGCTCGATGCTGCAACTGCGTTATCCGCAATTCGAATTGATCGTCATCAACGACGGTTCGCGCGACGGCACCATGGACACTTTGAAACGCGCCTTCGACCTGGAGTTGTTCCCGCGCGCCTACTGGCCGCTCATCGAGGCCAAGCCGATCCGCGGCATCTACCGCTCGCGGCGTTACCCGGATTTGCGTGTGGTGGACAAGGAAAACGGCGGCAAGGCCGATGCCTTGAACGCCGGCATCAATGTCTCGCGTTATCCGCTGTTTTGCGGCGTGGATGCCGATTCCATCCTCGAGGCGAACAGCTTAAGGCGCGTGGCCGAACCGTTTTTGAACCAGCCCGACACCATCGTCAGCGGCGGCACCATTCGCATCGCCAACGGCTGCGAGGTTGAAGGCGGCTTTCTCACCAAGGTCGGCCTGCCGCGCAACGTGTTCGCGCTGTTTCAAGTGGTCGAATACATCCGCGCGTTTTTGTTCGGGCGCCTGGGCTGGTCGCCGCTAAACGCGGTGTTGATCATCTCCGGCGCGTTTGGCCTGTTTCGCAAGGACGCGGTGATTGCCGCCAACGGCTACCGCCACAAAACCATCGGTGAGGACATGGAACTCATCGTGCGCATGCATCGACACTATCGTTTGCATCGCAAGCCCTACCAAATCACCTACGTACCGGACCCGGTGTGCTACACCGAGGCGCCGGAGACCTTCAAGGTGCTCAAAAACCAGCGTGTGCGCTGGCAGCGCGGCTTGTGCGAAAGTTTGACCGCGAACTTGTCGCTGCTGTTTCACCCGCGCGGCGGCGCGCCGGGATGGCTGGCGTTTCCGTTCATGCTGCTGTTCGAGCTGGCGGGGCCGCTGCTCGAAGTGCTGGGTTATGCGTTTGTAATTTTCGCGTATCTGCTGGGCGGCATTTCGTTTCAGGCCTTCGTCATTTTCATGGCGCTGGCGATCAGCCTGGGCATGCTGCTGTCGGTGAGCGCGCTGCTACTGGAGGAAATCTCGTTTCACGTCTACGACAAGCCGGGGCAACTGGCGCTGCTAATCGTGGCGGTAATCGCGGAGAATCTCGGCTATCGACAATTGAATTCAATGTGGCGGCTGTGGGGCCTGTGGAAATGGGCCACCGGCACGCAAGGCAACTGGGGCACGATGACGCGCAAAGCGGCGTGGAGTAAGCCCACATGAGCGCCCGGCGCACGGGGAAAATGCCCCTGATTTGCGCAGGGGTCAGCCCTTCTCAGCGTGACCGCAAAAGAGTAGTATTACCGGCTCTTTACGCGCCCCTAGCGACCGTAAAAAATATTTAATAAAATCAGATACTTACGCTAATTTCATGCGTATGGCTAAATTTGGCGCTTGCGCCCGAGGTCTAGCTTGAAACCCACCGATATTTCCCATCCCGATTACTTTCATAAAGTTGTCGATTGTCAGTGGGCGTGCCCCGCGCACACCCCTGTACCCGAATACATCCGTTTGATCGCGGCCGGGCGTTACGACGACGCCTACATGGTCAACTGGAAATCGAATGTCTTCCCCGGCATTTTGGGCCGCACTTGCGACCGGCCGTGCGAGCCGGCGTGCCGCCGCGGCCGCGTGGAAGAAGGCAACGTCGAGATGCGCAAGCCCACCGAACACGGTGAGCCCAAGCCAGAACCCGTTGCGATTTGCCGCTTGAAACGCGTCGCTGCGGATAACAAATCCGCGGGCGGTGTGAAGCCGCGCATGCCCAAGGCGCCGGCGAAAACGAACGGCAAGAAAATCGCCTGCATCGGCGCTGGCCCGGCGTCGTTGACGGTGGCGCGCGATCTCGCGCCGCTGGGTTATCACGTCACGGTGTTCGAGGCCGACCCGAAACCGGGCGGTTTTATGCGCACACAAGTGCCGCGCTTTCGTCTGCCGGAAGAAGTGATCGACGAGGAATGCAACTACATTCTCGACATCGGCAATATCGACTACAAAGGCGGCCACCGCATCGACAGCCTGAAACAATTGATGGGCCAGGGCTACGACGCCATTTTCGTCGGCACCGGCGCGCCGCGCGGGCGCGACCTCGATATCCCCGGCCGCAAGGAAGCCGCCGCCAACATCCACATCGGCATCGATTGGCTGAACAGCGTGTCGTTTGAGCACATCAACAAAATCGGCAAGCGCGTGATTATCCTCGGCGGCGGCAACACCGCGATGGATTGCTGCCGCTCCAGCAAACGTCTGGGCGGCGAAGATGTGAAGGTAATCGTGCGCTCCGGCTATGAGGAAATGAAAGCCTCGCCGTGGGAAAAAGAAGACGCGGTGGAAGAAGGCATCCCCATCCTCAACTACCTGGTGCCCAAAGAGTTCAAACACGAAAGCGGCAAGCTCGTCGGCATGACCTTCGAGAAAGTCAAAGCGGTGTATGACGCAAAAGGCCGCCGCGACTTGGTGCCCACCGGCGAGCCGGATCATTTTTATCCCGCCGACGACGTGCTGGTCGCCATCGGCCAGGAGAATGCGTTTCCGTGGATCGAGCGTGACATCGGCTTTGAGTGGGACAAGTGGGGCATGCCCAAGGTCGATACCGTAACCATGCAATCGAATCTGCCGAATGTGTTCTTCGGCGGCGACGCAGCCTTTGGGCCTAAAAACATCATCTGGGCGGTGGCGCACGGGCATGACGCCGCGGTGTCGATCGACAAGTTCCTCAACGGCGAAAACGTCAAGGAGCGCCCCGACCCGCTGGTGAATCTGGTGTCGCAAAAAATGGGCATCCACGAATGGAGCTACGACAACGACATCTCCGAGCAACTGCGTAATCGCGTGTCCTGGAAAGATAAAAAGATCACGTTGAAGGACATCAAGGTCGAAGTCGAACTGGGCTTCGATCAGAAATCGGGTTTTGCCGAAGCGCAGCGCTGCTTGAACTGCGACGTGCAAACCGTGTTCGCGGATAAGCTGTGCATCGAGTGCGACGCGTGCGTGGACATCTGCCCGATGGATTGCATCACCTTCACCCCCAACGCCGACGAAAAAGAGCTGCGCGAAAACCTAAGCGCGCCGTCGCTCAACCCGAAAACGCAAGACCTCTATATCTCGCCCGAGCTCAAAATGACCGGGCGCATCATGGCCAAAGACGAGGACGTGTGCCTGCACTGCGGCCTGTGCGCCGAGCGCTGCCCGACGGGCGCGTGGGATATGCAGAAATATCTGATCGAGATGACGCATGCGGGGCCGGCTTGCAGGACGAAATCACCCTCGGCGCCGCAGCGCAAAGCCGCCTAAAAATACTTAATTAAATCAAATACTTATGAAACAAGTCTCTGCGGTTAACGACTTCGTCGTTAAATTTGCCAACGTCAACGGCTCCGGCTCGGCCTCGGCGAACGAGCTCTTCGCGCGCTCGATTTTGCGCATGGGCGTGCCGGTATCGCCGCGCAATATTTTCCCGTCGAACATTCAGGGCCTGCCCACGTGGTACGAAGTGCGCGTAACCGAAGCGGGCTACCTCGGCCGCCGCGGCGGCGTGGACATGATGGTGGCGATGAACCCGCAGACCTGGGACAAGGACATCAAGGAAATCGACGCCGGCGGCTATTTGTTTTACGACAACTCCAAGCCGATGCCCAAATCGAAGTTCCGCGACGATGTGAACACCATCGGCATGCCGTTGACCGAAATTTGCAACGCGACCTACAGCGATCCGCGGCAACGCCAGTTGTTCAAGAACATTATTTACGTCGGTGCGTTGAGTGCACTGCTGGAAATTGACCCCGCTGAAATCGAAAAACTTTTTACCGAGCAATACAAAGGCAAGGAAGCGCTACTGCAATCCAACGTCAAGGCGTTGAGTCTCGGCCGCGACTACGCACTTAAAAACCTACAATGCCCGCTGGGCATCCGCGTCAAACGCGCCAACAACGTCGGCGACAAGATTTTCATCGACGGCAACAGCGCAGCGGCGCTGGGCGCGGTGTATGGCGGCGCCAGCGTGTGCGCGTGGTATCCGATCACGCCGTCGTCTTCACTCGCCGAAGCGTTTATCGGCTATTGCCAAAAGCTGCGCAAAGAACCGGATTCCGGCAAGGCGCGTTACGCCATCATCCAAGGTGAAGACGAACTCGCCTCGGTCGGCATTGCCATCGGCGCGGGCTGGAACGGCGCGCGTTCATTCACCGCTACCTCCGGCCCCGGCATTTCGCTGATGACGGAATTTATCGGCCTCGCCTACTTCGCGGAAATTCCCGTGGTGCTGATCGACGTGCAGCGCGGCGGCCCTTCCACCGGCATGCCCACGCGCACGCAGCAATCCGATTTGCTCGCCTGCGCCTACGCCTCGCATGGCGACACCAAACACGTGCTGCTATTCCCCGAAGACCCCACCGAGTGTTTCGAGATGACCGCGCAAGCGCTCGATCTCGCCGAGCGGCTGCAAACGCCGGTGTTCGTGATGACCGATCTCGATATCGGCATGAACACGCGGCTGTGCCGCCCGATGCAATGGGACGACAAACAAGCCTACGACCGCGGCAAGGTGATGACGTACGACATGCTCGAAGGCGGCGCCGATTTCGGCCGCTACAAGGATGTCGACGGTGACGGCATACCGTACCGCACCTACCCCGGCACGCACCCGCAACTGGGCGCCTATTTCACGCGCGGCACCACCAAAGACACTTACGCGCGCTACTCCGAAGCCGGCCCCGATTACGTCGAGAACGTCACGCGGCTCTTAAAGAAATTCGACACCGCAAAAAAACTGGTCCCGCAGCCGGTGCTCACCAAAGCCAAAGGCGAAGCCCGCTTCGGCGCGATTTACTACGGCTCCACCAGCCCGGCGATGGCCGAAGCGCTGGACAGCCTCGCCGCGCAAGGCATCCACGTTGACGCGATGCGCGTGCGCGGCTTCCCCTTTGCGCAAGAGGTGAAAGAGTTCGTGTTGTCGCATCCCGGCACCTTCATCATCGAGCAAAACCGCGACGCGCAATTGAAAA
>VGIF01000043.1 GCA_016868015.1 Betaproteobacteria bacterium
CGCACCTTTTACCTACTTGATCAGCGTATCCTTTGCAAAATATCCTGGCAAACACGCGGGCCGGCTCACGGTGAGCGCGTCGTTTCGCGGCATGAATAATTCCTCAGACGAATTGATCTTGGCGCTCAAGCAAATCGCGCAACAGCACGACGCGGTGTTGCAAACCCACGCTTGTTATTCGTATTTCACGCACGACGCCAGCGTGGCGCAATTCGGTAAGCCGGAAATCGAGCGCCTCGAAGCGCTGGGCGTGCTCGACGACAAGATGCTGCTGCTGCACGGCGGCTGGTTCGAGCCGCACGAAATCGAGATTCTGCGGCGGCGTAAACCCACTATCGTGTGCTGCCCGTCGTCCTCACTGCACAACGGCTACGGCAATCTAAAGGTGGGGCTGCACCCCGAACTCGCGGCACTGGGTGTGAACGTAAGCCTGGGCTGCGACCACGCGAGTTCGGGCACGGTCGACATCATTCAAGAAATGCGCAACGTGGTGGGCGCCTACAAAGAGTTGCGCTTGAACCCGCGCGTGATGCCGCCGGAGCAGGCGGTCGAAATGGCGACCATCAACGGCGCGCGCGGCGCCGGGCTCGCCAGCCGCGTGGGCTCGATCGCGGCGGGCAAGGAAGCCGACTTTGTGATGTTCGATACGCAGGTGCCGCAGTGGCAGCCGCTTTACAACCCGGTATCGAATCTCGTCTACAGCGCGACCGGCAACACCGTGAAACACGTGTTCGTCGCGGGCGAACAGGTGGTGCGCGACGGGCGCCTCACCCGCGTCAACGAGGCTGACGTGATGCGCGAAGTGGCGAAGGCCGCTGCGCGCATCGCAAGCCGCCTGGACATGAAAAAAGTGATGAAGCTGCGTTGGCCGGTGGCGTAAATAGTAAGTATCTGATTTTATTGATATTTTTATTGGCGTGTCAAGGGCAGCACTTCGGCGATAAATCGCTGCAACTGTGCCACCTGATTTTCGCCCACCAGGCGTATGCATAAATCCGTGACCCCCGCGGCCTTATAGCGCTCCAACACATCGGCCACTGCCGCGGCCGGCCCCAAGCCCATCATGCCGCGGAAGTTCACACCACCGCCGTAGTATTTGTCGAGAAAGTCGGCGGTCATCGCCTCGGCTTTGGCGACATCGTTTTCGATGCACACTGTTGTGTAAACGCACAAGGGGAAGTTTGGATTCGCTCTGCCATGGCGTGCCATTGCCTCGGCGCACACTTCACGCAACTTGCGAATGTCATCCTCGTTGACGTAGGTGGTGATGATGCCGTCACCGAATTTACCCACGCGCTCAATCTGCGCCGGAATGATTTCACCGCGATTTCCCGCGGTGATCAACACGGGTGGGCCCACTTCGTTCCATGGCAGCGGGCCGATGGTGTGCTCGGTGAGTTTGTAATCGCTGCCTTGCATCGTCACCGGATCGCCGCGCCACAGCGCGCGCCACACGCTGACGTGTTCTTCAAGGTCTTTCACGCGCCGCTTGTGGTTCTTGCCGCAGGCTTCCCACTCGCGCACGATCGCCGGCATGCCCCAGCCCACGCCCAGACCCAGTACTAACCGGCCTTGCGAGATCTGGTCGATGTTGGCGAGCTGATGCGCCAGCACCACCGGTTGTCTGAGCGCGGGCAGCAAAATCGCCGTGCCGAGTTTGGACCGTTTGGTGATCGCCGCGCAGTACGCGAGCGTGGTCAACGGCTCCAGGCGCGGCTTGGCCACCACGGAGTCCCCGACCCAGATGTCCATATCCGCTTCATCGCACAAACGCGCGATGGTCCAGCAGTCTTCCACCGGCGGGCGGCGGGCGGATTGCAGGATGACGCCGCGGTGGGGTAACAAAATGCCTATACGCATGGTGTGACCTTCAAATAGGAAGGGGCGACTCTAATACAAACCCGCGATTCTTTCGAGCGGCAACGCGCGTTGAGCCGGTGACGCGCCTATGGTCTGACACCAGCTTGATTTGCATGGTGCAACCCACTACCATCGCTGTATCTCATTTGTAATACAAATACGATCATGGCCGTCTCGCTCAGACTCCCCGAAAAAACCAAACGGCGCGTGGAAAAACTCGCGCGCGCGCAGGAAACAACCGCGCACGCGTTTATGGTCACGGCGATCGAGGAACGCATCGCCGCGGAAGAAGCCAAGACCGCTTTTTATGCCGAAGCCGAAAAACGCGCGGCGCAGTTTAGGAAGACCGGCAAAAGCATTCCCGCCGACGAAATGTTCGATTACCTGCGCGCGCGCGTCCAAGGCAAGAGCGTTGCCAAGCCCAAGGCACGCAAGGTCGCATGATCGTATTTTCCGACGGCGCGCAGACCGATCTGGAACGGATTTTGGAGTTCAATGTCAAACGCGACCCCGATACCGCGCTGGACCACATCGAAACCATCCGCTCGGGCGTGCTGGTGTTGAACATGCATCCGGAAGTCGGCCGCAAAATCGCGCCACGCTCGACGCTGCGCGAGTTGATTATCTCCAAGGGCGCCACGGGCTATGTTGCGCTGTATGAGTACTTTGCGCTCGATGATCTGGTGGTAATACACGCCGTGCGCCATCAGCGCGAAGCCGGTTACTGACAAAACTGAATCCAGCCACCACCCAAATGAACAAATCCGAACGCATCCGCGCCGCGCTGCGCGGCGAGAAAACCGACCGCGTCCCCTACGGCTTTTGGACGCACCGGCCCGATATCGATCTCGATGCCGACAAAATCGCCGAGGCCACCGCGGCGTTCGCGCAGCGGCTCGATCTGGATTTTGTGAAATCCATGCCCAACGGTTTTTACTGCGTGGAGGATTGGGGCTGCACGCTCGACTTCAGCGATGTGGCGCGCGGTGGCGTGGGCCGCGTGGTGCGGCCCACGGTGAGTGCGCCGGCGGATTGGGCGCGGCTTGCCCGGCTCAACGTTACGCAAGGGGCGCTGGCGCGTGAGATACGCCATCTCACCAAGCTGGTGAAACTCGTCGGGCCGGAAGTGCCGGTTCTGGCCACCGTGTTTTCGCCGCTGACCATCGCCAACAAGCTATCGAACGGCGCGCATCGCGCGCATATTGCGTCACATGCGAATGAAGTCGCCGCGGGCCTTAACGTGATCACGCAAACCACCTGCGAGTTCACGCGCGCGGCCATCGCCGCCGGCTGCGCGGGCATTTTTTTCGCCACGCAAGATGCCACGCATCAGTTGTTCGACGCCGCCACCTATCGCCGCTTTGGCGAACGCTACGACACACCCGTGTTACACGCCGCGCGTGAAGCCGGCGGCTGGTTCAACGTGCTGCACATGCACGGCGAGGATATCTTGTTCGACGCGCTGCGCGATTATCCGGTGGACGCGTTGAACTGGCACATCGGCGAAACGCCGCCCACCATCGCCGACTATCGCGCCAGCGGCGGCGCGCGCTGCATCGTCGGCGGTTTGCAGCGCGGTTTTATTACACAGCGCAATCTCGATGCGGTGATGGGTGACATTCAAATCGCGATGAACCACACGCAGGGCCGCAGCATTATTCTGGCGCCGGCGTGTGTGATCCGGCATCCGGTCGACGAACAGATGCTGATCGACATCGGCAACCGCATCAAAAGCCTATGAACGCGCGCATTCTTGTTAGCGCGGCGCTGCTGGCGACGATGACTTCCACCGCGGCGGCTTACCCCGCCAAGCCGGTGCGCTTTATCGTCCCGTTCACGCCGGGCGGCTCGCAAGATGTCATCGCGCGCTTGGTGGGGCAAAAAGTCGGTGAGCGCGTGGGCCAGCAAGTGGTGATCGACAATCGCACCGGCGCCGCGGGCCTGATCGCCGCCGAGTTGACGGCGCGCGCCGCGCCCGACGGCTACACCATTTTCATGGCGACCGCGGGGCCGGTGACGGTGGCGCACAGCTTGCAACCCAAGCTCGCTTACCAGCCCAACCGAGATTTCGCGCCGGTGATCCACCTGGTCGATACACCGATGTCGCTGATCGTTGCGAACAACTTGCCGGCCAAGTCCGTGGCTGAGTTACTGGCACACGCCAAGTCACGCGCGGGCCAGCTCAACTATGCGTCGGTGGGCAACGGCAGCATTTCGCACCTCACCATGGAGCTGTTCAAGCAACAAACCGGCTTGCAGTTACTGCACGTGCCGTACAAAGGCGCGGTGCCGGCGTTTGTGGATATCGCCAGCGGCCAAGTGCAATTGATGTTTATCACCACCGCCGCGGCGCAGCCGCATCTCGCGGCCGGGCGCGCACGCTTGCTGGCGGTGGCGGCCAAAAAACGCACGCCCTCGTTCGCGCAAGCGCCCACGCTCACCGAAGCCGGCATCGCGGGGCTGGAAGTGCCGGTGTGGGCGGGTGTGTTGACCGCCGCCAGCGTTCCCGCGCCGATCATCGACACGCTGTATCGGGAAATGCACGCGGCGCTGCAACTGCCCGACGTGAAACAGCGCCTCGATCAGCTCGGCTCGGAGATCGTTGGCGACGGCCCCAAGCCCTTTGCGCAGTTGCTGGCCGCCGATTTCGCGCGCTGGGCGAAGGTGATCAAGTCCGCAAATTTGAAACTGGATTAGCGCAAGCGCTTACAGCGCGCCCGCACTACGCAGCGCGGCGATCTCTCCATCCGATTTTTTCAACACCGAACGCAAAATCTCCTCGGTATGCTGCCCCACTGTCGGCGGCGGCACCTCGTGCTTGATCGGTGTTTCCGAAAAACGCATGGGGCTCGCCACCAGCGGCACTTTGCCCGCGGCGGCGTGCGGCAGCTCGATTTTCAGGCCGCGCGCGATGACTTGTTGCTCTTTGAACACTTCCTCGATGGTGTTGATGGGGCCGTTGGCAACACCGGCGTCATCCAGCAGCTTGACCCATTCCGCGGTCCTGCGTTTTAAGAAAATCTCATTCAAGATGCGCGTGACTTCGACGCGGTTTTTCACGCGGTCGGCGTTGGTGGCGAAGATCGGGTTTTTCAACAGACCGCTGCAGCCCGCCGCGTCGCAGAATTTGTTGAACAGGTTGTCGTTGCCGCAGGCGAGGATGATCGCGCCGTTGCTGGTGTTGAAGGTTTGATAGGGCACGATGTTCGGGTGCGCGTTGCCGATGCGCGAGGGCGATTCGCCGGTGGCGAAATAATTCATCGCCTGATTGGCGAGAAACGCCACGCAACTATCCAGCAGCGCCACGTCGATCCACTGCCCCTTGCCGGTGACCGCGCGGTGCGCGACCGCCGCGCAAATCGCGATGGTGGCGTACATGCCGGTGGTGAGATCGATGATCGGCACACCCACGCGCTGCGCGCCGCCGCCCGGTTGATCGTCGGCTTCGCCGGTGATGCTCATCAAGCCGCCCATGCCCTGCGCCATGAAGTCGTAGCCGGGGCGGTCTTTATACGGGCCGGTTTGGCCGAAGCCGGTGACGGAACAATAAATGATGCCGGGGTTTAATTTTTTAAGGTCTTCGTAGCCCAAGCCGTAACGCGCGAGGTCGCCCACCTTGTAGTTTTCGATCAGCACGTCGCACTGCTGCGCGAGTTCGCGGATGAGTTGCTGGCCTTCGGGCTTGCTGATGTTCACCGTGATGGATTTTTTGCCGCGATTGGCGGCGCAGAAGTACGCACCTTCCTTGGTGTCGTTGCCGTTTTGGTCTTTCAAATACGGCGGCGCGTAACCGCGCGAATCGTCGCCCTTGCCGGGGCGCTCGACTTTGATCACTTCGGCGCCCAAGTCGGCGAGGTTTTGCCCGCACCACGGGCCTGCGAGCACGCGCGAAAGGTCGAGCACTTTGATATGGGAGAGGGGACCTGACATAAATGTTTCCTTAGCGCCGCTTAAAATAATCAATTAAATCAAATATTTACAAAATATTCAGCGCCCTTGAAAGCGCGCCCGTGTCTTGTTGATAAACGCATCGTAACCGAGACGGAAGTCTTCGGTGTCGAAATAGGCAAAGCTCGCGTCGATTTCCTGCGCGGTCAGCGGCGCGGGCCGCGGGGTTAAGCGACGGATGAATTGTTTGTGCCAGCGCGCCACCAGCGGCGCGCCGGCGCTGATGCGTTGAACGCTGGCGTGCGTCTCCACGGCGAGTTGCGCATCGGGCACGATGCGCGTCAGCAAACCCTTGGCAAACGCTTCGCGTGCATCCCACACGCGGCCTTCGAGCAAAATTTCCAGCGCCGCGCTGCGGCCCACCACCGGCAGCACCGCGATCAATTCATCGTAGGCGATCGAAAACCCCAGGCGATTGATCGGCACGCCAAAGCGCGCGGACTCCCCGGCGATGCGCAAATCGGATTGACACGCCAGCTCCAACCCGCCGCCCACGCACGGCCCATGAATCATCGCCACCACCGGATGGCGGCATTCGGCCACCGCTCGCAGCGCGCCGTACACGAACTCGCGGTGATACTGCACGCCTTGCGCCTTGGTCGCGCGCACCCTGGCAAATTCGGCAATGTCGGCGCCGGCGGCGAACGCACTTTCACCCGCGCCGCGCAGCACGACACAGCGCAGCGCATCATCCGCCGACAACTCGCGCATCACGCGCGCGAGGTCTTGCCACATCGCGACGGTGAGCGCGTTTAACTTGCCGGGGTTATCGATGGCGACAGTGGCGATGACATCGTCGCGGGTTAAGCTGATTCGGCCGCTCATAATTGACGGCTTACATATGCGAGTAAAGCTTTTTCCCCGCCACCGGCAACTTCGCCATCAGAATATCGCCCGACAGCGATTCGGTGATGTAGAGCGTTTTCAAATCCGCTCCGCCGGCGGCGATATTCGCCAGATGATGATGCTTGTGATCGGCGGAGTGAATCAAATGCGTGGGCAGCATGTTCGCATCAAAGCGCCAGATGCCCACGCCGAGTTGGCACACCAGCAAGCCGTTTTGTGAATCCATTTCGATGCCGTCCGGCCCGCCCACGCCGCCGGAGAGTTGCACAGCGACGCCGGTTTTGGAAATATTGCCGTCAGCCATCAGCGGCAGGCGCCAAATCTGCTGCGAGCGCGTGACGCCGACGTAGACGTGCTTTTCCACCGTCGACAGTGTGATGCCATTGGGGCTGGGAATATTGTCGACCAAACGATCGAGCCGTCCGGCGGCCGACAACCGAAATACCCGCCCGGTGGGATCGGTAATGCCGGTCTGCCCTTGATCGGTGAAATACAAATCGCCGTTGGAGGCGAAGTGCAAATCGTTCAGCCCCTTGAAGCCCTCGCTAAACGCGGTGCGCAAAATGGTTTCGAGTTTGCCGGTTTTGGGGTCGAGCTTGAGCAGGCCCTCTTTGTAATCGCAAATCCAGATGCTGCCGTCCTTGTGGATTTTCAAACCGTTGGGCCAGCCGTCGTATTGCGTCACCAGATCCCAATCCTTTTTCGGCGTGATGCGAAAAATGCGGCCAAACGGAATATCGACAAACCACAAATTGCCTTCACGATCGAACGACGGGCCTTCGAGAAAACATTCGACCTCGGCGTTTTGCCGATTGGGGTCGGACCACGCGGTGCGGCTCTTCTTGCGAAACTTCGCCGGCATCGACATGAACACTTCGGTTTCGATGAGTTCGAGTTTTTGAAACGGATTGAACATGTTGGGCTTTCTAAAAATATCAATAAAATCAAATAGTTACGTAATAACGCGGAATGGGCGCGCGCGCCACCGCCGTTTGAGCGCGGCAAGTCTACACCAATGTCGCCCGCCCACGGCCAACGTCAGGCTGGGCGAGGTTGACACCGCGCACGACACTCATTACAAAGCGGACTACAACATTTATTAAGGAGGAGTCATGAAACGCATCGCCATCATCAGCACCCTCGCGCTCGCGCCGCTCGCCGCGCACGCGCAGGATTTCCCCACCAAGGCACTCACCATCACCGTGCCCAACCCGCCCGGCGGCATGAACCAGGTACACGCGCAGCCGCTGTCGGTGGTGCTCGAGCGCCTGACCGGCCAACCGGCGCCGGTGGTCAACCGGCCCGGCGCGGTGGGCGCGGCCGGCACCGCATTCGTGGTGAATCAACCACCCGACGGTCACAACCTGCTGGTGACCACCGCCAACCTGCATCTGGCGGTGGAAAAAGACAAACTCTATGGCGCGAAAACGCCGTACTCGCTGGAGCAAATCGCATTCGTGGCGCTGATGAGCTCCGACCCGTTGATCATGGGCGTGCACCCGGTGTTGCCGGCGAAAACCGTCAAAGACCTTATCGCATTGGCCAAAGCCAAGCCCAACGAATTGGTGTTTTCAACCTCCGGCCCGTATGGCATCACGCACACGCCGATCGTGATGTTCATGGACGCCACCAAAACCCGCATGCGCCACCTGCCCACCACCGGCGGCGGCCCGGCAATCACCCAAGCGCTGGGCGGACATTCGCAAGTCACCGGTGGCGGGCCGGCCACCATGGCACCGCACGGCAAGACCGGCAAACTGCGATTGATCGCAAGCTGGGGCACCCAACCGCACCCCGCCGTGCCCGATGCGCCGACGTTTAAATCCATGGGCATCGACATCGAAGCGTACTTGTGGGTGGGCTTGTTCACCTCGGCGGCGGTGCCCGAGGCGACTCAAACCCGGCTGCGCGATCTTGCCCGCCGCGCGATCAACGATGCGCAATTCCAAAAGGCATTGGAAGGCTCGCAAGTGGTGCTCAACTATCGCGACGCGCCGGAGTTCAGAAAGTTTTTCGAAGCCGATCACAAGCGCATGGCGTCGGCGATCAAGAGTATTGGGAAGATTTAAGCCTGTATCAAAAACTCGACGTGATAGCCTGAGGCGCAGCACTTCCCGAGTCGTTCCCGGTTGATACGCAAATGAGGCGGGAACCCATGCGATGTGCCATAGGCTGATGTGTTATGGGTTTCCGCCTGCGCGGGAACGACAACGTTGGTTAACGTACTTCGTCGTAGAGGGCACCCATGTCCATAAGACTCATCGTCACCATCACCGCCGCCCCCGGCAAAGGCGCTGAACTCGCGCAACTCTACAAAGCGCGTTGCACCGACATCATGCAAGAACCCGGCTGCGAACAGTTCGAGATATTTCAAAGCGTGCTAAACCCCGACCGCCTCACGCTGCTCGAACGCTGGGTCGATCAAGCCGCTTTGGATGTGCACGCCAAGGTGAATGAATCCCGGCCGCCGTTGCCGCCGGGCCTGCGCGTGGGCGGCGGTGAGCGCGAGGATTATGTTTACAAGCGCACGCGGTAATTGGGCGCGCTTACTTACGCCTCCAACACCACCTGATTACGCAACGTGCCAATGCCGGTGATGTCGACTTCGCACACATCGCCCGGCCTCATGTTGCGCGGCGAGCCATCGGTGCCCATCCAAAACACATCGCCGGGGTAGAGCGTGCAGTATTTGCTGACCTCGGCGATGTATTGCTCGACGTCGTGGATCATGTCCCAGGTGTTGAAGCGATCGACCTCCGCGCCGTTTAGACGCACCACCGTCGTCATCTTGCGGTAATCCAGATCGGTGACGATCCACGGCCCCATCGGCTTGAAACTGTCGCAGTTTTTGCCGCGCCACAGCGTGCGGTCGCCACGCTGCCAGGTGCGCTCGGACACGTCGTTGCCGATGGTCCAGCCGAACACATAATCCAGCGCCTTCTCCTGCGGAATTTTTTTGCCCTGCTTGCCGATGACCGCCACCAACTCACCTTCGTACTGAAAAATCTCACCGGCATCCTTGGGCTTGATAATCGGGTCTTCATGCGCGCACAAGGCGTTGTTGGCGCGGTAGCCGATGTCGGGCCGCTGCGGGAACTGCGGCTCCACGCCGCGGCGCTTGGCCGCCTGGATGATGTGCTCGCGGTAGTTGATGCCCACGCAGTAGAACGTTGAGGGGATGGTGGGAATCAACAGCTTGACCGAGTTGAGCGGATACTTTGTCGATGTGACGCTGTGTGCACCCCACGGCGCGCCGTCGATGGCAGTGATGCTGTCGCCGTCGATGCGGCCGTAGGAAATTTTGTCACCTGCCTGGAAACGGCACCATTTTGTGCTCATGTTGGTTCTCCTGTTGGCTGTAACCACTTTACCCGAATTCGAAGATTACACTGCAAACCGTTGGGCGCGCCCAGCATCATGCCAATAGCGCGCCGATATCCTTGAATTTAAACGGGTTGATAATTTGCACGCCTTCCAGCAACTGCTCATGCTGAAAATCCTCGCTGAGCAACGTGTCCACGCGGGCCTCGCGAACGGTGGCCCACAGTAGCGCGTCCCAAAACGAGAGTTGGTAACGTTTCACGCCCGCCAATGCACGCGTGAGAGTTGCGCCCTTTGCCGCAACGACTGGAAACAGTTGTTGCCAATCGTCGATTTGCGCCATCGCATCGGCCATGGGCATCAGCTTCTTGCGCGTCACCGCCGCGTAAAACTCGCTGAGCGACTGCAGGCTTAACACGCAATTATCGGGCGTGAGCAGCTCGAACAATTCAATCGCCCGATCATGCCGCGCGCCCGCATCCAGGTCGACCGAATACACCAAAATATTGGTGTCCAACGACCAGCGTTTACCGCTCATGCAGTTGGTCGCGCGCGGGCACCTTGCCGCCCAAGCGATAGCCCTTGCGCATGCGCGCGAGCAAACGCTCGCGCACGGCCTTTTGCGCGGCCGTCAGCCGCGGGCTATCGGCGATGCGGACGATTTTTGCAACAGGCTTGCCGCGCCGCGTGATGATGATTTCCTCGCCTTGCTGCTCCACCGCCTCGACGTAGCGGGACAAATGCTGATTGGCATCACGAAGGCTGACGTGTTGTTTCATGGCGCTTACCGGGCTGAACCGGCCATCATTGTAGGACGTCCTACAATTGGTGTCAACGCGGTTGGCGCGCGTTGAGCACCGCGTTACACCGCCACAATCGGCTCCCCTTCCAGCGCCGTCGAGGGCTTGCCATCCACCCCCACCGGCACATCGCCCACCAGCGTCACGCGATAAAACTGCCGATCGAAATCGGAATCGAAAATATCGCGCGGCGCGAGATGCGAAGTCGAGCGGTTGTCCCAGAACGCGACACTGCCGGCATCCCAGCGGAAACGCACGGTGAATTCGGGGCGCACGACGTGCTCCCACAAAAACTCCAGCATGATCTGGCTTTCACGTGGGGACATGCCGACGATGGATTTCAGAAACGAGGGGCTCAAGAACAATAATTTTTCGCCGGTTTCCGGGTGCACGCGCACGATCGGATGCTCGCTCACCAACGTGCGCTTTTTCATCAGCTCGCGATACTCGCGCGTTTCGTTCACCCCCGGTGGTGGCGCGAAGCGGTGCAGGCCGCGCAGGCCATCACAAATTTTTTGCATCGTCGGCGACAGCGCGTTGTACGCGGCGGCGAGGTTGGTCCACAGCGTATCGCCGCCATACGGCGGCACGGTTTCGCCGCGCAACATCGACGCCGCCGGCGGGTTGATCGCGGCGGTGATGTCGGTGTGCCAGCCCGACCACGCGCGCATCAGCGGCTGGCCTTGGTGTCGGTTGGCCTTGCGGAACTTGGCCACGGAATAAATTTGCGGGTATTCGCCATCACTGCCGTAAACCACGTGACCGGCGGTGGTGTCGCCAAAGTGCCGGGCGGCGGCGATGTGCGAAGCGTGATCGAGCTTTTGCCCGCGGAAAAACACCACTTTCCATTTGTTCAGCGCATCGCGCACCGCTTTGACGTGTGCAGCCGGCAGCGGGCGCGACAAATCGACGCCGCGAATTTCAGCGCCGCAGTGGATGGACATGGGGGCGACTTCGACGGCAGTTGCGGATTGGCGTTCGGCTTGGTCGGGCATGATGGACTCTCCTCGAATGGAATGCGTGGTGGGATTCTCTACCTGATTTGCGGGGGAGCGCAACTTGTGGTGTCACTAACTGGAAATGGTGATCTTTGCGGATCGATGGGCACAGCCTCAGCACTTGCCACACGCAGAAGCGCCATGAAATGCGCCGGCCAAGGCGACGCCGGCGACTACGCCCGCAGCCGCGGGCAGATGGTCACTGCGAGTTGCGATAGCGTCGCCCCCGAAAAGATACGCCGCCGCAACAACCGCAGCGCCAATTGCCGCACCTATAAGCGCGCCAATCGCCACTGCAACGACTCAACACTGCTTGGTGCCAGATGGCTGCATTCATCGACGCTTAACGTTGCGGTTATGCATCTATGGGCCACCGAAGAGCTTCCCGCCAAGCGCGAAGGCCCCCGCGACAAGGGCGGCCAACGCAGCAAGGACGCTCCAGAGTTGGACGGGCTTCAGGCCACCGATCAGCTCCCCGACTGTAAGCTCGGATGGTGCCTTGGCGGGAGATGTCTTCTTCGGGCCCTTGACCATCTTCTCTTTCCAGCTCGCGAGGACGCCATTGAACTCATTCGAGTGCAGCGCCGTAACCTCCGGCTTGACCCATTGTACGTACCAATCGTATCCACGCTCCAGCAGCCCCTCGCTCTTCAGGCCCGCTTCGACGATCACCATGAGCGGAAGGCCGCGGGCATAGCTTATGGCCGCTTCAATCTGGTTCCAGGGCGTGGGAAGCCTGACATCGTTGAGCGCCGCTTCCTTTGGCTCTCCGCGCTTGTCGACTCCCTTCGGAAAGTACGAACGCTCCAGGGCGATCACCACAGTGCCCGAGCACTTGTCCATCAGTTCAGTCACAGTTCTGAGCGGCGCGTCGGAGCTGAACGTGTTCCTACCCACCGTGTGAGGAACCAAGCCCTCGCTCCGAAGGCGGTCCTCCACCGCCCGAACGAAGGCCTCCTGCTCGGCAGTGGCCGTGCCTCCGACACTAACGAAGACATAAGTGTGGTCATCGTCGCACTCTCGGACAGTGAGATGCATAACGCCCAGCATCAGTGGCGGCGCGAAGCGCCGTCTGCTGCATGCTGTTGTTAGGACGCACGTGACGCGCCCACGCCGTCGAGTCAGGCATTGTTGCCTTCGTGCGCCGAGAGTGCCCGTTGAGCGTCTGCGAATCGCGTGCACAGATCGTCGATGCGGACGGTGAACTCCATTGTTCCTGTGGTTTTGCGGTGAGTCCAGTACTTCGCTGTGAGCGTCGTTGGCCGGAGGCTAGGCCCATGAGTTTCGACGATGATGGCCCCTTGGTGCATCTCGCTGATTCGCTCGTCTCGAAGATGAACGTTAGGTTCATTGGTATAGACCCCAATCACTTGGAAGCCGTGGCCGCTGGGGGACGGCCGAATGTGGTCAGCGATAAGCCAAGACTCTGATTCGGGAGTCATCAAATGCATCTGGAGCTTCGAAAGGGTCTGCTTCACGCCCATGTAGCAGACAATCATTGGCACACGCTCGTTAGTCTCAGGCCGCACGTAGCTCGACTGCAGCTCGACGCGCCACGTACCACGAAGATCAGGGCGGTTAATGAGCCAACCGTGTAGCCACGCCTGCCGCCAAAGCACGAACTCCAGAAGCACGCCGACGCCGACCAAGGCGCTCACCACGACACTAAATGGCTGGGCGTGCACCCACTCGACCGGCGTACCCTGGAAGAGTAGTACTGCCAGCCAGATGGCCGCCCCAAGGATGACAAAGGCGGTGATGTGGAGCCGTTCGAGCTTCATACGGGCTTCACCCCGACAAAGTCCCATGCCGCGTTGACGAAGGCGTGCGCCTGGTCGCGCGTCCACGGCTGCGAGCTATGGAATAGGTACTTAATTGCATCGACCTCGCACCACTCCGCGCAAAGGGACGGCTCCCTCGTGCTCTGCCAGAGGAAACGCAGCACAGACTGGACGCGCTCCTCCCATGTAGCGTGCCCGAAGCACCAGTCTGGAGCGTTCCAAACCAGGCACTCAGCCAGGTAGCCAGGGACGGTTGCAGCGTAGGTGTTTCCTGCGTCCGCCAGATCGATCCGCAGCTTCTTCAGGATGCGCACCATGCCCTTGAAGCGCCGCTGGGTTGCGTCGTTCTTATAAACACCGTTCTCGTAGTGGAGAGGCGTGTGCGGCCAGTAGTCAACGAGGCGTTCAGGGTAGTTCTCAATACGCCGACTGCTGTTGTCTGGGAGCAGGGCTACGCCGGCACGGTAACCTCCATTCTCCCAATACTGCCTAAACTCGAACAGTGGCACGACATCGGCTTCAACCTGCGCTTGTGCGGCCTTGATATCGAATGCCTTGTTGCCACGTTTGACCGCCGCGCGACCGAAGTGCGCGACGAGCGCCTCCTCAAGTTCGTCCTTGAACTGAGAGAATGAGTAGTTAGCGTCGAAGTTGTCAAAATCAGCGTCTGCCTTCCCGCTCGGATACTGAGCGAGGAAGTACTCGTAGAGCATCACACCGACATCGACGTCGCTCTCCTGACGAACATTGACGCGGTTACGAAAGGATCCCTGCACAAAGACCAAAGTCTTTCTCGCCTGCAGCTTGGGGCTGTTGCTGACGGCGGCGCGGATGGCTCGGATAACCCGCTCAGAGCGCTCCTGCTCCTAGTTGCTGGGCGATTGCGCCCAAAAGGAAAAAGCGTTCTCCCAGTCTCGCGCCATCGTTTCTTCCTCGGGTCGTCCTAACTAGTTTTAACCATTTAAACGCCTGTTAACATCCCGCGCCGCTTGTTAACATCCCAAGCGAAATTCGGATAAACTCCAATAAAAACAATACACTAACAACATTTCATCGGGTTTGTAACCCAGTTAACAATAGCAGGAAAAGCTGCGTACTGTTTTCGATTGAGAAGCAAGGCTTGGCGCGCAAAGCCCTACACCTTAATACACGCCGCAAAATGCCCCGCCTTAACTTCCCGCAACGCAGGCCGCTCACCCTTGCAGCCCGCATCCGCGCGCGGACAACGCGTATGAAACACGCAGCCTGACGGCGGCGCCAAGGGGCTGGGCACTTCGCCTGACAACACACGATGTTCGCGCCGCGCTTCGATTTGCGGATCGGGCACGGGCACGGCTTCGAGCAACGCTTGGGTGTACGGATGCAGCGGCTCGGCGTAGAGCGCGTCGCGATCGGCGATTTCCATCACGCGGCCCAGGTACATGACGATGACGCGGTCGGAGATGTGGCGCACCACGGCGAGGTCGTGCGCGATGAACAAATACGTGAGGCCGTATTTTTTTTGCAAATCCTCGAGCAGGTTGATGATCTGCGCCTGGATCGACACATCGAGCGCCGACACCGGCTCGTCGCACACGATGAATTCCGGCTGCATCGCCAGCGCGCGCGCGATGCCCACGCGCTGGCGCTGGCCGCCGGAGAGCTCGTGCGGGTAGCGGCTCGCCATGTATTCGAACAGGCCCACTTGCGTGAGCAGCTCGCGCACTTTGGCTTGCGCCGCCGCTTTGTTGGGCTGCAATTTGTAGACCAGCAACGGCTCGGCGATCGCGTCGCCGATGGTGATGCGCGGGTTTAGCGAGCTATACGGGTCTTGGAAAATCACCTGCACTTTGCGGCGATAATTTTTGAGTGCGTCGCCTTGGGCGAGCGTGACATCGGCGCCGCCGAAGCGAATCACGCCGCCGGTGGAAGGCTCCAGGCGCAGCAGCGTGCGGCCCACGGTGGTTTTGCCGCAGCCGGATTCGCCGACCAGGCCCACCGTTTCGCCCTTGTAGATGTCAAACGACAAATCGTCCACCGCGCGCACCACGGCGTGGCTGCTGGTGAAGGCTTTTAAGCCGGTCGAGACATCGAAATAAGTTTTAAGCTCGCGCGCGCTCACCAGCGGTGCGTCGCGATTCAATGTTTTATGCACGGCGTTGCCGGCGGCGGCGGCTTGCAGGCCCAGTGCCGGTGGGCCGTCGCGCTCGATTTCTCGTGAACGCAAACAGGCGGTGTAGCGGCCCGCGCTGACTTCGGCCATGTCAGGCAAGGCTTGCTCGCACGCCGCTTGGCGCGCGGCGCAGCGCGGTGCGAAACGGCAGCCCGGCGGCAGTGCGACCAAATCGGGCGGCGCGCCGTCGATAGTTTCGAGTTTGACCCCGCGCGGCTGATCGAGCCGCGGCACCGAGCGCAACAAACCCGCAGTATACGGATGCAGCGGCTTGGCGAACACCGCGTGCGCGGCGCCTTCTTCGGCCATGCGCGCGGCGTACATCACGTTCACGCGGTCGGCGTAACGCGCGACGATGCCCAAATTATGCGTGATCACCACCAGCGCGATGTTGCGGTCACGCGCAAGGTCTTTCATCAGCTTCAAAATCTGCGCCTGGATGGTGACATCGAGCGCGGTGGTCGGCTCGTCGGCGATGATCAGTTTGGGGTTGCAGGCGAGCGCTATCGCTATCACCACGCGTTGGCGCATGCCACCGGAGAACTGATGCGGGTATTGATCCAGCCGGCGCTCGGCGTCGGGAATGCCGACGAGTTTCAGCAACTCCAGCGCGCGTGCGCGTGCGGCGTCGGGCGCGAGTTTCAAATGCAGTATGAGTGGCTCGCAAATTTGAAAGCCGATGGTGAGCACCGGGTTGAGCGAAGTCATCGGGTCCTGAAAAATCATCGCGATGTCGCGCCCGCGGATTTCGCGCATGGCCTCTTCGCTGATCGTGAGCAGGTCTTGTCCGTCGAACACCACACGACCTTCGCGCACGCGCCCGTTGTGCGCGAGCAAGCGCATGATCGCGAGCGACGAAACCGATTTGCCGCAGCCCGATTCGCCCACCAGCGCCGCCACTTCACCGGCGCGCACGCTGTACGAAATGCCTTGCACCGCGCGCACCACGCCGCGCGCGGTGGTGAACTCAGCGTGCAGGTTTTCGACTTGCAGCAGCGCGGGCCCGGACGGCGGTGTTGGGGGCGGTGGCTGCATCGGGTGGGCGGTGAATTCGGCGGGTGGGTAGCGGGAGGGCGGCTTATTGTAAGGCGTGGGGTTCGGCGCGCACGGCATGCGGTCGGCGAACGTCGCCCCGCGTAGGGGATTTATGTAAGTAATTGATTTGATTGACTTTTTTATTTCGGGTCAATTTCAACTCAAAAGCCTATGCCGTAGCAATTACCCACCTGCTGGCTCTTGGCCTTTCGTCCAACGCTATTGATTGTTATCCAATAAGATACTATATTGATTTAAAGTCTATTTATGGACAACGAGGCGTTCACCATGGCCACCCCGGCGATCGAACCGCGCAGCGTCAACTTAAACGCCAGCCAGCTCGCCGCGCCCGCGCTGCGCACGCTGTTTCGCATCGCCGATGCGTGGCAATTGACCAGCAAAGAGTTGATCAAACTCCTCGGCAACCCGCCGCGCTCGACGTTTTACAAATGGAAGCAAGGCGAAGTCGCGGCACTCCCGCAAGATGTGTTGGAGCGCATTTCGTACGTGTTCGGCATTTACTCGGCGTTGCAAGTGCTGCTGCCTAAACCGGAGGCGGCGGATGCGTGGATCAAAAAGCCCAACACCGCGCCGCTGTTTGGCGGCAAGAGTGCGTTGGATCGCATGTTGTCGGGGCAGGTTGGCGATCTTTATGTGGTGCGGGAGTATTTGGATGCGCAGCGGGGAGGTTGAGTTGGGAAAATTGATCGAGCCACCGTTCGCCCTGAGCTTGTCGAAGGGCGATCAAGCTTGAACGGGCTTCGACAAGCTCAGCCCGAACGGAACAATTTTTCTAACGAATCGTGCCGTCTATAGCAGTGACGCTTCCCAAAACCGCCCGCATCGCCTGGCGCCCCAGCTACCGCCTGGTGCCGAGCCGCTTTCCGCCGGTAACGCTGTTCGATCGCGTCGCCGACCCCGCCGATCTTGAAGCCGTGTTCGCGGTAGAAAACCTGACCAACCCGCGCGTGCGACAAGAGATTGGCGACATCTCGCTGCTGCCGCTGGAAGATCGTGTGAGCGGCCCCGGCACCACGCCGATCATGGCGGCGTTCACGCATTTAAACCCCGAAGGCAGCCGCTTCGCCGACAACACTTATGGTGTGTATTACGCCGCGCGCACACTCGCCACCGCGATCGCCGAAACCCGCCACTCGCGAGCCGTGTTTTTGGCACGCACTCGCGAGCCGCCCATTGAAGTCGACATGCGCACTTATCAAGCCGATGTGCGCGGCGAGTTTCATGACATCCGCGGCCGCGTTGATCTGAACGGGGTGTATGACCCCGATAGCTACGCCGCCGGCCAAGCGCTCGGCCGCGCGCTCAAGGCGCAGAATTCCAATGGGATTGTCTACGACAGCGTGCGCCACCCGGGCGGCACTTGCGTCGGCGTGTTTCGGCCGAAGCTGATTTCAAACTGCATTCAAGGGCCGCACTTTTGTTATGTGTGGGATGGGGCGCGAATCAGCACGGTTTACGAAAAACGACTTTACGGCGTCTAGACATCCGTAGCTTCCCGTACCCAGCGCCAGCCGCCACCGAGCCAATGTTTCGACATCGTGGTGCGCTTGCCGCCGCAGCCTCGCCATGGCAAAAAAATTCGCGGTAAACGCGGCCTTTCGTGTCCACCACGTGTAACATCGCGCGTTCAGGCGGTCTAAGGCGTACCAAGAACCGCTAGCCTGGCCCGCCAACGGCCGTTTAACCGAGTGAGGAGATACCATGAAGTTCGTAAATTCAGCGCGCGCCGTACTTGCGGCCGCTTCTTTTTTACTGCCGGCCCTGGCGCTCGCGCAGGCTTATCCGGCCAAGCCGGTGCGGGTAATTGTCGTGTTCCCGCCGGGCGGCTCCAATGACGTGGTGGCGCGTATCGTATTCGAGCGTATCTCGCGCAACACCGGCCAGCAGTTCGTGATGGACAACCGCGGCGGCGCCTCCGGCGTCATCGGTTCGGAAGTCGCCGCCAAAAGCCCCGCCGACGGCTACACCGTGATGGTGCAATCGACCACACATGTGGCCAACGCCCATCTCTACAAAAAACTGCCTTACGACGTGCTGAACGATTTCATCCCCGTCACGCCGATGGCGCGCCAGGTCGGCATGCTGGTGGTGCATCCCGCGCTGCCGGTGAAAACGGGGCAGGACTTTATCGCGCTCGCGCGCAAACGCCCGGGTGAAATCACCTACGGCTCCGCCGGCAACGGCAGCTACGTGCATTTGTCGATGGCGCTGATGGCCTCGATGGCCAATCTTAAAATGATCCACGTGCCGTACAAAGGCGGCGGCCCCGCCGGCATCGCCATGGTGGCGGGCGAGACACAAGCGATGCTCGCCACCATCGGCTCGCTGTTCACGCACATCAAGAGTGGCCGTGTGCGCCCGATCGGCGTCTCCACCGACACGCGCGTGGCGCAGTTTCCCGAGGTGCCCGCCATCGGCGAGTTCGTGCCGGGTTATGAATTCACCGCCTGGGTCGGCACCTTCCTGCCCGCGCGCACGCCCGCGCCGATCGTCGAGAACTTGAACGGGCTGATCGCCAAATCCCTCGCCGATTCCGAGGTGGCCGCCAAGCTCAGCGCGCAAACCCTCGACGCCATGCATATGAGTTCGGCGCAATTCATCGCCCGCGTGAAATCCGACTACGACAAATACGAAAAAGTGGTCAAGATCAGCGGCGCGCGCATCGACTAACGGCACGCCTTATCCTTCTTGCATGGAGTTTTTATGACGACAGTGCGTCACACGATCGCCAGCGCGATCTTGTTTTCCCTGGCCGCGCCCCACGCGGGCGCGATCGCGGCACAGGACTACCCGGTGAAGCCGGTGCGGATCATGGTGGGTTACACGCCGGGCGGCGGGGTGGATACCGCGGCGCGCATGATGGCCCACGCGTTGACCGAATTGTGGGGCGCGCAAGTGCTGGTGGAAAACCGGCCCGGCGCCGCCGGCAATATCGCCACCGAAGCCACGGCGCGCGCGGCGCCCGACGGCTACACCCTGGTGTTGTGCAACATCGGCTCGCACGCGGTGACACCGGCGCGCTTTGGCAAAAAGCTGACCTACGATCCGATCGGCGATTTCGCTTTTTTGGCGATGATCGGCGGCGTGCCCAATCTGTTCATGGTGCACCCGGCGATGCCGCTGCGCACGTTGAAGGAATACCTCGCCTATGCCAGGGCCCACCCCGGCAAACTGAATTTCGGTTCATCCGGCGTCGGCGCCTCGCCGCATATGTCGATCGAGCTGATGAGCATGATCGCCGGCGTCAAGCTCACGCACGTGCCGTATAAGGGCGCCTCCGCCGCGCTCGCCGACGCCATCAGCGGGCACATCGAATCCTCGGTGGGCAATCTCGCCGGGGCGCCGCTTGCCGCGGTCAAGGCCGGGCGCTTGCGCGGCCTGGGCGTGACCTCGCCGCAACGCAGCCCACAGCTACCGGAAGTGCCGACGTTTCAAGAGCAGGGCGTGACCGGTTTTGATGTAACCGGCTGGTACGGGCTGTGCGCGCCCGCGAAAGTGCCGCCGGCGGTCGTCACCAAAATCAACGGCGATGTCGCAAAATTGCTCGCCCCTGGCACCCCGCTTCACAAACGCTTCGAGGATCAAGGGGTAACGGTGCGAACCGCGACGCCCGAAGCGTTTGCGGCACACGTCAGGGGCGAAATCGCACGCTGGACCAAAGTGGTGCGCGAAACCGGCCTCGCGGCCAACTGAGCCTAGCGTGAGCGGCGGCCGCGCGCCGCCCTCACGCCAGCGCCTGCGCCAACACCCGCGCCACGTGCATCGCCTCGCGCCGCGCGCCGTCGTGGATTTGATGTCGGCAACTGGTGCCGTCGGCGACGACCAGCGTGTCGCGAGCGGCGTCGCGCACTTTGGGCAGCAGCGCGACTTCGGCCATTTGCATCGAAACATCGTAATGCTCGGCGTCGTAGCCGAAGCTGCCGGCCATGCCGCAGCAACTGGATTCGATCACTTCGACTTTGAGCTCCGGCACCAGCGACAACACTTTTTGCACCGCCGGCATCGCGGCGAAGGCTTTTTGATGGCAGTGGCCGTGCAGCAGCGCTTTTTTTTGCGGCAACGGTTTGAGATCGAGCTTGAAGCGCCGCGCATTGATTTCGCGCGCGATGAATTCTTCGAATAAAAACGCGTTCAAATCTAGCTCGGCGGTTTTGGCGTTGGGCAGCAGCGACATGAATTCGTCGCGCATGCCGAGGATGCACGAGGGCTCCAGGCCCACGATCGGCACGCCGCGCTCGACGTAAGGCATGAGCGCCGCGACAGTGCGCTCAACCTCCGCGCGGGCTTTGTCGATCATGCCGGTGGCAAGGAAAGTGCGGCCGCAACACAGTGGGCGCGCTTCTAGCGCTTTGGGCACGTGCACGGTGTAGCCGGCGGCTTCAAGCACTTTCAACGCGGCGCGGGCATTTTCGGGTTCGAAGTAGTTGGTGAAGGTGTCGATGAAGAGGGCGACTTCTTGTGTAGCGACGTTTTTTCCCTCACCCTCGCCCCCTCTCCCGGCGGGAGAGGGAAGGGTTTTGAGACTCCGCACAAAGTTTCCATTCCAGTTCGGCAAACTGCGCTGCTTCGCAAACCCAGCAAACCCTTTCCCCAGAGCCTGCGCCAAATTCGCCAGCGGCCCTAACATGGAAACCCACGGCGCGTAATGCGGCAAATTCGCGATCAATTTGTCTTTCAACGTAAACCCATGCCGCGCCTTGTAATGATGAAGAAACTCGATCTTCATCTTGGCCATGTCCACACCGGTCGGGCATTCGCGTTTGCAGCCTTTGCACGACACGCACAGATCCATCGCTTTGAACATTTCATCGGAAGTAAACGCATCCGGCCCCAACTGACCCGACAACGCGAGACGCAACGTGTTGGCACGCCCGCGGGTAAGATGCTGTTCCTCGCGCGTCACCCGAAACGACGGGCACATGGTGCCGGCGTCGAACTTGCGGCAGTGGCCGTTGTTGTTGCACATCTCGACGGCCTTATCGAGCCCACCCCATTCTTTCCAATCGAGTTCGGTTTTAATCGGGATGGTTTTGTAGCCGGGCTTATAGCGGAACAACGAACGATCATCCTGCTTTGACGGCCGCACGATTTTGCCGGGGTTCAACAACCCCTTCGGGTCGAAAATATCCTTGATCTCGCCAAACGCATGGGTGAGCTTCGGGCCAAAAAACGGCGCGATCCATTCGCTGCGCACTAACCCATCGCCATGCTCGCCCGAATACGAGCCTTTGTATTGCTTGACCATCTCGGCGGCTTCTTCGGCGATGGCACGCATTTTGCCGGCGCCGTCTTCACGCATGTTGAGAATCGGCCGCACATGCAGCGTGCCCACCGAGGCGTGCGCGTACCATGTGCCCATGGTGCCGTGTTTTTTAAACACGTTGGTCAGCCGGTCGGTGTATTCGGCCAGATGCTCCAGTGGCACCGCGCAATCTTCGATGAACGACACCGGTTTGCCATCGCCTTTCATCGACATCATGATGTTCAACCCTGCCTTGCGCACCTCCCACACGTCGCGCTGCAGGTTGGCGTCGGTGATTTCGATCACGCCGCCGGGGTAACCCAAGTCGCCTATCAACTCGACCAGTTGCTTCAAACGGCGATGCTGCTCGTCTTTGTCGTCACCCGCGAATTCCACCAGCAAAATCGCATCGGGGTCGCCCTTGATGAATTGCTCGACGATGGGGCGGAACGCGGGGTTGCTGCGCGCGAGGCCGATCATGGTGCGATCGACCAACTCTACCGCAACGGGTTTTAACTTCACGATGTGTTGCGGCGCCTCCATCGATTTATAAAACGTCGGGAAGTGGCACACGCCCAGCGTTTTGTGTTTGGGCAGCGGCGAGAGATTCAAGTGCAAGCGCTTGGAATACGCCAGCGTGCCCTCGCTGCCCACCAACAAATGCGCCATGTTGAATGGGTGCGAGGACACCATGTCGAGGTTGTAACCGCCGACGCGGCGCAAGAGCTTCGGGTAACGCAGCTCGATTTCTTCGGCGTTTAACACCGCGATGTCGCGGATTTTGCGCGCGAGCTCGCGATAACCCTGCGGGCCTTCGAGCTGGGATAAATCACTCGGCACGCCGCCGAAGTGATACTCATTGCCGTCGGCCAACACTGCATCGACGCCGCGCACGTTGTGCACCATGTTGCCGTAAAAAATCGAGCGCGAGCCACAAGAGTTGTTGCCCGCCATGCCGCCGATGGTGGCCTGCGCGCTGGTGGAGACATCCACCGGATACCACAGGCCGTGCGGCTTCAAAAACGCATTGAGTTGATCGAGCACCACGCCGGGCTGCACCACGCACGTGCGCGCCTCGACGTTGAATTCGAGCACATGGCGCAGATATTTGCTGACATCGATCACCAGCGCCTCGCCGACAGTCTGCCCGCACTGCGAGGTGCCGCCGCCGCGCGGCAGCAACGCCACGCCAGCATCGAGCGCGATTTGCATCGCGATCTTGGCGTCGTCTTCGGTGACGGGCACGACGACGCCGATGGGCTCGATTTGATAAATCGACGCATCGGTGGCGTAGCGCCCGCGCGAGGCGGCGTCGAATAACACTTCGCCTTGGAGTTCTTTTTTTAGGCGGGTGGCTAGGGGAGAGTCGTTGCCATTCATGCGAAAAACCTTTTTTGACGCAGATTTACGCAGATGAACGCAGATTTCCTCTCTCCGTCGTTCCAGCGAAAGCTGGAACCCAGGTTGTAACCTCGGCCGAAGGCCTTGAGTCAGATGCTTCGCATTTGGTACGGCCTGGATTCCGGCTTTCGCCGGAATGGCGAGGTTGGGCTTTAATCTGCGTTCATCTGCGTAAATCTGCGTCGAAATGCAGTTGACGTGAGCCCTTATAATACCCCTCCCTCCAAGGAGCCACACCATGCCCCACACCGCCGGCCGTCACTTCTTGCAAATCCCCGGTCCGTCCAACGTGCCCGACCGCATTTTGCGCGCGATCGACCGGCCGACCATCGACCATCGCGGGCCGGAGTTTGGCGAGCTGGGGCGCGATGTCATCGCCGGCATGCAACGCATATTCAAAACCAGGGGCGCGGTGGTGATTTTCCCCGCTTCGGGCACCGGCGCTTGGGAAGCGGCGCTGGTGAATACGCTGTCGCCCGGCGACAAGGTGTTGATGTACGAAACCGGCCAGTTCGCGACGTTGTGGAAGAACCTCGCCACGCGTTTAAGCTTGCAGCCGGAATTCATCGGCGGCGATTGGCGCCGCGGCGTAGATAGCACGTTGATCGAAGCAAAGTTGAACGAAGACAAAGCGCACACCATTAAAGCGGTGTGTGTGGTGCACAACGAAACTTCCACCGGCGTCACCAGCAAAATCGCCGAGGTGCGCAAGGCGATGGATCGCGCCAAGCATCCGGCGCTGCTGATGGTGGACACCATTTCCTCGCTTGCCTCGATCGATTACCGGCACGATGAATGGGGCGTCGATGTCACCATCGCCGGCTCGCAAAAAGGTTTGATGCTGCCGCCGGGGTTGTCGTTTAACGCGGTGAGCAACAAAGCGCTCGCCGCGTCGAAAACCGCGAAGCTGCCGCGCTCGTACTGGAGCTGGGACGAAATGATAGCCCCCAACAAAAGCGGATTTTTTCCCTACACGCCGTCGACCAATTTGCTTTACGGCCTGCGCGAGGCGGTGGCGATGCTCGAAGACGAGGGGCTTGAGAACGTATTCAAGCGCCACGACCGCCACGCCGAAGCCACGCGCCGCGCGGTGCAAACCTGGGGCCTGGAAATTTTTTGCCAAAACGAGACCGAACATTCCAGCGTGCTCACCGCCGTGCTGATGCCCGCCGGCCACAGCGAAGTCGCGTTGCGCAAAGTGGTGCTGGATAACTTCAACATGTCGCTCGGCAGTGGGCTCGGCAAAATCGCCGACAAGGTGTTTCGCATCGGACACCTGGGCGACTTCAACGATTTGACGTTGATGGGCACGCTGGCGGGGGTGGAGATGGGGCTGGCGTTGGCGAAGGTGCCGCATCGCAAGGGCGGGGTGGATGCCGCGATGGCGAGCCTTATAGAAAATTCAATAAAATCAAATACTTAGTGTATAATATCGGTCGTTAGCGCATTGACACATTCTTTGCCATGGCCTACGTTGACACCGAAACCCTGCGGCGCTTCGCCAGCAAATACATCTGGTGGCAATCAACGGACGAATTAGTCGCGACGCCGCGCCGCGTCATCGCGCAAGTGATGAACATCGGCGATTACGCCGACGTGCAAACGCTCGCCGCGCAAGTCGGCGACGACGTGCTGCGCGACACGTTGCTACACGCCGAAGCCGGCCAGTTCAACGCGCGCTCGTGGGCTTATTGGCATTACCGTTTGGGTTTGGCGAAGGTCGATCAAGTGCCGCCTTTACCTCAAAGGAAATTTGCGTGAGCGGGACGTTTAACCCGCACATGGAAATTTTGCCGGCGTCGCAACGGCGGCTGTGGCGTGCGCCGTGCAAAGGCGGCGCTTCCCAGTGGGTGCAAGCCCCACCCGGCGAAATGCTCCAGCCGGAAGTAACCGGAGCAGTCATGGAGGTAACGAAGT
>VGIF01000044.1 GCA_016868015.1 Betaproteobacteria bacterium
TACGCCGCGCAAAACGCCGATGCGAAGGATTTAATTTCCGCGCTGGTGAAACTCTACAAAGACAATGCCTCGACGTTAACGCCCGACCCGCTGCACTCGATGTTCTACGATTCGCATCCGCCCGCGTTGACGCGCATCGGGCGCTTGCAAGCGCAAACAACGTAATCATAAGTATTTGATTTAATTGAATATTTTATTAAGACCGTGGATGCCGCCGACCTTGCCGTGAGGCGCTGCAAACCGTGCGAGCGCGGCGTGGCGCCATTGACCGCTAACGAGAGCTCCAGCCTGCTGAAGCACGTCAAAGGCTGGGCGCTGGAAAACGGCACCATCGCCAAGACCTACCACTTCAAGAACTATTACGAGACGATGGCGTTCGTCAACGCCACCGCGTGGATTTCGCATCGCGAGGATCATCATCCCGACATCGCCGTTGGATATAACCAATGCAAGGTCAGTTATGTGACGCACGCGATCAACGGGCTTTCGGAGAATGACTTTATTTGTGCCGCGAAGCTTGACGCATTGTTCGATCTTTAACCGTTGAACGCGCGCAACAACCCCGCACGACTCGAAGGCCAGGTCGTCGCCAGCTTCGGCCGCCGCTATCGCATCGAATTACCGAACGGCGCCACGGTGGAATGCGCGACACGCGGCAAACGCAGCGACATCGCCTGCGGCGACCGCGTCACGTTGAGCATCAGCGGGGAGAACAGCGGCGTAATCGAATCCATCCTGCCGCGCGCAACCCTGCTCTACCGCTCCGACGCGCACCGGCAAAAGCTGATCGCCGCCAACGTCACGCAAGCGGTGATCGTGCTGGCTGCGGTGCCGAGTTTTTACGACGATCTGGTGAACCGCTGCCTCGCCGCGTGTGAACACGCCGGCATCGCGCCGTTGATCGTGCTCAACAAAAACGATTTGCCGCAAAGCGGCGCGGCGTGGGAAGCGCTCGCAGTCTACCGCGAACTCGGTTACCGTGTGCTGCGGCTTTCGGCTAAACAAGATGTATCGCCGCTCGCGCCGCTCCTGCAAAACCGCACCAGCGTGCTGGTCGGCCAGTCGGGCATGGGTAAATCGACCCTCGTCAATCGGATCATCCCCGATGCCGCGCTGCGCGTGGCGGAAACTTCCGCCGCGCTCGATTCCGGCAAGCACACCACCACCGGCGCGCGCCTGCTGCATCTGAACGCGGCAAGCCAACTCATCGATTCGCCGGGGCTGCAAGTGTTCGGCCTGCATCACCTAAGCCTTGCGGACACCGCGCAGGCATTTATCGAGTTTCGCCCGTGGCTTGATCGATGCCGTTTTCGCGATTGCACGCACCGCGTGGAACCGGGCTGCGCCATCGCGCAGGCCGCTGCCGAAGGGCGCATACACGCGGCGCGGCTGGCGACCTATCACGCACTGGTGGAAGAAGCATTGCGCGCGCACGCGCAGCGTTACCGTAGCTAAGCGCTAACCCAACCAGTACGCCACCGTCACCACGATCAGCAACAGCATCCACATCACCAGCGTGCGCCAGATGAGCCCCACCGCGCTTGCCAGATAATCGGCATCGGCGTCATCGCCCGCGCCGAGCTGCGGGCGATAACGCAGGCGGCCGTATTCGTTCAACTCCCCGCCGAGCTTCACGCCGAGCGCGCCCGCGCCGCTGGCGAGGATAATGCCCTGCGCCTGATTGCCCCACGCCGCGGCTTGCGTGCGCCAGCAGTCGATCGCGTCCTGAAAATTACCGACAATGGCGAAACTCGCCGCGGTCACGCGCGCCGGCATCCAATCGATGATCTCGAACGCGCGCACCGCGAAGCGCGTGAACTCGCTCGATGCGCCGGCTTCCGGTGTTACCCGCGAGCGCCACTCGTCGCGCACCAGGGCCGCCGCGCGATAAAACACTGCGCCCGCGGGCCCAGCCACCAAAAACCACGCCATCGGTGCGAAGAGCTGTCGATGCGAGGACAACAGGCCTTGCTCGATCGCCAGGCGCGCGATGGCGCCCGAATTAAGCTCGTCACAGTCTTCGTTGCGCCACGCGCGCAGTTGTTCGCGTGCCGCCGACACCTCACCGATAGCAAGTAAATTATTGATTTTATTTAGAAAATCTCCAGGCAACCGCAGCCCCATGCAAACATACAAAACCGCCACGCTCATCAACCATGCCAACGTCTGGTTCAGTTGCGATGCCAGCCACAGCGCAATCAACACCGCCAGCGTTAACGGCGCCACGGCCAGCAGCCACGCCACTACGCCCTGGCGTTGCTCACCCGCGTCGAACTGCTGTTGCAGGTAGCGCGCGAAACGCGCATAGGCGGCGTGCACCGGATTGCCCTGACGCAACGGCCGCAGTTGCTCGGCCAACAGCGCGGAGAAAAGCACCAGGAATGTCATATTGCGCGTGGCGGTGTTGCCGCGGCGTAAGCGTTATGCATCATGCGCGTCAACGCGGTCGCCCTATGCGTAGTGAATCGCCACGATTTCGATTTGCGCATCGCCCGCCGGACGGCGCCACGTCACCACGTCGCCTTCGTGCGCGCCGATCAGCGCGCGCGCCAAGGGCGAAGCCCAACTGATGTCGCCGGCGGCGGCATCGGCCTCGTCGTCAACGACGATGCGCACCACGCTTTGCCTGCCCTCGTCATCGCCGATAGTGACGCGCGCACCGAAGTGTACCGCGTCATGTTCGGACGAGGCCCGCACCAGTTCGGCGCGTTCGAGCTGGGCGTTGAAATAGCGCAAATCACGTTCCAGCACGCGCAACTGGCGCTTGGCGTCGGTGTCCTCCGGCACGCTGGGGCGCAGCGCTTCGCCGGCGGCAGCGAGTTCCTTCACGCGCGCCTGCAACTGCGCGAAACCCCGTACGGTCACGTAATTGGCGTGTGTGGGCACCGGGCGCTCGGGAAGTTCGTCGCCCTCTTCATCGTTTTCTTTTACAAAGGCACGGCTCATGGTTTTTTCATCGTCTCCGGTACATGCCGCCACAGCAATGCGCGGTTATTCGCGGGCATTGCCACATCCTGCATGAGTTTGAGCCCGGATTTTCGCGCAAGTTCGTTGACTGCCTCGAAATCGCGAATCGCGCTGCCCTCGCCGCGTGAGCGCAGTGCCGCGTCGAACGCGGCGTTGCTGGCCGCGGTAAACCGGCCGCCGTAGTTAAACGGCCCGTACACCGCGAGCACGCCCCCGGTCGCCAGCACCCGCGCAACACCCGCAAAAAACGCTTCGACGCTCGAACTATCCATGATGTGCAAGGTGTTGGCGCTGAATATCGCATCCACGGCCGAAACCGGCCAAGCGGGTTGCCGCACGTCGAGCGTGAGCGGCGGCTTGACGTTGTTAAGCCCGCTGTCGCCAATCCACGCCCGGATACCGGCATGATGTTCCGGCCGGTCGCTGGTGTGCCAGGTCAGATGCGGCAAATGTTCGGCAAAATACACCGCGTGTTGCCCGGTGCCGGAACCGATTTCAAGCACGTGGCGCGCGCGCGCAAATGCCTCGCGCAGCACCCCGAGTATCGGCCCGCGATTGCGCTCGCACGCATCTGAAAATGGTTTTGGCGATTTCATGCAACCAATTCCGGCCATTCCAAAAACGCCATCAGATCGTCCTTACGCGCCATAGTGTCCTTGTAGCCAAGTTTAATCAACTCCCGGCAGAACGATTTTTCAAACAACAGGTATGAAAGCAGCGTCGAGCCGCTGCGGCGCGTCCCGCCCACCGTGGACAACAACGTACGTATCGTCTTGGGTAGTTCGTGGGCATAACGCGCGGCGATGCGCTCCAGCTCCTCGCTCGGTGTCAACACGCGAAACGCCACGCGGCGCAGCGGGTAGTTGGTTTCGCGGCGCACCGCTTCCGGAATCAGCGCGATGGTGCGGTTGATGCGCTGCATGCGCTCCAGATCGACTTCCAGGCTGTCCAGAAAAATGCTGTTCAACGCGTGCCCGGCGATTTGCGCCAGTGTCGGAAAGGCCGTGCCGCGCAAACGCTCGTTGCCGGCCTGCAGCTGGCGCCCCACGCCGATCACCAGCAAGCGCTCCGCGCCCAAGTGCAATGCGGGACTTAATGGCGCGATCTGGCGCATCGAGCCGTCGCCGAAATACTCGCGATTGATATGCATGGGTGGAAAAATAAACGGCAGCGCGCTGGATGCCAGCAGGTGGTTGAGTTCGATCGGCATCGCCACGCCCACGCGCCGCGCACGATGCCAGCTCTTAAGATCGGGCTGCCCCTGGTAAAACGTTACCGAATGGCCCGACGAGTAGCCCGAACAAGTGATGCTCAACGCGGCGAGGTAACCGCCGTCGATCTGCTCCTGAATCCGCGCAAAATTCACGTGACGATCCAATAACGCCGCCAGCGGCGCATTATCCAGCAGCGATACCGGTTTGCTGCGGTGCGGCCGCCCGCCGGTCAAGCCGGCGAAAATCCAGCGCGCGCTGTTACGCAAGGCGCCGAACACATCGGCGCGATACACATGATCAGCATGAAAATTTTTCCACACCGTCACCAGCCGGCGCACCGCGATACGAAAATTCTCCGCATCCACCGCCAGCACGGTGGCATTGATCGAGCCCGCGGAGGTGCCGCAAATAATCGGAAACGGCGTAGGCGCGCCCTTAGGCCGCCATTCGGATAACGCACGCAGCACGCCGGCTTGATAGGCCGCGCGCGCACCGCCGCCGGTTAGAATCAACGCGGTTTTCGAACGTCCCGCCAGTGCTGCGCCGCTGTCGTTTGCCATGCTTGTCCCTGCCGCCTCCGCAAGCCGCATGGTGCCACAAGTTTTAACCGCTACGAAATCGCGACCTCGACCGGTTTTGCGCTTAACAAGCGGGGCACCACGGCCGGCGCGATACGCACCAAAAAACCGCGGCTGCCGCCGTTAATATAAATCGCCGGTAAATCGAGCACGGTTTTTCCACGTACACCGGCATTTTTTTGCGCGTGCCGAAGGGCGAGGTGCCGCCCACGCGATAACCGCTGTGGCGCTGCGCGACTTCAGGCGCGCACGGCTCCACCGATTTGACGCCGATCAGAAGCGCCAGCGCCTTGGTCGACACTTGCCGATCGCCGTGCATCAACACGATCAGCGGCGCGCCTTTGTCATCGGCCATCACCAACGTTTTCACCACGGCGTGTTCATCGACGCCCAATTCGCGTGCCGATACCGCGGTGCCGCCTTTTTCCTCGTAGGTGTAAAGGTGCGGCGTGAATTCCACTTTCGCCGCGCGCAGCGCCAGCACCGCCGGCGTGCTGGGAACGCGTTCGCCGCTCATTTCAAGCGTTGCAACGATAGTGTGCGTGCCATCGACAACAACATACCGGCGGTGGCGCCCCAAATGTAGCGGCCCTCGTACGGGATCGACACGTAATGCCGATGACGGCCGTTGAAGTGATATTCGTGACGCTGGTAACGCTCGGCATCGAGAAAATGCTCTAGCGGCACTTCGAAAATGTCCGCCACCTCGTAGGGATCGGGTTCAGTGTGAAACGGCGCTTCGATCCAACCGATCACCGGTGTGATGCGAAATCCGGTCGGCAAATAATATTCCGGCAGCGCACCCAGCACGCGCACGCGGGTGCGCGCAAGACCAATTTCTTCCTCGGTTTCGCGCAGCGCGGTGTCGACGCGGCCGGCGTCCGCCGCCTCCACGCGCCCGCCGGGAAAGCTGATTTGCCCGGTGTGCGATTTCAAGTATTCGGTGCGCTGCGTGAACAACAGATTTACCCGGTTATCACGCAACACCATCGGCACCAACACCGCGGCGTCATGGATTTTGATGTCGCCTGTGGCCGGCACCACGTGCAAGTCGCGCGCATCGGGCGCTACCGGCGGCAAGCGCAATAATGCGGTAATGCTCGCGGGATCGAGCGGTTCGATGCGTGCGGTTTTTAGGACGGTCGACACGTACAAACACTGCTTAACGAAAATGGTGAATGGATTTTAACCTGCGCGGTGCGCGCGCTTCACGGCCGAGCCGATATGAAAAACTGAAGTCACGCTGGCAAACTCAAATAAGTTGGATGATTCGGTTTCGCGCAAACGTTGTGTTCCGATCGCGCCCTCCCCACGCAACGCCGCAGATTGTTTTGCGCGTGCGTTGTTGCCCAAAAATCGGTAAAATGCATAAGTATATGATTTTATTGAATTTTTTAAAATGATCGAAATTACACAAAACGACACCGACACCGCCGCCACTTGCCGCAAATTGTTCGAGTGCGAAATGCCATTGCGCTTCGCCGACATGGACGCGGACGCCCACATCAACAACGCCGAGTTCTACCGCTACATGGAAGAAGCACGCATGCGCTGGATCAACACGCTCGGCTTGCCGATGGTGCCGCCCGATCCGGTGCCGGTGCTCGCGGCCAACGCCTGTTTGTTTCGCACGCCTTTGCTGTACCCCGGCATTGTGCGCGTGGAAATTTATTTGGGCCGCATGGGTAACGCGAGTTTGCGCACGCACTATGTGTTACGCAATGGCAATGGCGAGCTTGCCGCCGAGGGTTACGCGGTGTCGGTGTGGTTTGATCCCAAGACGCAGCGTTCGGTGGCGTTGCCGGCGGCGATACGCAAGTTCGCGCAATAGCGGTAGGGTGCGCACCGCGCACGCGCTTGCGATGTGGCCGCGTGCGCGGTTCGCACCCTACGCGTTGTTACTGCCTCTTGCGCGCGGGCTTTAACTTCATCCCCACCATATCCTCCGGCCGCACCCACTGGTCGAACTGCGCGTCGGTAACATGGCCCATGGCGATGGCGGAGGCCTTCAACGTCAAGCCTTTTTTGTGCGCGTTCTTGGCGATCGCCGCCGCCTTGGCATAACCGATATGCGGGTTTAACGCGGTTACCAGCATCAGCGATTCGCGCATGAGTTTATCGATACGCTCGCGGTCGGGCTCGATGCCGATGGCGCAATGCTCGTTGAAGTTTTCGCATGCATGCGCGAGCAAACTCGCGCTGTGCAGGAAGTTGCGGATCACCATCGGGCGGAACACGTTTAACTCAAAGTTACCCATCGAGCCGCCGACGTTGATCGCGGTGTCGTTGCCGAACACCTGGCAGCACACCATGGTCATCGATTCGGACTGCGTCGGGTTCACCTTGCCCGGCATGATCGAGCTGCCCGGCTCGTTTTCGGGAATCACGATTTCGGCAATGCCGCAGCGCGGGCCGCACGACAACCAGCGGATGTCGTTGGCGATTTTCATCAGTGACGCGGCCAGGGTTTTCAACGCGCCGTGCGCGTGCACCACGCCGTCGCACGAAGCCAGCGCCTCGAACTTGTTGGGTGCGGTGACAAACGGCAAACCCGTGAGTTTTTTAAGCTGCGCCGCCACGTCCTTGGCGAATTTCGGGTGTGCGTTCAAACCCGTGCCCACCGCCGTGCCGCCCAGCGCCAGCTCGCATAAATGCGGCAGCGACGCCTGCACGTGCTTCAAACCATGATCGAGCTGCGCCACGTAACCGGAGAACTCTTGGCCCAAGGTCAGCGGCGTCGCGTCCTGCAAATGCGTGCGACCGATTTTGACGATGCTCATGAACGCCCGCGATTTTTTATGCAGCGTATCGCGCAGTTTCTTCACTGCGGGAATCAACTGCCTTTGCAACGCGATGACGGCCCCGACATGCATCGCCGTCGGGAAGGTATCGTTCGACGACTGGCCTTTGTTCACGTCATCGTTCTCGTGCACCATACGCGCCACGCCGCGCTTGCCACCGAGAATCTCGGAAGCGCGATTCGCCAGCACCTCGTTCACGTTCATGTTAGTTTGCGTGCCGGAACCGGTCTGCCACACCACCAGCGGGAAATGCCCGTCGAGCTTGCCAGCGAGCGCTTCATCGGCGGCTTTGACAATCGCCGCGCCCTTTTTCTTATCGAGCGCACCGAGCGCCATGTTGGAAAGCGCCGCGGCCTTTTTCACCAGCACTTGCGCCATCACCACCTCACGCGGCATGGTCTCGCCGGGGAAATGAAAATGATGCAGGCTGCGCTCCGTCTGCGCGCCCCACAGTTTGTCGTTGGCGACGGCGATGTCGCCCATGGTGTCGTGTTCGATGCGAGTTTTATTATTCATGTCATTGTTCCCATTTCAAAAAAAGCGTAAGGCGTTAGGCGTGAAACGTGCCATGCAACGATTTACGCCTCACGCGTCACCTCTTACCTCTTGCCCCTCACAACAAAGTCCGCTGCGCCCCCGCGTCCACCACGATCAGCGCCGTCATGTTGACGATGCGCCGCACGGTCGACGAAGGCGTGATGATATGCACCGGTTTGGCCGCGCCCAACAGCATCGGGCCGACGGTGATGTTGTCGCCCGCCGCCGCTTTTAACAGATTAAACGCGATGTTCGCCGCGTCCAGATTGGGCATCACCAGCAGGTTGGCCGCACCCTTTAACTTGTTATCGGGCAACGCGCGCAGCCGGATTTCCTCGGACAGTGCCATGTCGCCCTGCATTTCGCCTTCCACTTCCAGGCTCGGTGCGCGCGCCTGGATCAGCGCCAGCGCATCGCGCATCTTCTGCGCGGTGGGCGTGTCGCCGCCGCCGAAACTCGAATGCGACAACAGCGCGGCCTTGGGCGTGATGCCGAAGCGGCGAATTTCCTCCGCCGCAAGGATGGTGGATTCGGCGATCTGCTCCGCGGTCGGATCGAAGGTGACGTAGGTATCGCAAATAAACACCGTGCCCTTCGGCAACATGAGCGCGTTCATCGCCGCGTAGTGATTCACCCCTGGGCGTTTGCCAATCACGCGGTCGATGTGGCGCAAGTGGCGGCCATACTGACCGAGAATGCCGCACAACATCGCATCCGCCGCGCCCATGTATAAGAGCATGGCGCCGATCAGCGTCGGCAGCCGCCGCATGTCGAGCTTGGCGAGCTCGATGTTCACACCCTTGCGCTGCGTCAGACGATAGTATTCGCCCCAGTATTCGCGATAACGCGGATCGTTGCCCGGATCGACCAGATCGAAATCGGCATCGCGCTTAAGCCGCAGCCCCAAGCGCTCGATTCGGGTGTCGACGACATCGGGCCTGCCGATCAGCACCGGGCGCGCAATGCCTTCATCCACCACCACTTGCGCGGCGCGCAGGAAACGCTCCTCCTCGCCCTCGGCGTACACCACGCGCTTGGGCGATTTTTTCGCCGCCGCGAACACCGTGCGCATGATCTGGCCGGATTGATAAACGAATTGATTGAGCCGATCGCGATACGCATCGAAGTCGGCAATCGGCCGCGTGGCAACACCGCTATCCATCGCCGCCTTGGCCACCGCCGGCGCGATTTGCGCAATCAAGCGCGGATCGAACGGGCGTGGAATAAAGTAATCCGGGCCGAAAGGTTGCTGCGGTTCGCCGTACGCAACGGCGACTTCGTCGGACTGCACCGCTTGTGCGAGCTCGGCGATCGCGCGTACCGCGGCAAGCTCCATCTCGCTGTTGATGGTGGTCGCGCCCGCATCCAGCGCGCCGCGAAATACAAACGGAAAACACAACACGTTGTTGACTTGATTCGGGTAATCGGAGCGCCCGGTGGCGATCACCGCGTCGGGCCGCGCCTCGCGCGCGAGCTCCGGCAGAATTTCCGGCTCCGGATTGGCGAGCGCCAGGATCAGCGGCCGCGGCGCCATTTTTTTGACCATTTCCGGCTTTAACACGCCACCCGCCGACAAACCCAGGAACACGTCCGCGCCGGCGATCACTTCGCCCAGCGTGCGTGCGCTGGTTTCGATGGCATAAACATCTTTATCCGGGTCCATCAACACCGGGCGCCCTTTGTACACCACGCCCTCGATATCGGTGACGATGATGTTCTCGCGCTTCAAACCCATTTTCACCAGCAAGCCCAAGCACGCCAGCGCCGCCGCGCCCGCGCCCGACACCACCAGCTTCACTTGCGCGATGTCCTTGTTGACCACCTTGAGCCCGTTATACATCGCCGCGCCGACGGTGATCGCGGTGCCGTGTTGATCATCGTGAAACACCGGGATTTTCAGCCGCGAACGCAACGCGCGCTCGACGATAAAACACTCCGGCGCCTTGATATCCTCGAGGTTGATGCCGCCGAAGGTGGGCTCCAGCGCGGCGATGATGTCGACCAGCTTGTGCGGATCGCGCTCGTTGACTTCGATGTCGAACACATCGATGCCGGCGAATTTTTTAAACAGCACCGCCTTGCCTTCCATCACCGGCTTGGCGGCGAGCGGGCCGATCGCGCCCAGGCCCAGCACCGCGGTGCCGTTGGTGATTACCGCCACCAGGTTGCCGCGCGAGGTGAGATTGCGCGCTTCGTTGGGGTCGGCGGCGATGGCGTCGCAAGCCGCGGCCACGCCCGGCGTATACGCCAGCGCGAGATCGCGCTGATTGATCAGCCCCTTGGTCGGCGCAATGGAAATTTTGCCCGGCGTGGGCAAACGATGGTAATCGAGCGCGGCTTTGCGCAGAGCGTCTTCCATGGACGGATGGCCAAAAAAAGAGCACGCATTATAACGCAGCGCTCACTGCGACCCGCGCGGTAGCGCGACTATTTCGACGGGCGGCGCATGAGCTCCGGCAGGATCGACTCGCGAAAGAGATTTTCGCCGATGGCGGCGATGCGCTCCTCGCCGACCTTGGCGATCACTTCGTCCTCCGAACCGGCGAGCTTCCAGGCTTTGTAATCGTCGGCGAACGTGAGCCCCATGGATTCGGTGAGCAGGCTCACGTAGTTGACCACGCGAAACGGCTCGCTGGCCTCCAGGCCGCACAGCAAACGCTGGCACGAGTGAAACACCGTGGCCACGGTGTCGGCGCCGCACGCGGCCGCGTCGTCACACAACCCGCGTGTCACATCTTTGAGCGAAGCAGGCACGCGCGACAACGCCGAGCACATATGCCCCGGCGCGGCAGTGCCGCCTTCAAGCAGCGTGATGCCCGGCACCAGCCGCAGCAGATCTTCCACCAGCGGATTGACATCAACTTCGTGAAAACCGAAATGCCGATGCAGCATCACCTTGCGCTCGACTCGGCGCGTGAGTTTTTGCGCCAGCACGTCGCGCCGCGCGTGCAGCAGTTGCGTGAAATGCGACAACTCGAATTGCGGCTGCGTATATTCGCCCATGAAGCCATTCATGTGGCGGTAACACGAGGGGCACCACGACACCACTTTGCCTGTGCCATGGGCGTTGAATTTTTTCACTGTGCGCTGGCCCATGCCTTCGGCGGCGCGCAGGTTGGCGTCCTTGGACGTGCCGCAGCAATAGCCCGCGCCGCCGGCGGGCGTGACTTCAACACCCACGGCTTCGAGCAACGCAATCGCGCCGTGGATGATGTCGCCGTGGCGCACCGCGTTGCAGCCGTACCAGAAGGTGATTTTTTCGGTTGCGTTCATTGACACCTCAGCGCTGCCACTTCTGCACCTGCTGCGACGTCATTTGCGTCTGCGAAAACGCATTGATCACGCGAAAAAAATCCTTGGCATCGCGCCCGCTCAATGCCGCTTGTTCCGCCGGCACGCCGAGCGAACCCATTGCGCTCATTTGCGCCACGCGCACCATTTTCATCGCGTTGATGCCTTTGGGGCAGGCGTCGATGCACTTGGCGCTTTGCGTGCACACTTTTAACCAACTCACGCTTTGCGCGTTACCGGGTTTTTGTTGCAGCCAATCGATCACGCCGGACACCACGTGCTTGGCATCGGCGTTTTGCAGGCCCTCACCATACTTCGTCATCGGACACGCCTCATAACATTTTCCGCAGCGCGTGCAGCGCGTAAGCGTGTCGTCGATGAACGCTTGCAGGTGTTCGACGAGAGTTTGGGGTTTGTCGGACATTAATAAAATATTAAATAAAATCAAATACTTACATAAATGTATGATGGGCGGAACGTAGCGCAACCCATCACGGCGTCACATTGCGTTTGTGATGGGTTTCGCTAAGCTCCACCCATTCTACAAATTCAGGTCATCGCCCCGACAACTTCAACACCTTGTCCAACACCGCATTCGAACGCGCCGGCCGCGGCATCAGCCAGCGGAAACCTTGCGCCACCACTTCATCGACATTATCCGCTTCCACGTGCGGATGGCCGCAAGCGACATTATTTTCTTTGCAGATCGACAAAATCTCGTTGATCGCGCCCGCCACCGCCGGGTGTTTGTACTGGCGCGGGAAACCCAGGTTTTGCGACAAATCGCCTTCGCCGATCACCACGGCGCCGATGCCTGGCACTTCCTTCAAAATTCTGGGCAGATTTTTCAGGCCGACCACGTCTTCGCACATGATTGCCACCAGGATTTCGCCCTTGGGGTCGAGCGGCCACACGTCGGCGCGATCGTAATATTCCTGCTGCGAAATGCCCCAGAAGCGCGCGGCGTTCGCCGGCGCGTCACCGCGCTGGCCGGCGGGCTCGTAACACGGCGCGCTCGTCGGGCGCGCGTAGCGGCACGATGCGACGGCACTGCGCGCTTCTTCCACCGTGCTGATATGCGGCCACAAAACACCGTAGACGCCTTGGTCGAGCACTTGCTTGGCGACCCACTGATTCATCTCCGCGCCATTGGGCGGGATGCGCACCATCGGCGTCACCGCCGGCGCCACACTGCCCGAGGCCGCGATCTGCTGGCGATTTAACATGTACTGCAAGCAATCGCGCAGCGCCTTGATGTCATAAGCACCGTGTTCCATTTCGAACACCACGCCGTCGTATTTTTCCGTCGACACCGCTTGCGCATTGGCAGTGTCGGCCGCTTGAAAACACACCAGCGCGTTTTTGCCGGATTCGAGGGCTTTGATGATGCCGTTGAGGCGGGGAATGGCTATGTTGTTCTCCGTTAATGATTAATCCCCTTCACCGCAGAGGCGCGGAGGCGCAGAGGTTACGCAGAGAAATTCAAAAAAACGAATTCGTATTTCTCTGCGGGCGTTCTCTGCGACTCTGCGTCTTTGCGGTGAAGATTTAAGCGTTGTTCGTTCCGTACTTTCACAACCTGTATCACTTCGCGCCGCTTTCGCGCGGCTATTCTAACACGCACACCCCCACCGCTCACGCAACCGCGCCGGTTATGCTATTTTCGCGTTTCTTCCGAAGGACAAAACCGTGGCCGACCACGCCCCCACCCTGCGCACCGAGTTGTATCCCGAAATCGAGCCGATTCAGGCTAGCATGCTGGCGCTCGACAGCGGGCACCACATGTATTGGGAAGTTTCGGGCAATCCCAACGGCAAGCCGGCGGTGTTTTTGCACGGCGGGCCGGGCGCCGGCGCTTCACCCGCGCACCGGCGTTTTTTCGACCCCAGGCACTACCGCATCGTCATTTTTGATCAGCGCGGCGCGGGGCGCTCGACGCCGCTGGGGGAGCTGAACAACAACACCACGCCGCACTTGATCGCGGACATGGAAAAGCTGCGCAATCATCTTGGCATCGAACGCTGGCTGGTGTTCGGCGGCTCGTGGGGCAGCACGCTCGCGCTGGCCTACGCCCAGGCACATCCCGCGCGTTGTAGCGGGCTCATTTTGCGCGGCATTTTCCTGTGCCGCCGCAGCGAAATCCAATGGTTTTTGTATGAGCTCAAGAATCTGTTCCCCGAGGCGTGGCGTGCATTTGCCGGTTACATCCCCGTGCAAGAGCGCTCCGATTTATTGCAGGCTTACTACCGGCGCTTGATCGATCCCGACCCGGCGGTGCACATGCCCGCCGCGCGCGCCTGGGGGCGCTACGAAGGTTCATGCTCGACGCTGATGCCGAGCCCCGAAACCGTCGCGTATTTCGGCGGCGACGTGGTGGCGCTGGGTTTGGCGCGCATCGAGGCGCATTACTTCACTCACGATATTTTCCTGCCGTTGAATTCGTTGCTGGATAACGTCAACCGCATGCGCAATATTCCGGGCGTGATCGTGCAAGGCCGCTACGATGCGGTGTGCCCGATCATCAGCGCCGACGATTTGCATCGCGCGTGGCCGGAGGCCGAATACATCATCGTGCCCGACGCCGGCCACGCCGCGTGGGAGCCGGGCATTTGCCGGCAACTTGTCGCGGCTTGCGAACGATTTAAGATTAAAAACCAAAATTAGGAGAGAGAATTGAAGTTAGTCACGTTTTCCGAATCCGCGCGCAAACCATCGAAAACCGGCGTGATCGGCGCCGACGGCGGCATCATCGACATCGCGCGGGCCGCCAAGGCCGCGCGCGTGGCGCTGCCGTTTGACGCTAACGACATGATTTCGCTCGTTGCGTCGGGCAAAAAAGGTTGGGCTGCGATCAAAAAAGCCACCGCCAAGGTGAAGGCGAGCCATTACAAAGTTGACCGCGTCAAACTGCACGCGCCAATTCCGCGCCCGCGCAAAAACCTGTTTTGCGTGGGCTGGAATTATCTCGATCATTTCAACGAAGGCGCCGCGGCCCGCCCGCATCAGGCGGAAATGCCCGCGCATCCGGCGTTTTTCTCCAAGCAACCGCTAACGGTCAACACGCCCTACGGCAACGTGCCGGCGCACGGCGGCGTCACCGAAAAACTCGATTGGGAAGTGGAACTCGCGATGGTGATCGGCGCGGGCGGGCGCAACATCACCGAAGCCAACGCGATGAAACACGTCTACGGCTACATGGTCGCGAATGACGTGTCCGCGCGCGAAGTGCAGCGCCACCACGGCCAGCAATGGTTTCGCGGCAAAAGCCTCGACGGGCATGCGCCGATGGGGCCGTGGATCGTCACCGCGGATGCAGTGAAAGACCCCAGCAATCTGAACCTGCAGTGCCGTGTGAACGGCGTGGTCAAGCAAAGCTCGAACACCCGGCATTTGTATTTCAAACTGCCGCGCATCATCGCCGAGTTATCGGCGGGGTTGACGCTGGAAGCGGGCGACATCATTCTGACCGGTACACCCTCGGGCGTGGGGCACGCGCGCACGCCGCCGGAGTTCATGAAGCCGGGGGATGTGATGGAGACGGAGGTTGAGGGGATAGGGTTGTTGCGCAATAAAATCGTTGCGTAATATCAGCACCGAGGGTTTCTCCTGCCGTGATCGCCCCCCTTCGACAAGCTCAGGACAGGCTTCGACAAGCTCAGGGCGAACGGTGCCGCAAGCATTGGCGTTAGGTGGGGATTGATTTTTCTCACAGCTCGCCGATAATGTTTCGGTCGCCATAACCGGCCGCAACCTTGCGTTACACCGACACGCTACACCTGGTAAGTCACTGCCCGCAGCGCCGGCCCGCAGCCTCGCTGCCGCTGCGGCTTAACGAGCTCTTTGTGAAGCTGCACGCCTGCGCCAACGCGCTTTACGCCGCCCCCATCGAAGAAGCGATTTGGAACGTGTGGATGTACGACACCCACGAAGGCGCCGAACTCGAACTCGATCGTGCCTGCAACGACATTGCACAGCGCCGCTACGACATCGCGGAAACACGCTTAGCGCGTCTGCTGCGCCGCCGCCCCGATTGGGCGGAAGCGTGGAACAAACTCGCCACGCTGCTGTACCTGATGGGCCGCGACGACGAAAGTGTGGCCGCGATACACCGCACGCTGCAAATCGAGCCGCGGCATTTCGGCGCGATGTGCGGCTTGGGCGAAATTTTGCGCGCGCAGGGCGAAGTGGAATCGTCGTGTGTCGCGTTTAACATGGCGTTGCGCATGCATCCGCGGCTTGACGGGGTGCGGCGCACGTTGCGGCAACTACTGAACCGCACCCATCATTGAATCGCAGCTTACCATGGCGGTATGCAAGTCTTTCAAAGCAAGGAATCTTTGCCACAGATGATCACAGCTGTTTTCGAGGTTAATCTGTGTAAATCCGTGTAATCTGTGTAAATCCGTGTAATCTGTGTAAATCCGTGTAATCTGTGGCAAAGATTTTGATGTTTTAAAAATATCAATTAAATCAAATACTTACATTATGGATACTGCCAGCAATACTCGCATTACCGTGATTCCTTCGGGCGCCGCGCTCGCCGCCGACATCGTTGGCGTCGATTTATCGCAGCCGCTATCCGATACCCTCTACCAGCAAATTCGCGCGGCGTGGAATCAACACCTCGTCTTGCGTTTCCGCGGCCAAAAGCTCGACGATCCGCAGTTCTTGAAGTTCGCGCGTCTGTTCGGCGAGCTCGACAAGGCACCGATCCACGCCGCCAAGGACGACGTGGTGAACCCGTATCCCGAAATCACCGTGATGTCCAACATCAAGGTCAACGGCAAGGCCATCGGCAACCTGGGCCACTACGAAGCGCTGTGGCACAGCGACATGTCGTATAACGAGTCAACGCCGATCGGCAGCCTGCTCTACGCGCTGGAAGTGCCGCCGGTGGGCGGCAACACCGGTTTTAACAACATGTATCTCGCCTACGAAACCTTGCCTGCGGAATTGAAACGTGCGATTCAAGGCAAAACCTGCCGCCATGATTCCAGCCGTAACAGCGCCGGCGAATTGCGCAAAGGCTTTATGGAAGTCACCGATCCGCGCGAGGCGCCCGGCGCAAATCATCCGCTGATCCGCACCCATCCGGAAACCCGCCGCAATGCCCTGTTCCTCGGCCGGCGGCAATCGGCGTACATCAATGGCCTGTCGCTCGAGCAGAGCGAAGACCTGTTGGACCGCTTGTGGGCGCACGCCACCCAACCGGAATTCGAGTGGTATCAAGTGTGGCAGGTGGGCGATTTGGTGATGTGGGATAACCGCTGCGCGATGCATAGACGCGATTCGTTTGACGCTAACATGCGGCGGCTGATGCATCGCACGCAGATTAGAGGCGACAAACCGTTTTTCGATGCGGTAACGCTCACCGCTTAACCGATGTTTCTTCCCCCGCTTGCGGGGGAGGGTTAGGATGGGGGCGCCCCCTCTCTGACCCTCCCCCGTGCACTGCGTGCACACGGGGGGAATCGAATCGCAACAAGCTGTATGTACCGCGGCCGCTTCGCCCCCTCCCCCACCGGCCCACTGCACTTCGGCTCGCTGATTGCGGCGGTTGCGAGTTATCTTGAAGCCAAAACCCAGGGTGGCGAGTGGCTGGTACGCATAGAAGACCTCGACACCCCGCGCTGCGTGCCCGGCGCGACGGAAAACATTTTGTGCTGCCTCGAGGCGTTCGGCCTGCAGTGGGACGGCGCGGTGATGCACCAAAGCACACGCAACGAGGCCTACCGCGCCGCGCTCGATCAACTGCGCGCGCGAAACCTGCTCTACGGTTGCGCCTGTACGCGGCGCGAAATCGCCGATTCCGCCGTGCTTGGCATCGACGGCCCGGTGTATTCCGGCACTTGCCGCAACGGCTTGCCGCAGGACCGCGCCGCACGTGCCACGCGGGTGCACACCGCCGGCGCGCACATTACCTTTAACGACGTGATACAAGGCACGATCACCCAGGACGTCGAGCATGAAGTCGGTGACTTCGTGGTGCACCGCGCCGATGGTTTGTTCGCCTATCAGCTCGCGGTAGTGGTGGATGACGCCGCACAGGGCATCACCGACATCGTGCGCGGCGCGGATTTACTCGACTCCACGCCGCGCCAGATTTGGTTGCAACGCCTACTCAAGCTCGCAACGCCGCGTTACGCGCACATACCGGTCGCGGTAAACCGGCGCGGCGAAAAATGGTCCAAGCAAACGGATGCGCCGGCGCTCGACGTTAAACGCCCGGCCGCGACATTGACCGGCGCTCTGCGTTTTCTGGCGCAAGATGTGCCGGCGAGTCTTGCGCACGAAACACTCGACAACGCATGGACTTGGGCCAAACAACATTGGCAACGCCGCCGGATTGCGGCAACACGCGGTATTCGCTGCGACGAACCGTAACCTCGCCACGCATCGGAATTTTTAGGCGCAATCGAGCAATTTGCGTTATTGGCTTCGCATGGCGTTTCGCTAAGATGGCCCATCATGCCAATTGGCGTTAAACGGCATCCCCAGCGTGTTCCTGATCTACGATGCCGATTTGCGCATCCAGGTCGTCAATCAGCGCGGGCTCGCGTTTTTCGATCAATGCGCCGCAAACATTGTCGGAAAACGCGATCAAGACTTGTCGCCGGCCGCAGTCACCACGGCGCTCCTCCCCGCGCTTAATCACGCGCAAGCCACCCGGACGACACAGACGCAAGCGTCGAACTTTGTGCTGTGCGGGCGCCCGTTTTCGATCTCGGCCACCTATGTCCCGATGGTCGACGATGCCGGCCACATCCGGCAAATCCTGGGGCTGCTGCACGATTACATCGAGCGCCGCAAAAGCGAGGAACGCCTGTCGTTTCATGGCGCAGTTCGATGCGTTGACGGGCTTGCCCAAACGGTATCTGCTGCTCGGCCGCACGTTCGCAAGCGAAATCGACAGCGACCCCAACGACGCGGCGATCGTCTCCGCGGTGATCGCAATGAGCAGACAACTGGACATCACCACCGTCAACGAGGGCGTGGAAACCGAGGCGCAACGGGCGTTTTTAGCGCGCCTTGCGTGCGACGAGTATCAGGGCTATTTGTTTCACAAGCCGCTACCCGCGGACAAGGTGCTGCCGCTGCTCGAAGCGCACCAACCCAGGCGCGCGCGCAGCGCGTAATGCGGTTACGCCTCTACATCATGACTTAACGCAGCGCCGCCGTATGCCCGCGCGCCTTGCGCGCCGCCGCTTCGGCCAATTGTTCGCGAATCCGCGTGATTACTTCTTGCGCGGCGGCTTCGCCCGCGGCAATGTTGGTTTGGCGGTGCTTAAAATCGTTAAGCCGCGAGCGCACGGCTTGCGGGCGAATCACGATATCGGCCGCGTCGGCGTCGCCCGCCGGGCGCCGCGAAATATCCACCGCGATCACCACGTCCGCGCCCATTTCGCGCGCCAGCGCCGCCGGCACGCGGCTCGCCACGCCGCCGTCGACATACGAACGGCCGTTAATCGTCACCGGCCAAAACAGCGTCGGCACGCTGGCCGAGGCGCGCACCGCGATGCCAGTATTGCCGCGGTTAAACACCGCCATCTGGCGGCTGCCGGCTTCGGTGGCGATCGCGGCAAAGGGTTTAGCCAACGCCTCGATGCGGCGGTTTTGCAGCGTGTGGTTCACAAACCGCTGCAAGCGCGCGCCCCGGACGCGGCCGGGGCCGAACACGGTAAAATCGAAAATATCGCTATCCTCGAGTTTGAGCGCCATCACTTCGAGCGCCGGCGCTTTTAAACCCGACGCATAAAACGATGCCACCAGCGCGCCGGAGCTCACGCCCACCACCACGTCCGCCTCGAGCCCCGCCGCTTCCAGCGCCTTGATCACCCCCACGTGCGCAAAACCGCGGGCGCCGCCCGCGCCCAGCACCAGCCCCAGCAGCGGCCGCGGCGAGGTGAGCGGCACGATGGCCGCGCTGCGCGGCGCATCCGCACCGTTGTGATCGGTGGGCGCAAAGGCACAGCCTCCTAGCGAGGCCGCGAGTAAAATAGCCAATAGCAATTTCATGCGATCGATTTATTCTTGGCTGTTGCGGGCGGGCGTTTAATTCTAAGCGGGCGGCTCGTGTGAGCGAACGCCCCAAACTGACTATCACACCGGCAACAACGCGCCCGCCCCACCTGCCGTGTACGGAGCAACGTATGCGCCATAATAATATTCAATTAAATCCAATACTTACGTTCAATCACGATTCCACTTACTTTTTACCACCAACCGCATAGGAGAAAACAACATGGCCAGCGAATTATTCAATAAAGGCATCGGCCTGCGCCGCGAAGTCTTGGGCGCGGAGTACGTCGACAAATCAATGAAGGGTGTCGACGAGTTCAGCATGGCGATGCAGGAATACGCCACCGAAACCGCGTGGGGCATGATTTGGAGCCGCCCCGGCTTGCCGCGCAAAACGCGCAGCTTGCTCAACATCGGCTTGCTCGCGGCGTTAAACCGCCAGCACGAATTCAAGCTGCACATCAAGAGCGCGTTCGGCAACGGCGTCACCAAGGACGAAATCAAGGAGGTGCTGTTGCAAATTGCGTGTTACGTTGGAGTGCCGGCGGGCATCGAAGCGTTTCGCTGGGCGCGCGATGCATTCGCGGAAATGGAGCAAGCCCAGAAATAGCGGCGAGCGCTACGCGCCGGATTCCTTGCCGTGCGCGCGCGGCACCACGCTCAACAGGGGTGCGCCGCCGCGCGCAGCACGCACCGGCTCGGGCGCGATCAGGTGCGTGATATCCGCCGCCGACATCGGGCGCCCGCCCCAGAACCCCTGATATTCGCCGCAGCGCTCCGCGCGTAAAAACTCCAGTTCGTGGGAATTTTCCACGCCTTCGGCGATCACCTCGAGTTTTAAGGCATGTGCCAGCGCGATCAGCGCGCGCGCGAGCTCCTCGCCGTCGTCGCCGTCGCCGATGGCGCGCACGAACGATTTGTCGATCTTGATGCGATTTAACGGCAGTTGCTTGATACGCGACAGCGACGAATAGCCCATGCCGAAATCATCCATCGCCACCGACACGCCCGCCGAGCGCAACTGGCGCAGCACCAGAATCGATGCATCGAGATTGCGCATGATCAGCGATTCAGTGATCTCCACTTCGAATAGCCCCGGCGGCACGCCCGCAAGATTGGCGCGCACGGTTTCGAGGATGGTGCTCGCCGACAGTTCACGCACCGACAAATTGACCGACACGCGCAGCGGCGTGCCCGCCGCGGTCCACGCGCGCACTTGATGGCACGCTTCGCGCAGCACCCATTCGCCGATCGGTACGATCAATCCGGTGGCCTCGGCCACGGGGATAAATTCATCCGGCGCCACCATGCCCCAGCGCGGGTGCCGCCAGCGCAGCAAGGCTTCCACCCCCACCAGCGCATCGCCCACCAACGCGCGCTGGGGCTGATATTGCAAAAAGAAATCATCGTTCTCGATTGCCTTACGCAACTCGTCAGCCAGCTCAACACGGCGCGTGGCGTTGATGGTGAGGTCTTCGCTGTAGTAGTGAAACCGGTTGCGGCCTTCCTCCTTGGCGAGGTGGAGCGCGCTATCCGCGGCGCGCAGCAGCGTGGTGGCATCGTGGCCGTCGTCCGGATAGGTGCTGATACCGATGCTGGCCTGCCAGAACAAATCGTAACTGCCCACATTGATCGGCGCGGTGGCTTCATTGAGGATTTTGCGCGCCAGCATCGCTGCGTCCTCGCGCAGCCCGATTTCCGTCATCAAGATCACGAACTCGTCGCCGCCCATGCGCGCGACAATGTCTTCCTCGCGCACGCATTGGCGCAGCCGGATCGCCACCGCCAGCAGCAAATCGTCGCCGACGTCGTGGCCCTTGGTATCGTTCACCTCCTTGAAGTGATCCAGGTCGACAAACAGCACGGCAAATCGCGCGCGCGTGCGGCGCGCGCGCGCGATCGACTGCGCGATGGCGTCGGCGAGCCCGCGCCGGTTGGGCAACCCGGTCAGTTCGTCCTGCACCACCAGTTCGGATAACTTAACGTTGGATTCGCGCAGCGCTTCTTGCGCGATGCGCCGCTCGGCGATTTCGCGTTCGAGGTGTTTCTGGCTGACTTCGAGCTCCTGCTTGCTCACCGTGGTGGTATTTAACTGCTGCAGCACCTGATTGATCTGCGCGCCGATCTCGCGCAACTCGGGCGCACCGCGCGCGTCCACCCGCACCGCGAGATCGCCGGTCTCCTGCACGCGCGCGAGCGCCGCGTGCATCTGGCGCACCGGCAGCACGTCCCGCGTACGCGCATACATCATCGCCGCCGCCAGCATCAGCAACAACACCAGCGTCAACAGCGCGACAAACAACATGATTTGATTCAGCGTGCGCAAAATGCCGTCGGTGGCGGTGTCCAGCGAACGCACCGCCAGCAGTTGCGCGCCTTCATCGAGCAGACTTTCCAGCCCGCGGCGCAACCCGGCCGTCTCGACGCGCTGCGCGCGCATGATCACATCCAGTTCCAGCAGCTTTTGTATGTCGCCCACGCCACGATGGATCTGCGACTTAAGTTCGGCAACCGGCGGCGAGCGGTCAAGCGGCGCACGCAACCGGTCAAGCCCCGCCAGTTGGGTGTTGATCGATGCGATATCGCGGTGTATGGATTCGCGCACGACCGGATTTTGCGTGCGCAGAAACTCCGACACGTGCGACATAATCTGCGCGCTATCCGCATCGAGTTGCCGAAGGACGTGCTGGCTATCGGCGCCCGCGCCGCGCGCCGCCAGATAACCGGGCAGTTCGGTCTCCACGCGCTGGTTGATGCGCTTGAAATCGCGGTACACGCCCACCAACATTTGCTCGGCCTCGGCGCGCCGCTCGAGCAACGCCTGCGACGCGGTTTCGTGCTGGGCGAACGTCTGCGCCACTTTTTGGGCGTGCGCCGCGTGCTTGGGGTGCTTCTGCGTTGCTTGCTGATAACGCAACAGGTGTTGGTTGAAATCCTCCACCCGCTTGAGCGCGCGCTCGCGCAACACCGGCTCCGGCGTGACGAGATACTCGAGCATGCCGATGGTCATGGCGCTTAAGTTGATTTTCATCTCCAGCGTGGAGAGCAACACGCCGTAATCCGAGCGCGCGAGGTTTTGCACGCGGTCGCGGGTGCCGGAAATGGTGAAATACGCGACCATGCCGAAAGCCAGCACCACTGCCAGCAAGGCGGCGACCCCCAGCGGAATAACCCGGCCAAGCCTTAACGAGAAAAAATAACGCTCTGGACTCATGAGGCAGACTATACATCGGCCACCACTGCCGTAGCCACATCCGCCGCATAAATCCGTTAAAAAACAACGGATTTACCAGGGCCTGTTAATCATCTGTCACCCATTAATCGCGCCTTGGCGCCCGCGGCGCGTGCGCGGATGAATGGTTGACCGGCCCTACGCCCACGCGAGCCGCCGCACGCCCTTCATGCGCTGCACCGAATCGCCGGCTAGATGGGTCCAGATCAGCGCGTCGCGGCAAAGCTTATCGACGCGTGGATGCATTTGCGCGACGCCTGCCCCACCGTGGATATCCATGTTCAACCGCGTCACGCGCTGAATCACATCGGACGCGAAATTCATCAAGAGTACGTTGTTGATATTCTGGCCGGAGAGCCCGGCATCGGCTTCCATCGCCACGCGCATCACAAACGAGCGCAGCGCCTCGGTCAGCATGTGCATTTCAGAGAGTTGCAACTGAATGGTCTGGTTGTCCTTGAAGTATTTCGTGCCCGGCCAGCGCGTGGCGGCTTCTTTCATCGCCATCTCGACCGCGGCATCGCACACGCCCACCGCGTTGGCGGACAATTCCAAATCGCCGAATTTGACCGCACCGCCGCTGCGCGCCTTGTGGCCGCCGTTGACTTCACCAATGATGTTGGCGTGCGGCACGCGTGCGTTTTCGAAGATTAATTCGCCATTCTGATAAAAGCGCCAGCCGCTTTTGTTGAACACCTTGCCCATGCGCAGGCCCGGGGTGTCGATCGGCACCAAAAACTCGGTGGAGCCTTCGGTCTGCTTCACATTGGGGTTGGTGCGCGTGCTGACAAAAAACAGTTTCGCCACGCTGCCGTTGGCGATGAAACATTTTTCGCCGTTTAACAACCATTCGTCCCCATGGCGTTCGGCCTTTAGTTTCCACCCGGCGCGCGAATCGTCCTCGGGCGGCAGCCGATGATCCGACCCCGCGTTGGGTTCGGTGCCGGCGTGGCCCAATAAAAACGTGTCGTCTTCGATGAACGGCTTGAGGAAACGCGCCTTCTGATCTTCGGTGCAGCACTCGGCAATCAAATGGCTCCACTTCCAGCACTGGCTGAAGGTTTTGGTGATCGCACTGTCCGCCTTGGCGAGCTCCGCCATCACCAGCGCCTGCGTGACGAAATCAATGCCATGCCCGCCCCACTGCTTGCCCACCACCGCGGTGCGAAAGCCGAGCTTGGAGCCTTTTTGGATAATCTCCCAATCGAAGGTCTCGAATGGGTCTTCCACCGCGTCGCACTTTAACGATATCGGCAGCATTTCCTCCTGCGCAAACGCGCGCGCGGTGGCTTGCCATAGGCGTTGTTGTTCGGTCAGCGTGTAATTCATGATGTTCTCTTACCGGAATTGTTCAGAAAAAAACTTCACCGCAGAGGCGCGCAGACGCAGAGAAAACGCAGAGAAAAACATAAGAACTGGTTTTGAAGTTCTCTGCGTAACCTCTGCGCCTTTGCACCTTTGCGGTGAAGGGGTTCTCACGTACCATCCAAATCAATGTTTTTTGATACGGCCTTCCTGCACCAACCGAGTGAATTTCACAATATCGGATTTTATTTTGCCGGAAAATTCCTCCGGCGTGCCGCCCGCCAATTCCGCGCCGGTGTTGATAAAGCGCTCTTTGACCTCCGGCCGAGTGATGCCGCGCAGAACATCGCGATTGAGACGGTTGATAATCGCCGGCGGCGTGTTGGCGGGTGCCAACAGCCCCTGCGGGGAAATCGATTCAAAGCCCGGCACCGTGGACGCCACCGTTGGCACGCCTGGCAGCAACACCGAAGGTTGCAAACTCGCAACACCGAGTATGCGCAGCCGCCCCGATTTGATGTGCGGCAACGCCGAGCCCGCATTCGGAAACATCAGCTCCACCTCGCCGCCCATCAGGCCAATCAAGCCCGGGCCGGTGCCTTTGTACGCGACTTGCGCAATATTGAGATTCAACAGACTTTTAAACAACTCCGCCGCCAGATGCGGGTTCGCGCCCAGCGTGCCCGCCGCGTAATTGAGTTGTCCGGGCTTGGCGCGCGCCAACGCGATCAACTCCTGGGTGGTTTTCACCGGCAGCGACGAATGCACCACCAGCACACTCGGTGTGCTGACGATCAAGGTGATCGGCGCGAAATCCTTCACCGCGTCCCACGTCACGCTACGGAACAGCGGCAACACCCACAAGGGGCTGCCTTCCACCAGCAACGTGTAGCCGTCCGCCGGCGACTTCGCCACCACTTCACTCGCCACCGCGCCGCGATTTTCGACGATCACTTGCTGCCCCAACGCTTCGGACAACATCGGCGCGGTCAAACGCGCCACCACATCCGAGCCGCCACCCAGCGCCAACGTCACGATGCGCACCAGCTTATTCGGATATTCTTGCGCCTGCACGGGCCACGCCGCGCACACTAACGACACCACGCTCATCCAACGTTTTTGTGTCATCGTTTTCTCCCCGTTCGCCTCGCATGGTAGCGCGAGTGGCACGCGCGATTGCCCGCCGCGGCAACGGCAGCGCCCGCACCGCTGCAAGGTAAATTATGTAAGCATTTGATTTTAGGATACGCTGATCAAGTAGGTAAAAGGTGCGCCCGAGGAAAGCGATGATGCCGATTATGCGAAATGAATGCTGATTTCATCAGGCCGA